>CADBRN010000001.1 GCA_902797025.1 uncultured Lachnospiraceae bacterium
CCCGGACCATCTTGCGGACCAGTTCCTGTTCACGGGATAACTTTAGTTCCATAACTATACCTCCTTAAGTATAATGCCTGCCTGGTAAGAAAATACATAAAAAAAGCGCATTTTTACCAGCTAGCGTCCTGAACATATATTACTATAAACGAATTGTGAATGCAATAACAGATTGACGATTCACCGGTAGAGAACACAAGTATTTAACGGGGTTTTAGGCACATTGAACGCACACTTCCGGAGGAGTTTTGCCGTCGGATGGATAAATTGCACAATGATTTCAGACAATTTGTCTACATGAAAATGTATTGAGAAAATACAAGGGGTGCAGAAAAAATACAAATACCTGACACTGTTTTTACAAACAAATATTAGTAATGTATACATACAAAATTTCCGCGGCCTTCTCTGCGCAAGAAGACCGCGGAAGTCTGAAAAAACGGTATGATAACAGATACCCAGTATTATTTTACACGGGCGCTTCGTTCGGATCCGGCTGATATCCCGGATGATTGGAAGCCCACAGTCTGTCTGCGACGGGCGCCCATTCCTTCGCGTATTCGTCGCATTTTGAGCAGAGGTGATCGACATCTTCCGGACTCATCATATCCGTGCTCTTCGCGCCGGATTCTTTGACCATCTGGCGGAGTCTCTGCGGGTTCTCGAGCATCGGACACGGCTGCAGCAGGTTCTTGTTGAACGGCTGCGCGCTCTGGTAGGCCTTGAACAGCGGCTGGCGCAGGCAGTCGAGCAGACTCATGTCGTGAATATTCGCGCTGGAGTAGTGGATGAATACGCACGGCTCCACATCGCCGTTCGGGTTAATGTGGCAGTAATATTTTCCTCCGGCGATGCATCCGCTGACGAATTCGCCGTCGTTCTGGAAGTCCATAAGGAAGATTTCCTTGCCGCCTTCGTAGCCGCGGACCTCGCGGATGCGGTGGTACATATATTCCCGCTCCTCGGGAGTCGGTACCAGTTCGGTCGTCGCATCATTGCCCACCGGCATGAAGTGGAAGTACCAGGAGAAGGCGACGCCTTTTTCAATCAGGAAATCCAGGAAATCATCACTGGTGACGGCCTTGTAGTTTGCGCTTGTGTAGCAGATGGACGTTCCGTACGGGATGCCGTTTTTGTGAAGCAGATCCATCGTGCCCATCACTTTCTGGAACACGCCGCTTCCGCGTCTGCCGTCGGTCGCGTCTTCCAGGCCTTCGATGCTCATGGAGAAAATGATGTTCTTACTCTTCTTGATCTCGTCGATGAAGGGCTGATCCACGAGCGTGCCGTTCGTGAAGAGCATGAATCCGCTGTCCGGATGCGCCTGAGCGAGCCGGATGATGTCTTTTTTGCGGACCATCGGTTCGCCGCCGGTCATGATGAAGGCGTGGATGCCGAGTTCATTTCCTTCTGTGACAATCTTTTCCATATCCTCGTAGGAGAGATTAAGCGTCCTGCTGTACTCGGAAGCCCAGCATCCGGTGCAGTGCAGATTGCATGCGCTCGTCGGGTCGAACAGGATGACCCACGGGATCGGCATGCCGAGTTTCTTGCTGACTTTTCTCGTTCTGCGGAATCCGGAAAGAGCCGCTTCATATCCGAAGGACATCATCAGTCCCTTCAGGTATTCCGGATCGGTTGTGTCGAGAAGACGGTCGAAGAAGTTCGCGTACTTGCCGCCCTTGCTGAATGTGGCGCGAAGGCGGTCGTACGCCTCTGCGGGCCATCCGTCTCCCAGCACCTTCTGCATCGCATTGACGACCTCGACGTATCCTTCGTGACGGTTTTTCTTTGCTTTTTTTCCGAGCGAATTCAGGACCAGTTCAAAAGCCTTCCGCTCTGCCGCATGGGCTAAATCTGCTGCCATAGTTTTGTATCCTCCTGATTGAAAAAAATATTAACAGGTGTTATATTAAATACACATATGAGATGTCCGAATTATATAAGATGAAATTTGCAATTGCAAATACACAAATCGGGGAAAACGGAAAATAAGTATACAAACCAGTACGCGTGTATAATTAAATCGGCCGCGGTTGGACACTTGAGGATAAATGGGAAAACGAAGTCGTTCTGCGGGCGGGAAAAGAGGAGATCATGAAAAACAGCGTAGACCGGCGCGTCATCAAGACAAAGCGGAATCTGAAGCAGACAATGCGGGAAATGATGGGAGAGATGCCGTTCGAGAAGATCACGGTCAAGGAGGTCTGTGAGCGCGCGATGACCAGCCGGATCACGTTTTACAACTATTATAATGATAAGTATGCGCTGCTTGAAGAGCTGTTTTCTGATATGAATCTTGAGCTGGAGCACCGCTTCCAGGAGCTGCAGAAACACAATCAGGCGGATGATCCGGCGATCAGCTATCAGAACCTTCTGGACTGTTTTATCGAGCTGCACCAGAAGAACGAAAATATTTTCAGGGAGAATACAAGACTGGATCAGAATACAAGTCTTCTCCCCCCGTATTTTCATTTTATGGTCAATAATATTACGATGCTGATCGAAAAATATTTTCAGCAGCTCAAGCCGAATTATCCTCCGGAGAAGCTCAGCGTCTTTATTTTTCTCGGGATGTTCGGTTATATCTATCTTGGCAAAGAAGGGGCGGAGAACGATAAATTCGGGCTGTACGAGTCCGCGCACAATCTGCTCGCCGATATCCTGAAGAGTGATCTGTTTACGGCGGTGAAACGGTAAAAAATTGTAAAACATGACGAATGATGGCGAAATGTTCACAAAATGTTTGTTGATAATTCAGCTATGCTATATTATTATCCCTTTATTGACAGGAAGACGGACTACCCCGCCTTCGGGCGGCAGATATGGAGGTGAAACGATGAGTTTTCAGACATTAGTAACCCCGGAAATGAATGAACTTGCAGGAATCTGCAGAGAGAATACCGGAATTCCGCGCGAGCTCTATGCAGAATATGATATCAAAAAAGGACTTCGCGACGTAAACGGAAACGGTGTCCGTGCCGGACTCACGAATATTTCCAACATTGTTTCGTTTAAAAATGTGGACGGGAAGAGGATCCCGTGCCCGGGCGAATTGTATTACCGCGGCATCAGCATCAATGATCTGACGAGTGGATTTCTTAATGAAGACCGGTTCGGATTTGAGGAGATCACGTATCTTCTTCTGTTCGGAAAACTGCCGACGAAGGGGCAGCTGGAGGATTTCTGCGAACTGCTCTCAAACCAGCGTGCGCTTCCGAAGAATTTTACGCGGGATGTTATTATGAAGGCGCCGGCGCACGATATGATGAATACCCTCTCACGAAGTGTCCTGACACTTTACTATTATGATAAGAATGCGGATGACATTTCACTTCCGAATGTGCTGCGTCAGTGTCTGAACCTGATCGCGGTATTTCCGATGCTGTCGGTTTACGGCTATCATGCGTACAATCACGATCACTGCGGCAAGAGCCTGTATATTCATGCGCCGAGAAAGAAACTGTCCGCGGCGGAAAATATCCTGCGGATGCTCCGTCCGGACAAACAGTATACAGATTTTGAGGCGAAGGTCCTGGATCTCGCCCTCGTCCTTCATGCCGAGCACGGCGGAGGCAACAATTCGACCTTCACGACACACGTCGTCACATCCTCCGGAACGGATACGTATTCGACGATTGCGGCGGCGCTCGGATCGCTCAAAGGGCCGAAACACGGCGGCGCAAATATCAAGGTCGTGCGGATGTTTGATGATCTGAAGGCGAATGTTTCGGATATCACGGACGAGGAAGAGGTCGCGGCTTATCTGAAAAAGCTTCTGAATAAAGAGGCTTTTGACCACCAGGGACTGATCTACGGGATCGGTCATGCCGTTTACTCTGTTTCGGATCCGCGCGCGCTGATTTTCAAGAAGTATGTGGAGCGTCTCGCGGATGCGAAGGGAAGAATGAGAGATTATCAGATGTATTCTCTGGTGGAGCGTCTCGCGCCGGAGGTGATCGGAAAAGAGCGCCATATGTACAAGGGCGTCAGTGCAAATGTCGATTTTTACAGTGGATTTGTCTACAGCATGCTGGATCTGCCGCTTGAGCTCTACACGCCGATTTTCGCTTGCGCGAGAATCGTGGGATGGAGCGCGCACCGGCTCGAGGAGCTGATCAACGTGGATAAGATCATCCGGCCGGCATATCTCAACATCTGCGATACAGGAACGTACGTGCCGCTTGAAGAGAGATGATTGACAATGCGGGCGGAGAGCAGGCGGTTATTCAGAAACGGTATGATCCGGCTTCTTCTGGTCCTTGCGGCGATCGCGGTCCAGTGCTGGTGGTTCATCGTTCTGGTGAATCTGGTGCGGAAATACGCGCCGTGGATCAGCGTTTTGTACACATATATTCCGTTCCTGATCATCCTCTACATTTACGGGCGCGAGACGAATTCCGCATTTAAGATGCCATGGATGGTTCTGATCGCCGCGGTTCCTCTGTTCGGCGTTGTGATGTATCTGCTTCTGGGTCACCACAACGGGACGCCGGGAATGCGCCGGAGATTTTCAGCCGTGGAAGAGCGGTATCATGTGCTTCTCCGTCAGGATCCGGACGTCATGCGCACGTTGGAGAGGCGTCATCTGAAGCTGTACCGGCAGGCGTATTATCTTCTGCACAGGTCCGGATATCCGGTTTACCGGGGCACGGATGTCCGGTTTTATGATGACGCAGCCCGGGCGTACGAGGCACAGCTCGAGGCGGTCCGGGATGCGGAACAGTACATTTTTATCGAATATTATGCGATCGAGGAGAGCGGTGCGTTTGAAGAACTGAAACACCTTCTGAAGAAAAAAGCGGAGGAAGGCGTCGAGATACGGATGATCTACGATGATCTCGGCAGCAATTTTTCTCTGCGGCCGCATAATTTTGAACGTGAGATGAACGCGATGGGCGTTCAGTGCCGCCGCTTCAATCCGATGCTGCCGATTCTGGACGTATTTATGGCGAACCGGGATCACAGAAAGATGATGGTGATCGACGGGAAGATCGGATTTACCGGCGGCTATAATCTGGCAAATGAATATTTTCACCGGACAAGTCCCTATGGCTGGTGGAAGGATTCCGGCGTGCGTCTGACCGGCAGCGCGGTCCGGAGTTTTACGGTGCTGTTTCTGGAAATGTGGAATTCGATCAACGGCACGGACGGCGATCTTGACCGTTATCTTGATGTGGATCTGTATGAGAAAGAAGCGGGTCCGTCGGAGACGCTTGTCCAGCCGTATGCGGATACGCCGCTCGACATGAAACGGACAGGGGAAGAGGTTTATATGAATCTGATCCGCGCGGCGGAACGGTATATCTATATTTCGACGCCGTATCTGATTCTGACCGACGAGATGACGCGTGAACTGACCTCGGCGGCGGAGCGGGGCGTCGACGTGCGGATCGCGATTCCGGGCAGGCCGGACAAACGGATCGTATATGCGGTGACGCGCGCGTACTGTGATGATCTCGTCATGAAGGGGGTCAGGGTCTATGCATACCTGCCGGGGTTTAATCATGCGAAGCAGTTTGCGTGTGATGACGAGATGTGTACGGTCGGAACGATCAACATGGATTTTCGCAGCTTCTACCATCACTTCGAGGATGGTGTTCTGATTTATGACCGGGAGACAACGGTCCGGGTGCGGGACGATCTGACGGAAATGTTCAGAGCGGGCAGAAGGATCGACCGGGAGAGCGTGGAACGGTACCGCCGGATCACACAGGCCGGCCACACGCTTCTGCGCCTCGGCGCGCCGATCCTGTAATAATGGCGCCGGATTATGGGGAGGCAGAAGGCCGCTCAGATTCCGGCGGCTCTCTTGCGCGTACACGGGTGGTGATAATTGATGAAATACGCAAGTGTCGCGAAACGGTTGAAAGCGTATCAGAAGCGCTGGCAAACGACTCTCCGGTGGATTGAATTCGGAGGAGCCGCGGCGGCAGCGCTTTACAGCAGTCTGCGGATCGCCCGGGCTTTTCCGCGCCCGGCAGAAACGGTCGTCGGTGTGGCTGTTTCTGTATATGCGCTGTTCGGAGTCGGGTTCCAGACGTATACGCGTCACAGGGAAGATCACACATTTCATCCGCTGTACAGTCGGGCGGTCGTATTGTCCGGACTTTATGTCGCGTTTATGACCTATCATTTCTGTGCGCTTCTGGTGTGCGACCTGCTTTATCTGTTTCTGCACCGCGTGCCGGGCGCGCCGCCAAGAGACGCATTTTCAATGGCGGCAGCCGTGGCTGCGCTCCTGATCGTCGCGCACGGTTACCGGCGCGTACATCGGATCCGGATCATACCGGTGCGCCTGAGATGCGCAAAGCTGAACCGCCGGTTCCCGTACCGGATCGTGCATCTCTCGGATCTGCATATCGGCGCGGCGATCAGCGGGAAGCACCTCGGGGAAATGGTGAGAAAGGTGAATCTCTGCCATCCGGACCTGATCGTGATCACGGGAGATATCCTGAATCACGGAGGTACCTATGAGGTGCAGGATCAGGAAGAGGTCGAGTCTGTTCTCAAAGAGATGCAGGCGTGTGACGGTGTGTACGGAGTGCTCGGGAATCACGATACAGAGACGCCGGATCCGAATATTCACCAATTCTTCAGCAAGTGCGGGATCCATATGATCGATAATCAGGTGGCTGAAAACGATACGGTCACGTTGATCGGGCGGACGGGGATCCTCCTCTCGGGCGGACGGGTCTCGCTTCAGAGTCTGATGGAGCACGTGAACCGCGAAAAACCGGTGATCGTGCTTGATCATGATCCGAAGGGTATCCGGGAGGCCTCACAGTGCGGCGCAGACCTTGTCCTGTGCGGTCACACCCACGCCGGACAGTTCTTCCCATGCACGGTTTTCACACAGATTCTATACGGAAAAACCGGCTCCCACGGAGTCGGACAGCTCGGCAAAACCATGAGCGTCGTCTCTGCGGGAACCGGGTACTTTCAGACGCCGGTCCGGATCGGAACGGATAATGAAATTATATGTATCGACCTTGAAAAAGGATCAGGCGGTGCCGGGAAGGACGGGCCGGAATGCGAGCAGCCGCATGGAGTTCAGGATGCAGAGGACGGCGACGCCGACATCGGCGAATACAGCGGCCCACATTCCGGCGAGGCCGGCCGCGCCGAGGACAAGGATCAGCATCTTGACCGCGAGGGCAAAGATAATATTCTCCTTTGAGATGCGGACGGTCTTTTTCGCGACCTGCACAGTCATGGGAATTTTATTCAGATTGTCGTCCATGATGACGACGTCTGCCGCCTCGATCGCCGCGTCGGATCCCATGGATCCCATCGCGATGCCGACATCCGCCCGGGTCAGAACCGGCGCGTCGTTGATGCCGTCGCCGACGAATACCAGCCTGCGGCCGGACTCTTTGCGCTTTGCGAGCATTTCCTCCACGCGGGCGACCTTGTCCTGCGGAAGAAGCTCCGGATAAACCTGGTCGACGCCGAGCTCCCGTCCCACCGCGTCGCCGACGGACTTCCGGTCGCCGGTCAGCATGACAAAGCTGCTGATGCCTTCCTGCTTCATGGCGGCGATTGCCCCGCGCGCCTCCGGTTTCACTTCGTCCCGGATCAAAATCGCTCCGAGATACTGGCGATCCTTCGCGACGTACACGACGGTCGCGGCACCGCTCTTTTCCGGCGTGAAATTGATGTGATTTTCCTCCATAAGCTTTTCATTGCCCACGTACACCTTTGATCCGGAAACGGTGGCGGTCAGGCCGCGGCCGGTCCGGTTTTCTGTGTCAGAGACGATGCTTGTGTTCATCCCGGATGAGCAGCCCCGGGCGCAGAGCGCTTCGCGGATTGATTTCGCGATCGGGTGAGTGGACATGCCTTCGGCTGCAGCGGCTGTTTCCAGAAGATCATTCTCCTGCACGCCGTCTGCGCAGATGACGCGCGTCACCTTGAAATTTCCCTGTGTGAGGGTTCCGGTTTTATCCGAGACGACTGTGCCGGGATTCGCCATGAGCTCAAGATAATTGGAACCCTTGACGAGAACGCCGATCTTTGAGGCGGCCCCGATTCCGCCGAAAAACGCCAGCGGAACGGACAGCACGAGTGCGCAGGGGCAGGATATTACGAGAAATGTGCACGCCCGGTAGATCCAGGTCATCCAGTTTCCGGTGAAAACCGGCGGGATGAATGCGACGATCACAGCGCCCAGTACGACGAGCGGCGTGTAATAGCGGGCAAAGCGCGTGATGAAATTTTCCGTGCGGGATTTCTTCTCGGATGCATTTTCTACGAGCTCGAGAATCCGGGATACGGTTGAATCGTCGTACTTTTTTGCCGCGCGCATTTTCAGAAGCCCGTCGCCGTTGATACATCCGGAGATGATTTCTGACCCTGCAGAAACGGAGCGGGGCACGGACTCACCGGTGAGGGCTGCTGTATTGATCAGGCTGGATCCATCGGTGACAACGCCGTCGACTGGAATCTTTTCTCCGGGGCGGATGACGAGCGTATCGCCGACCAGGACATCTTCCGGATCAACGGTTCTGACGGATCCGTCCGCGCCTTCGACGTTCGCGAATTCCGGCGCGATGTCGAGCAGATTTTTGATGGAACGCCGCGAGCGTGTAACCGCGAAATCCTGAAACCACTCGCCGATCTGATAGAACAGCATGACCGCGACGGCTTCGCTCGTCTCGCCGGTCGCAAAGGCTCCGATCGAAGCGAGGATCATCAGAAACTGTTCATCCAGCAGCTGATGGTTTTTGATCCCGAGAAAGGCGCCCCGCAGAACGGGGGAACCGATAATCAGGTACGGGATCAGGTAAAGGAAGAGTGAGGCAGCCCGGTTTCCGAATACGGAAGGGAGGGCGCCGGTGTGATCGGGAATCATGAGGCCGGCATAGATGACGCCGGCCAGGAGAATTTTGCGCAGCCTCTTTTTCTGCTTTTTGGTCAGTGTGTGTTCAACCATGTCTGTTTCCCTCCGGATAATGCGAAAATCCCGGCTGCTCAGCAGTCTATTTCGAAATCGGGTTCGATCTTTTTGCCCGTCTGAACAGCCTGTTTCAGGATCGCTTCGAACCGGTCATCCTCGGCTTCCAGTGTGAACTTCTGCGTCATAAAGTTCACGCGGGCGTCTTTTACTCCGTCGATCTTCTTGACCGCGTCCTCTACTTTTGCTGCACAGTTGGCACAATCGATTTCACAGGAAAATTTCTTTTTCATACGAAAGCCTCCCCAAAATAATAAAAATGTGATCCGTGATCATTCCTCGACATGTTCTTTGCCCATCGCGATGATCGTCATGACGTGATCATCCGCAAGGGAATAAAGGATGGATTTTCCTTCGCGGCGGCCCTTGACCAGCTTTGAGGTCCGGAGAATCTTCAGCTGATGCGAAATCGCCGACTGATTCATCTCCAGGTCTTCACAGATCTCGGAGACACTCTTCTCGCCGCACGTCAGATCATACAGGATTTTGATGCGGGTGGAATCGCCGAAGAGGCGGAACAGTTCGGCCATGTCGAGCAGTTCTTCCTCTGTGATCCGGTCGGGCAGCTTCGTCGGGCATTCTTCCTTTTTGAAAGGAACCGGCATAATGCGTCACCTCCGAAAATGAATAATAAAATGACTTGTTGTTCATATGAATATATTATCATGTGAAAAACAGATGTCAACACAATCCCCAAATATTCTTTCCTTTTATTTCCGGATCGGCGTACCGCTGCGCACTGAATGGAACGTTTTCGTTTTTTCCCTGATATGATAGAATAGAAGCATGGTTACGAAGAGGAAAAAGAAAAAAACGGAAGAGACGCAGGCGGGACAGTATCTGTTTCGTATGCAAAAGCCGTATTATCCGGCGCGGTTCTGGAAGAGTCTTTCGGGGTGGGAGCGGTTCTGCTTCATCGTGGCGGCTGCGATGCTGATATCGCTGGCGGTGATTTATTCAGAGAGGTCAGCGATCCGGGCGGCGCTTGGCGGCGTCATGTATCCGGTCAGCCTGTATATCGCCGCGGCGGAAATCGTCCCGGTTGTGCTCGTGTTCCTGTTCCTCTGGATGCGTTCCTGCCAGCGCTCCTGGTCGGTTTCAATGGAAGAGGATCGTGTGATTCTGGATGGTGAGATGATCCGGAGAAAAATTCCGTATAAGGCAGTCCGGTACATCGTGCGCGGAGATATGGGACCGGCACTTCATCCTTTTCCGGGCAGGTTCGGTCCCTCTGCGGTTTCATATCGCCGCAGATTTGGTGATTATCTGAATGCGGTCGATGAGAATGGAGCCGTGCTGTTTCCACTCCGGGAGGAGGGAAGCGCCTTTTCGGATCTGCATGAAAAATGTCCGGGTGCGAGGATCGTGGAAATCGGGGCTTATGCGGAAATGTGCCGGGAGATCACGCCGGATCTCATGAGTCCGGCACTTCTCGCCGCGTGGGATAAGAAAAACAAATAATCGGAAGGCGTATCTTCTCCGTTCAGGCCTCCCCGGATCCGGGACGGAACAGCCGCGTGACGCGGCGCATGACTGCCGTATAGATGACGGCGGAGTAGACCGCCGCACAGATCCAGGCGGCCTGATCGGTCAGGCAGGTCACGATGTAACCGAAGACGGGGACGAGCAGTATGCTCATCAGTATCCTTGCGGCCATCTCGATCGCGCCGGAGAAGACAGAGAGAAGGGTGTAACCGAGTCCCTGGACCGTATAGCGGAATACCATAAGGACACCGACGAGCCAGAGGAAAAGCCCGCACCATTTCACGAAAAGTGCGGAGGCATCGAGGACAGCCGACGCATCGGAGGACACAAAAATCATCGAGAGCGGCCGTCCGAAGACAACGAGCAGGAAGCCGGCGGCCGCGCCGTAAATAACAGACACGGCGATTCCAATGCGGACGCCCTTCCGCACACGGTCCGTTGCTCCGGCGCCCAGATTCTGACTTGCGAATGTGCAGAGGGCGGTTCCGAGTGCGTCAAGAGGGCACATCGCGAAGTGCTTCAGCCGGTACCCGGCTGCATATGCGGAGATGTAGAGTGTACCGAGGCCGTTGTTTGCGGCCTGCATCACCATGCTTCCGATGGCGGTGACCGAGTACTGGAGACCCATCGGGAGTCCCATCCCTGCCATGGATTTTGCGACAGAGGAAGACCATTTCCGGTCTTCCGGCCGGGTGCGCAGGATTTTAAATTTCCGCCGGATCAGGAGCAGACAGGCCAGTCCGCTGATTCCCTGAGAAGTAACGGTTGCCGCTGCGGCTCCCGGCACGCCGAGCTTCAGTACCGCGATACAGAACAGATCGAGGGCGATATTGAGTGAAGTCGACAGCACGAGGAACAGGAAGGGGGTCCGGCTGTCGCCGACGGCGCGGAGAATACCGGCCAGGTAGTTGTATAATAAGGTGAATGGGATGCCGAGAAAGATGATAAATAAATAGTGGTATGAGTCGCTGTAAATCCCCGATGGAGTGGACAGGATCCGGAGAATACCGTGGCAGAGCAGGGCACACAGGAGGGTCAGCACCGCCGCGAGGCCGGCGGTCAGAATGGATCCGTGCCAGACGCACCGGCGCATGCGGCTCTCATCTCCGGCGCCGAAATGCCGGGCGACGGGCACGGCAAATCCGCTGCAGGCGCCGATGCAGAATCCGAGAATCAGAAACTGGACGCTGCTGGTCGCGCCGACACTGGCGAGTGCGTCCGCGCCGAGAATCCGTCCGACGATGGCGCCGTCCGCGACGTTGTATGTCTCCTGGAGAAGATTTCCCGCCATGAGCGGGAGAGAAAACCGGATAATCTGAGGGAGGGGAGAACCTTCCGTCATGTTGCGAACCATAGCTGTACCTCAAAGAGAAGTTTGTAAAAACCGTTTCACAGGATCTTATTCAAATAATAAGAACCGGATTATTGTTTGTCAACGAAAGAGCCGGGAGAGTCAGGGAGGAACTCCGCATGAGACCGATTTCACATATGGTTCATTATTATGAGACCGATAAGATGGGAGTGACCCATCACTCAAATTATATCCGCTGGATGGAAAATGCGAGGATCGATTATCTTGCACAGATCGGCTGCGGCTATACAGAGTGCGAGGAGATGGGACTTACCGCGCCGGTGACCGGCTATTCGTGTAAAATAAAGACAAGTACCAGGTTTGGCGACGAGGTGAGGATCTCAACGAAAATTTTGAAATACACCGGTGTGCGGCTGAGCTTTTCCTATCAGGTCACGCGGCCGGACGGAACGCCGGTCGCATCGGGAGAGACGGATCACTGCTTCCTGAACGGGGAGGGAAAAGTGATCGCGCTGCAGAGACAGTTTCCGCAGCTTCACGAAAATCTGCTGGCGCAGATTGAAAAAGAGAAGGAAGGAGAAAACAATGCGTAATGTGGAAGGTTTTTCGGTCAGGACAGGCAAGCACACACAGATGATCGACATCACAAACCGGGTCGAGGGAATCGTCCGGGAGAGCGGCATCGATTCCGGTCTGTGCACGGTCTTCATCCCGCATACGACAGCGGCGGTCACGATCAACGAGAATGCGGATCCGGATGTCGTGCGGGATTTCACGATGGAGATCAATAAAATCGTCCCGTGGGAAGACGGCTACCGGCACGCGGAGGGAAATTCCGCGGCGCACCTCAAGGCAAGCATGATCGGTTTTTCCGAACAGATCATCATTGATCAGGGGCGGCTCGTGCTCGGAACGTGGCAGGGGATCTATCTCGTCGAGTTTGACGGGCCGCGTACGAGAAACGTATACGTGAAAATTACACGGTGAGAGCCGGGAAAACGGTTTGTTTACAGTCAAATGTTCGCGATTTACCGTGTACGGCTTGCATTCCGTA
>CADBRN010000002.1 GCA_902797025.1 uncultured Lachnospiraceae bacterium
GGAGCTGGATGAGAAGACGGGAGAGATCGTCGCGCCGACATTCCGGCAGGATATTCACAGATGCTGCGACATCGCCGAGGAGGTGGCACGCTTCTTCGGATATGACAATATTCCGACGACGCTGCCCTCCGGTGAGGCAACAGCCGGAAAGATCACCTTCAAGATGCGCGTCGAGGAGAAGGCCCGTGACGTGGCGGAATACTGCGGATTTTCGCAGGGAATGTGCTACTCCTTCGAGAGCCCGAAGGTGTTCGACAAGCTGCGGCTCGCCGCGGATGATCCGATGCGCAGCGCCATCAAAATCGCGAACCCGCTGGGCGATGATTTCTCAATCATGCGCACGACGTCGGTAAACGGAATTCTGACCTCCCTGTCGACGAATTATAACCGCCGGAACAAGGACGTCCGTCTCTATGAGCTGGGCAATATCTATATCCCGAAGAGCCTGCCGCTGACTGAACTGCCGGATGAGCGGATGCAGTTTACGCTGGGCTGGTACGGCGAGGGAGATTTCTACGATATGAAAGGCGTCGTCGAGGAATTCCTGGGGCAGATCGGAATGCATCAGCGTGTCCGCTATGATAAGAACGCCGGCAGAACCTTCCTTCATCCCGGCCGTCAGGCGCTGATCAAATATGAGGACCGGGTCATCGGATACATGGGTGAGCTTCATCCGGCGGTGGCGAAATCTTACGCGATCGGCGCCCGCGTACAGCTTGCGGTCCTTGATATGCCGGAGATCGTGCCGATGGCAACGTTCGACCGCAAGTTCGAGGGAATCGCGAAATTCCCGGCGGTTTCGCGCGACCTGTCCATGGTCGTCCCGAAGGAGATCGAGGCGGAGAAGATCGAGGATACGATCCGTCAGAGAGGCGGTAAGATTCTCGAGAGCCTGACGCTTTTTGACATCTATGAGGGCGATCAGGTGAAGGAAGGATACAAATCCATGGCATATTCGCTCACGTTTCGGTCAAAAGAAAGAACGCTCGAGGAACCGGATATCACAGCCGCGATGAAGAAGATTCTGAACGGACTGTCGCAGATGGGCATCGAGCTTCGTAGCTGATAAAGGAAGCCTGATTTAATATGAAATTATTTATTATCCGACACGGTGAGACGTTTTGGAATAAAGAGCGCCGTCTTCAGGGACAGATGGGCACGGATCTGGATGAGAAGGGAATTCATCTCGCGGAGGTCACTGCCGAAGCGATGAAGGAGGTTCCGCTCGATCTGTGCATCACAAGTCCGCTGCTCCGTGCACGCCACACTGCGGAGATCATGACGCGGGGACGGGACATCCCGATGATCGAGGATCGGCGAATCGAAGAGATCGCATTCGGAGAGTGGGAGGGAAAACACTGCATGATGCCGGAACTGGAGATACCGGCGGACCAGTGGAGCGTGTTTTTTCAGGACCCCTTTCACTTCGTTCCGCCCAGGGGCGGTGAATCGATCACGGATGTTGTCCGCAGAACCGGAGAGTTCCTGAAGGAGGTGCTCGCGAACCCGGACTATCAGTCGATGAATCTCCTGATCTCGACCCACGGGTGCGCGATGCGCGCGCTGCTGAATCCCTTTTATTCCGATCCGGGAAATTTCTGGCAGGGCGGCGTTCCGAAGAATTGTGCGGTCAGCGAGATCGATGTGAAGGACGGAAAACCGGAACTGACGGTTTCGGACCGGGTGTTTTATAAGGCGGAGGAGGACGCCTGGCAGGCAATCTATGCCGCCGAGAAGAATGCAGAATGAAGACGAGTGATTTTTATTATGATCTTCCGGAAGAACTGATCGCGCAGGATCCGCTACCGGACCGGAGCGCCTCCCGTATGATGGTCGTCGACCGATACACGGGGGAAGTGACGGACACCGGCTTCCGCCATCTGACCGATTACCTCACGGATCGGGACTGCCTGGTTATCAATGACACGAAGGTTATACCGGCGCGGCTGTTCGGGACGAGGGCGAATACGGGGGCGGCCATCGAAGTGCTGCTTCTGAAACGCAATCCGGATGATATCTGGGAAACGCTCGTCCGTCCGGGAAAGAAATGCCGCCCCGGCGATGAACTTGTTTTCGGCGACGGCATCCTGAAGGGAAAAGTGCTCGAGATCGTGGATGACGGAAACCGCCTGATTCAGTTTACGTATGAGGGAATTTTCGAGGAAATCCTCGACCGGCTTGGCGAGATGCCGCTGCCTCCGTACATCCGGCATAAGCTTCAGGATAAAAACCGGTACCAGACAGTTTACGCGAAGCATGAGGGATCCGCCGCGGCGCCGACGGCCGGACTGCATTTTACGCCGGAGATGCTCGATCAGGTGAAGGACATGGGGGTGAAAATCGCCCATGTGACGCTGCATGTGGGACTCGGCACATTTCGGCCGGTCAAGGTCGAAGAAGTCACCGAACACCATATGCATTCGGAGTATTACCGGATCGAACAGGAAGCGGCCGACATCATCAACGGGACCCGGGCGAACGGAGGCCGGGTGATCTGCGTCGGGACGACGAGCTGCAGAACCCTTGAATCGGCTGCCGCGGAGGACGGCAGCATCGGGCCGAAGAGCGGCTGGACGGATATTTTCATCTATCCCGGCTACCGGTTTAAGGTGATGGACGGACTCCTGACGAATTTTCATCTGCCGGAGTCCACGCTGATCATGCTGGTCTCCGCGTTCGCCGGGAAAGATCACGTTCTGGCCGCCTATCATCATGCGGTCGAAGAGCGGTACCGCTTCTTTTCCTTCGGCGACTGTTCCCTGTGGATCGATACGAAAACAACGAACTGACAGCCGGAAGGGCTGCTGTATGGATACCTCGTAAATTGCCGGCCGGTACTTCCGGCCGGTACTTCAGGCGTATTCTGCGGCGGCCTTTTTCTTTTGAAAATCGGAAAGCATCGTTTTATGAAGCATAAATTGTACAAAATCATGAGAAAGATATGAAAAAGGTGGTATTGCAGGCGGAAATTTTGTACAATATACCAAAGGAACCATCAAAGGAGGAACAGGAAATGAATTATCAGGATGAGTATCGCAGCAAGCTGGTTACGGCTGAGCAGGCGGTGGCGGTTATCAAAAGCGGCGACTGGGTTGATTACGGATGGTCGACGTCGATTCCGTATGCGGTTGACGCGGCGATCGCGAAGAGACTTCCGGAGCTTCATGATGTGAATTTCCGGGGCGGTATCGTGATGCGCGAGCCGGAGATTTTCAAGATCGAGGATCCTGCCGCTCATATGACCTGGAACAGCTGGCACATGAACCCGATCGAGCGCCGCGCGATCTCGAAGGGTTTCAGCTTCTACGCTCCGATCCGGTACTCTGAGCTTCCGAGATATTACCGTGAGAGTCCGGATGAACTGAATGTCGCGGTGCTTCAGGTGGCGCCGATGGACGATCACGGGTATTTTAACTTCGGGCCGGCTGCGAGTCATCTCGCCGCGGTCTGTGAGAAGGCGCAGAAAGTCATCCTCGAGGTGAATGAAAATATTCCGGTCTGTTTCGGGGGAACCGGAGCGTATGTCCACGTCAGTGATGTCGATATGATCGTGGAGGGGGACAATCCGCCCTGCGATACACTTCCTGCTCCGGCGCCGGCGACTGAGATCGACAAAAAGGTCGCGGAACTCGTCGTGAAGGAGATTCCGGACGGCGCCTGCCTCCAGCTCGGTATCGGAGGAATGCCAAACGCGATTGGCGCGATGATCGCCGAGAGCGATCTGAAAGATCTCGGAATTCATACGGAGATGTATGTCGATTCCATGGTTGACATGGCTCTGGCGGGCAAAATCACCGGAAAGCGCAAGAACATCGATGTCGGACGCCAGACATTTGCCTTCGGCGCGGGTACGCAGAAGATGTACGACTATATCGATCGCAACCCGGAGATGATGATCGCATCGGTCGATTACGTCAACCGGACGCGTTCGGTCGCGGCGCTGGACAATTTTATCTCCATTAATAATGCGATCGACATCGATCTTTTTGGACAGATCAACGCGGAGAGCGTCGGAACAAGAAATATTTCCGGCGCGGGAGGACAGCTTGATTTCGTCTTGGGCGCATACGCCTCCCATGGCGGCAAATCCTTCATCTGCCTCTCCTCGACCCATACGGACAAAAAGACAGGAAAAATTGAGAGCCGCATCCGCCCGACGCTTGCGAATGGAAGCATTGTCACGGATGCGCGCACGAATACGATGTTTGTCGTGACGGAGTACGGCATGGTGAATCTCAAGGGACTGACGACCTGGGAGAGGGCCGAGGCGCTCATCGGCATCGCTCATCCGGATTTCCGTGACGAACTGATCAAAGAGGCGGAACAGATGCATATCTGGAGACGGAGCAATCATCGTTAAAAATAGAACGTTAAAAAATGAACAATAATGTTTGACATAGTAAAGTGCGTCGTGTAAGATAGTCCGTAGAAGCAGAAAACAGGCTTCTTCGGTTATGCTTAAAATGGGGTTCAATAATTCATTAATCATTCAGGAGGTCAATTTCAATGGCGAGAAAAGTGGTATTAGCAGGCGCGTGCCGTACAGCTGTAGGAAAGATGGGGGGCGAACTCAGCACAGTACCCGCGGTCGATCTTGGTGCGGTCGTGATCAAAGAAGCGCTCAGCCGTGCAGGAGTAGAGCCGGGTCAGGTGGATGAGGTCATGATGGGCTGCGTCATCCAGGCAGGTCTCGGTCAGAACGTCGCGCGTCAGGCGTCGATTAAGGCGGGACTTCCGATTGAAGTTCCGGCGGTGACGGTCAACGTGGTCTGCGGTTCCGGTCTGAACAGTGTGAATATGGCGGCTCAGATGATCCGTTCCGGAGATGCGGATATCGTCGTGGCGGGCGGCATGGAGAGCATGTCCAGAGCACCGTACGCGGCGATGAACGCGCGTTTCGGCTACCGCATGAACAACGGCACGTTCGTCGATACGATGGTTCATGACGCGCTGTGGGATGCCTTCAATGATTACCACATGGGCATCACGGCGGAGAATGTCGCGGAAAAATGGCACCTGACCCGTGAGGAGCTGGATGCATTTTCCGTCCGGAGCCAGGAGAGAGCCTGCGCGGCGAGAGAGTCCGGACGCTTCAAGGATGAGATCGTTCCGGTCGAAGTGAAGTTGAAAAAGAAAACGGTCGTCGTCGACACCGATGAGGGACCGCGCCCGGGAACGACGATGGAAGCGCTTGCGAAGCTTCGCCCGGCATTTAAACCGGACGGCATGGTGACTGCAGGAAACGCTTCCGGTATCAACGACGGCGCGGCAGCGATCGTCGTCATGAGCGAGGAGAAGGCGAAAGAGCTCGGCGTGAAGCCGATGGCTACCTGGCTCGGCGGAGCACTCGCAGGCGTTGATCCGTCGATCATGGGCATCGGACCGGTATACGCGACAAGAAAAGTGATGGATAAACTCGGACTCACCGTCGATGATATGGATCTGATCGAGGCGAACGAGGCATTTGCCGCACAGTCCTGCGCAGTTGCGAAGGAACTGAATTTCGACATGGACAAGGTCAATGTCAACGGCGGCGCGATTGCGCTCGGTCATCCGGTCGGAGCTTCCGGCGCGCGTATTCTCACCACACTGCTCTATGAGATGCAGAAGAGAGATTCGAAGAAAGGTCTTGCAACGCTCTGCATCGGCGGAGGTATGGGCTGCGCGACCGTTGTGGAACGGGAGTGAGCGATCCGGGAATGATAAAAAATAATCATTCCTTGTGAAAAGAATAGCAAGATATTAGAAGAAATAAGTTGGACAGGCTTTTATCATATACGGAGGGTTGATCATGAAAGTTGGAATTATCGGTGCCGGAACGATGGGATCTGGAATTGCCCAGACCTTTGCCCAGTGTGACGGGGTAGACGCGGTCTATATGTGCGACATCAAGCAGGAGTTTGCGGACAGAGGCTACGAGCGGATCAAATCCGGTCTGGAGAAACGGGTCGCAAAGGGAAAGATGAATCAGGCTGCGGCGGACGCGGTCATCGCAAAACTGCATCCCGGTCTGAACGATCAGTGCACAGATGCGGATCTGATCGTGGAGGCGGCGCTTGAGAATGTCAAGATCAAAAAAGACTGCTTCGCGGATCTGCAGGATCATATCGTGAAAAATCCGAACTGCATTTTCGCGACGAATACCTCTTCGCTCTCGATCTCGGAGATCGATAAGGGACTTTCGAAACCGGTTATCGGAATGCACTTTTTCAACCCGGCTCCGGTTATGAAGCTGGTTGAGGTTACAGTCGGCATCAACACCCCCAGAGAGGTCGTTGACCGGATCAAAGAGATCGCGGTAAAGCTCGGAAAAACGCCGGTCGAGGTCAAAGAGGCTCCGGGATTCGTCGTCAACCGGATCCTGATCCCGTATATCAACGAGGGTGTCGTCGTCCTGTCCGAGGGAACCTCTGATATCGAGGGGATCGACACCGCTATGAGACTCGGCGCGAACCATCCGATGGGACCGCTTGAGCTCGGAGATCTTGTCGGTCTGGACATCTGCCTCGCGATTATGGAGACGCTTTACCACGAGACGGGAGATCCGAAGTATCGTCCGGCGCCGCTGATGCGCAAGATGGTCCGCGGCGGCAAGCTCGGAAGAAAGACGGGCATCGGATTCTATGATTACTCGAACGGCGGAAAAGTACCGACCGATCAGATTAAATAATTATTTTCAGTAGGAGGTCAGACATGGATTTCACGTTGGACAAGAAGCACGAGATGGCGAGATCTCTGTTCAGAGATTTCGCGCAGAATGAGGTGAAACCGCTTGCTCAGGAAGTCGACGAGGAGGAGAGATTCCCGATCGAGACCGTACAGAAGATGGCAAAGTACGGATTTATGGGAATCCCGATCCCCAGAGAGTACGGCGGGCAGGGATGCGATCCGCTCACATATGTGATGTGTGTGGAAGAACTGGCGAAGGTCTGCGGAACGACTGCGGTTATCGTTTCCTCACATACCTCCCTTTGCATGGACCCGATTCTTACGTTCGGAACGGAAGAGCAGAAGCAGAAGTATCTTCCGGACCTTGCTTCCGGAAAGAAACTCGGTGCGTTCGGACTGACTGAGCCCGGCGCCGGAACGGACGCGCAGGGACAGCAGACGAAGGCGGTCCTTGACGGGGACGAGTGGGTTCTGAACGGATCCAAGTGCTTCATCACCAACGGTAAGTATGCGGATGTGTATATCATCATTGCGGTTACCGGCACCGTTGAGAAACACGGAAGAAAGATGAAAGAGATCTCTGCTTTCATCGTCGAAAAAGGTACGCCGGGCTTCACCTTCGGAACGAAGGAGAAGAAGATGGGTATCCGCGGATCCGCTACGTATGAGCTGATCTTCACAGACTGCCGCATCCCGAAGGAGAATCTGCTCGGGCAGCGCGGCAAGGGGTTCAACATCGCGATGCACACGCTGGACGGCGGACGTATCGGTATCGCTTCCCAGGCGCTCGGCCTCGCTGAGGGCGCGCTTGACCTGACGATTGATTACGTCAAGGAGAGAAAGCAGTTCGGACGTTCGATCGCGCAGTTCCAGAATACACAGTTCCAGATCGCAGATCTGAAGACGAGATGTGACGCTGCACAGATGCTGGTTTACCGGGCGGCGAAAGCGAAGGAGACGCAGAAGCGCTACAGCGTGGAGGCGGCCGAGGCGAAGCTGTTCGCGGCGGAGGCGGCGAGCGCGGTGACGAGTAAGTGCGTACAGCTGCACGGCGGCTACGGCTATATCAGAGATTACGATGTAGAACGCATGATGCGTGACGCGAAGATCACTGAGATCTACGAGGGAACTTCCGAAGTTATGCGCATGGTTATTTCCGGATCTTTATTAAAATAACAGGAGGAATGGGACTGTGAAAATAGTTGTATGCATTAAGCAGGTACCGGATACAAAGGGCGGTGTCGCCTTCAATCCGGACGGAACTCTGAACCGGGCAGCGATGCTCGCGATTATGAACCCGGACGACAAGGCAGGACTGGAGGCCGCTCTGAGACTGAAGGATCAGTACGGGGCGGAGGTCACGGTTCTGACGATGGGCCTTCCGAAGGCGACCGATGTTCTTCAGGAAGCACTCGCGATGGGTGCGGACAAGGCGATCCTTGTGACAGACCGCGTGCTCGGCGGCGCTGACACATGGGCGACCAGCACGACGATCGCGGGCGCGATCCGCAATCTCGACTACGATCTGATCATCACCGGACGTCAGGCGATCGACGGGGATACCGCTCAGGTCGGACCGCAGATCGCGGAGCACCTGGGACTGCCGGTTATCTCGTACACGCAGGATATCAAGGTGGATGGCGACTATCTCCACGTACAGCGTCAGTTCGAGGACCGTTATCATGTCCTGAAGGTGAAGATGCCGTGCCTTCTGACCGCTCTTTCCGAGCTGAATGAGCCGAGATATATGACCCCGAAGGGGATCTGGGACGCGGTTGACGCGGACATCACGGTCTGGGGAAGAAAGGACCTCAAGGATGTCGACGACTGCAACCTCGGACTCGCAGGATCTCCGACGAAAATTGCCAAGGCATCGGATAAGGTAAGAAAGGGTGCCGGCGAGATCGTCAAAGATCTTGATGCGGACGGCGCTGCAAGAGCGATCACGGACAAACTGCTCGAGAAGCATATTATTTGAGAAGGCGGTGAAGAAGAATGAATCTTGAAGAATATAAGGGCGTATTCGTCTTTGCGCAGCAGGTCGACAACGAACTTGGCAACATTGCCTTCGAGCTGCTCGGCAAAGCCAGGGAGCTGGCACAGCCCCTGAACACACAGGTTACGGCGGTCCTCGTCGGATACAAGGTAAAGAATCTTGCGGATCAGCTGGCGGAGTACGGCGCAGACCGTGTCATTGTCGTGGACGATCCGGAACTTGAGGTATACAGAACGGAGCCGTACGCGCACGCGCTGGCGGCTGTGATCAATGAGTATAAGCCGGAGATCATGCTCGTGGGAGCGACCGCGATCGGCCGCGACCTGGGCCCGACCGTTTCCGCACGTGTCGCGACCGGTCTTACCGCGGACTGCACGAAGCTGGATATCGGTGATTTTCCGCTTCAGCCGAAGGAAGGCGTTGAGACAAAACATAATCAGCTGCTGATGACCCGTCCGGCATTTGGAGGAAATACGATCGCTACGATCGCGTGCCCGAATAACCGGCCGCAGATGGCGACGGTTCGTCCGGGCGTTATGCAGAAGATCGATCCGATCAGCGGTGCGAAGGCGGAGGTGATCGAGTTCAACCCGGGATTCACTCCGAATAACCGTTACGTTGAGGTGGAAGAGGTCGTCAGGAAAGTCAGCGATGTCGTTGATATTCAGAATGCGAAGATCCTGGTATCCGGCGGCCGCGGCGTCGGAAGCCCGGAGAATTTCCAGATCCTGCGTGATCTGGCGAAGGCAGTCGGCGGCGAGGTTTCCTGCAGCCGTGCGGTCGTCGATTCCGGATGGATGCCGAAGGATATGCAGGTCGGACAGACCGGAAAGACCGTCCGTCCGCAGGTCTATTTCGCAATCGGCATCTCCGGCGCGATCCAGCATGTCGCCGGTATGGAAGAATCCGATTACATCATCGCGATCAACAAAGATGAGGATGCTCCGATCTTTGATGTGGCGGATTACGGTATTGTGGGCGATCTGAATAAAGTCGTTCCAAAACTCACGCAGATGATCAACGAGGCGAAAGCGAATAAGTGATCAATACAGAGCATTTTCTTTGATAACAGAGCCTTCGGTTAGAACGATTCTGACCGGAGGCTTTTTTGCCTTATGGTGTAATCCGATTTCTTACGATCGTTGTGTATTCGCTGTTATATATTTCTGAAAAGCAAGGATCGAATCAGACGGCGTCGAGTCGGCAACCGTCAGATAGATATTCCGTTTCAGGGTGTGGTTCTGGATGTTTCGCAGAACGATTCCCTGATCCGGAACCTTCCACGTGAGACTCGGGAAAAAGGCGATCCCCATTCCGGCCTCGACAAAGGCGGCGAGGGTCTGCTGATTGTCACATTGCATAGAGACCGGAGGGGTCAGCTTCAGCTGCTTAAAAAACTGGCGGGTCAGTTCCCCGAGGGTGTTTTCGGGCGGAAGTATGAGAAAGGTCGCGTTTACGAGCATATCTCTTGTGATCGATTGTGCCTTTGCAAGAAAATGATTCGGACTCATTCCGAGGAGACACTCTTCTTCAAACAGCTGGAAAGAATTTGAAGAAGAGGCCAGTGAGTCCGAAGTATGGATAATCAGATCGCATTCGTCGGGGATTTCTTCCATCGAAGTAAAACGGGTGATAGAAAACTTGATCTGCGGATACTCTTCACAGAACTTTGCGATCAATTCCGGAAACAGTTTCGTTGTGTTGAGCATGGCCAGTTTCAGAGTCCGACAGGGACTCTTCTTTGCGTTTTGAAGCTCTTCTGTCGCGTCATGCTCGAGTTGAAGCATCCGGACTGCATATCGGTACAAGATTCTTCCGTTTGCGTTCAGCCGGATTTTTCTGCCGATCCGGTCAAACAGAGAAATTCCGAATTCCTCCTCCAGTGTCCGGACCGTATGACTGAGATACGGCTGTGAAATATTCAGTTTACGGGATGCTTCTGAAAAGTTTTCGGTTTCAGCGATGATTTTAAAATACGACAGCTGACGAAGTTCCATATGTCTACACCTCATTTCCTGTATGTAGGTCTGAAGTTCTCGTAATTGTCCCTATCATACGTGATACGGTGAGGAAAGTAAATCACTTATAACCAATCAGTTATAAGCAGAGCACAAAATAGGAATTAGACAAATTTACCGGAGCTGAATATAATGAACTCAATCAATGAGCGAAGGGGCGCATTCAAAGCCTCTTCGCATTTTTTTTACCAGCATTTCTGAGGAGGTGTCCGTATGAAAAAAGAA
>CADBRN010000003.1 GCA_902797025.1 uncultured Lachnospiraceae bacterium
TAACGATTTAATGATCAACGGTCAGATCCGTGACAGAGAGGTTCGTCTGATCGGAGAAAATGGCGAGCAGCTTGGAATAATGTCATCTGCCGAGGCGTACGCAAAGGCACAGGAAGCCGGACTTGATCTGGTCAAAATCGCACCGAGGGCGAAGCCGCCGGTCTGCAGGATTATTGATTACGGAAAATACAGATACGAGCAGTCCCGGAAGGAACGGGAGGCCCGGAAGAAACAGAAGATTGTCGAGATCAAGGAAGTTCGTCTTTCACCGAACATTGATACGAACGATCTGAATACCAAAATGGGCGCAGCGAAGAAGTTTCTGACGAAAGGAAACAAGGTAAAAGTCACGCTGCGTTTCCGTGGCCGTGAGATGGCACACATCGCGAACGGCAGAGAGA
The DNA here is from genome assembly GCA_902797025.1 of uncultured Lachnospiraceae bacterium. Lineage (GTDB taxonomy): Bacteria > Bacillota > Clostridia > Lachnospirales > Lachnospiraceae > CADBRN01. Next base: position 402 of record CADBRN010000003.1, read on the forward strand.
TCATGGATCAGTTTGCCAAAAGTCTTGAAGATGTGGCCGTTATCGAGAAGCAGCCGAAGATGGAAGGCCGCAGCATGACCATGGTACTCGGAGAAAAGCGGAGCAAGTGATCAAACAGGAGGAATGAAGCAATGCCAAAGGTAAAAACAAAAAGAGCAGCAGCAAAGCGTTTTAAAATGACCGGAACAGGGAAACTGGTCAGACATAAAGCATACGCAAGCCATATTCTGACGAAGAAAACGACAAAGAGAAAGAGAAATCTTCGCAAGCCGATCGTTACGGACAGCACGAACGTAAAGACCATGAAGAAGATCATGCCGTATCTCTGATTCCAAGCGGCGTACAGCGATCATTTCGTAAAATAGAAATTGACAGTGGCAGCGCCACTTGTGACAGAAACAGGAGGAATTTGAAATGGCAAGAATCAAAGGCGGTCTGAACGCCAAGAAAAAACATAACCGGGTATTAAAAGAGGCAAAGGGATACAGAGGCGCCAGAAGCAAACAGTATCGCTATGCAAAGCAGTCCGTGATGCGTGCGCAGGCTTCCGCATATGCGGGACGCAAGCAGAGAAAGCGCCAGTTCCGTCAGCTCTGGATTACCCGTATCAACGCGGCGGCGCGCATGAACGGCCTTTCTTACAGCGTATTCATGGACGGTCTGAAGAAGGCGGGCGTCGAGCTCGACCGCAAAGTGCTCTCGGATATGGCTGTAAATGATAAAGAGGGCTTCGCAAAGCTCGCTGAAATCGCAAAATCGGCGGTTGCCTGAATTCACGGGCATATGATATGACTTCGCTGATCCTTCTCCGCTTATTGAACTGCAATACGTGGGGAAGGATCCTTTTTTGTGTGCAGATGGCGGCCGGAATTTGTACGGATCGGGGTGAATAGGATTGAGCACTTCTGGAATCGTTGTTTTCCTGCTTTTGATGGGTGCTTTTCCGGTCTTTTCCGGAAAAATCATCACAGCGGGCAGTAAAGACCGGGGGATTTTTTTTGATTACCTGTCGGGCCTGTTTTTTATGATGGCTGTTTTTCAGGCAGTCACGCTGCCCTGTATCTATTTTGATACGTCTCTGAATTTTGATCTGGCTGTGTGGTTGGGCGCGATGGCGGCGCTGCTTCTCGTCTTCGCGGCGTGTAATCGGAACAAGGTGCGGACAGGGACGGATGGCGGCACAAAATTTACCGGCGGAGAGGGTACGGAGAGAAAAGCGGATCCCCGGTTTCCGGTGTTCGTTGCTTTCGCGCTTGCCGCGGTTCTTTTTCAGACGTACATGGCGGTCCGGTACGCGCACTACGATGAGGACGACGCTTACTATGTGGCTATGGCGACTACCGCCTGGTCGACGGACTCCCTGATGCGTTTTAATCCTTATACCGGTGCGGAAATGGCCGGATTTTATTCCCGGTATGTGCTTTCTCCCTTTTCCCTTTTCGTCGCGGCTGAAGCGAAGATCACAGGCGTTCATGCGGCGATCGTTGCACACACATTTTATCCGGGCTGCTATATTCCGGCTTCTTATATGGTTTACGCGCTGATCGGGAAAAAGCTTTTTCCGGAAAAACGGACAAACCAGGCAAAATTCGTTCTCCTGATCGCGGTGATGGGGATTTTCTCACTCTGGTCGCGCCGCAATCAGATGTTTTTTCTGATCAGCAAGACGTGGCAGGGAAAAGCGGTACTGGCAGGTCTTCTTCTTCCGGCGATGTTTTTCCTGATGATGAAGCACTGGGAAGGCAGCTTCTGCAGACGCGACTGGATGGTCTGCGTATTATTGACCTTGTCAATGACGCTCGTCTCCAGCATGGGAATCATGCTGGGGGTGATCATGGCCGGGATTTACGCAATCATACGGATCGCGATACGGCGCGATTTTCGGGGAGCGCTGAAAATCCTGTTGACGGCGCTGCCGAATATCATTCTCGGCGCGATTTACACGATGGCGTTTTAACTGGAGGGATAACGGGATGGAACGGATCATACAGGCGTTTTCCGGAACGCTGCGGATCAGCCGTGAGCAGTTCAATCTTTTTTTTGCGACGAAACGCAGCAATATGCATTTGATTCTTATCGCTGCCATAGCGTTTCTGGTCCTATGTTTTCTTTTAAAGAAGAATGAAAAGGATCGGATGTTTCTCTCATTCCTGCTGATCTTCTCGGTTCTTTACCTATTTCCGCCGACCGCGTATGTGATCATAAAATGTATCGGCGATATTGTATACTGGAGGATGTTCTGGCTCGTTCCGATTCCCGCGGTGATCGCGTATGCCGCGGTGAAGGGGACCGGGCTGATCCGCCCCGCGCTGATCCGGGAGAGTGCATACGCGGCACTCCTGGCAGTGATGGTGGTTTTCGGGATGTATCTGTTCTCAGATGAGAATATTGATCCGCATTCCAATGTCTACGGGGTACCGGAAACGGTGATACAGATCTGCGACGAAATAAATGAAGACGCGAGAGGGCAGAATCTTTCCGGCTTTACCGTCGCGCCGGACAAGCATTTTGCGTCCTGGATCCGTGTGTACGACCCGTCGATTCATACCCTGTACGGCCGCGGCGGAAACGGAAGCGTCATGCACGACAACGATCCGACGGCCGTACGCATCTTCAAGTCCATTTCGAAAAACTATCCGGACTATGTTTCTCTCCGGGACGACCTTGAAAAAGAGGGCTGCGCCTACGTCGTCGGCAAACCGTCGATTCTGAAGGCGCAGCAAGCGGAACTGTTCGGATTCCGTGTGGTTAAGGAGACGCGGCATTATATGATTCTATACTGCCCGTCCGCAGCCGGCGAAAAACCGCACAGCGTCACCGGCCAAGAAGCCGCTTGAGACGGTCGAGCCGTGAAGATGCTCCGCAGAGGATCGCATCGGCGAGCACGAGCGCGGTCATGCATTCGACGACGACGCAGGCGCGCGGTACGATGACCGGGTCGTGACGGCCGTGAATTTCGATCCCGCACGGGGTACCGCTCGTATCGACGGTGTTCTGCGGCCTCGCGATCGAAGGCGTCGGCTTGACGGCCGCCCGAAGAATGATCGTATTGCCGTCGGAGATGCCTCCGAGGATGCCGCCGGCATGATTTGTTCCTGTTGTGACCGTGCCGTCCTCTTTTCTGATGAACCCGTCATTGTCGTCGGCTCCGGTACTTCGGGATACCGCGAAGCCGTCGCCGATCTCGACGCCTTTTACAGCTCCGATCGACATGACCGCGCCGGCAAGAGCTGCGTCCAGTTTCCTGAAAACCGGATCGCCGAAACCGGCCGGCATTCCTTTCGCGACACATTCAATGGTTCCTCCGAGGGAGTTTTTCTCAGCCATCGCCCGGGTGACCAGCTCCGAAGCTCTGGAGGCCGCATCTGCGTCCGGCATACAGAGCGGGTTCCGGAAAATTTCTTCCTCGTCAAACGACGTGATCGAGACGGTGCCGATGGATTTTGCATAGGCACGCACAGTTACGCCCAGCGATTCCAGTAGCTTTGCGGCAACGGCGCCTCCGGCGACGCGGCCGATCGTTTCCCGTCCGGAAGAACGTCCGCCTCCGCGGTAATCACGGATACCATACTTTTCAAAATATCCGAAATCCGCGTGACCGGGACGGAACAGATCCTGAATGTTGGAATAGTCCTTTGACCGCTGATCTGTGTTGCGGACGATCATAGAAATCGGTGTGCCGGTTGTCATCCCCTCGAACGTTCCGGACAGAATTTCAACGGCATCCGATTCATTGCGGTGTGAGGCATAGCGGCTCTGTCCGGGTTTCCTGCGGTCAAGATATGCCTGAATCTCTTCGCCGGAGAGCGGAAGGCCTGCGGGACAGCCGTCCACTACGACGCCGATTGCTTTTCCGTGCGACTCGCCCCATGTTGTGATGCGAAACAATTCGCCGAATGAAGATCCTGCTGCCATAATAAATCCCTCCATATATGATCTTTTTCGCAAAAAAGTTTATCATATGCGGACGAACAGTGCAATTCATTCCGCCGGATACAGGTTTGACAAAATGTATGAGTCTCTACTATAATCCTTGAAAGAAATACAAAGGGGATTGGGGAATGAAATTTCTGCAGAATCTTGAAAAAAAATTCGGACGTTATGCCATCCGGCATCTCACGCTCTATATCATCAGTTTTTATGTGATCGGCTACATTCTCTATTATATGCAGTCTGTGAACAATGTTCCGCTCCTCGGGTATCTGGCGCTGGATCCGGGACTTGTTGCAAGAGGACAGATCTGGAGACTGTTCACATGGGTACTGATTCCGCCGTCCTCCCTGAATATCTGGACGATCGTCATGCTGATCTGCTACTATCAGCTCGGCACGATGCTGGAGAGAACCTGGGGGGACTTCCTGTACGATTTTTATATCTTTTTCGGGCTGATCATGACCGTGATCGGTGTGTGCGTGATGTACGCGGTTTCCCCGGAGTTCCGGAATCTGCTCTCGGTTTCGACCGCGGCGGGAGCCTACATCGTGAGCACGTATTACGTCAGCCTTTCGATCTTTCTTGGATTTGCGATGACTTATCCGGATCAGATCCTGCTCTTTATGTTTATCATTCCGGTAAAGATCAAGTACCTCGCGATTCTTGACGTCGCTTATCTCATTTACTCGATCGTCCGAAGCGGAATGCCGGTCGTGACGGCGGTTCTGATCCTGTGCTCGCTCGCAGGTACGATTCTGTTCTTCTTCCTGAGAAAGAACCCCGGCCGTACAGACCGGAAGCAGAAGAAACGGCAGGAGGAGTTCCGGAGGGCGTTTAATGAAAACCTCCGGGGAAACCGCGCGGACCGGAGCAGTGCAGGAGCGGCGGGGAACGGCGCGGACCGTCACACGAAAATTGCGCTTCACCGCTGTGCGGTCTGCGGGCGAACGGAGCTGGACGATCCGAATCTGGAATTCCGGTTCTGTTCAAAATGCAAGGGTAATTACGAATACTGCAGCGACCATATCAATAATCATACACATGTTCAGTAATATTTACAGTCGTACGGTTTATCAGGAAGAAAGGACTAATCGTCATGGGAAAAAAGCCGTTTGTAACAAAAGAGCAGCTCGAAGAGATCACAAAACAGTATCCGACTCCGTTTCATCTTTATGATGAGAAGGGAATTCGTGAAAACGCGGAACGGGTAAAAAAAGCGTTTGCCTGGAATCCGGGCTTCCTTGAATATTTTGCCGTGAAGGCGACACCGAATCCGGCGCTGATGAAGATCATGAAGGAATACGGATTCGGCTGCGACTGCTCGTCGATGACCGAACTGATGCTCTCGGAAGCATGCGGGTTTTCAGGGGATGAGATTATGTTTTCCTCCAACGTCACACCGGCGGAAGAGTACAGCAAAGCGGAGTCGATCGGTGCGATCATCAATCTTGACGATATCACGCACATCGATTTTCTCGAGAAAACGATCGGTTTTATCCCGAAAAAGATCAGCTGCCGTTTCAATCCGGGCGGACTGTTTAAACTGAGCAACGGAATCATGGACAATCCGGGCGATTCGAAATATGGCATGACAGAAGAGCAGATGTTTGAGGCGTTCCGGATTCTGAAATCGAAGGGGGCGGAGGAGTTCGGTATCCATGCGTTCCTCGCGAGCAATACGGTTTCCAATGAATACTATCCGCAGCTTGCCGGCATTCTGTTCGATCTGGCAGTCCGGCTACAGAAGGAGACCGGCTGCCACATCACATTTATCAATCTTTCCGGCGGCGTCGGGATTCCGTACAAACCGGATCAGGAGCCGAATGATATTCTCGCCATCGGAGAAGGCGTCCGAAAGGTCTATGAGGAGATTCTTGTTCCTGCCGGCATGGGAGATGTGAGTCTGTGCACGGAGATGGGACGTTTCATGATGGGTCCGTACGGATGCCTCGTCACAAGGGCGATCCATGAGAAGCACATCTACAAAGAGTATATCGGATGCGACGCCTGTGCGGCAAATCTGATGCGGCCCGCGATGTACGGCGCATACCATCATATCACGGTGATGGGCAAGGAGAACGAACCCTGTGATCACAAGTACGATGTGACCGGATCACTCTGTGAGAATAATGATAAATTTGCGATTGACCGTATGCTGCCGAAAATTGACATCGGTGATCTGCTTGTAATTCATGATACCGGCGCGCACGGATTTTCGATGGGATACAACTACAACGGACGGCTCTGGTCCTCGGAGCTGCTTCTTCACACGGACGGGAGCGTCGAGATGATCCGCCGGGCGGAGACCGCGAAAGATTATTTCGCGACGCTTGATTTTACTCCGGAGTATAAAAAAATGTTCGGGGATCAGTGACCGGACTGTAATTCCGAATCAACAAAAAAAGCGCCGGAAAGGCGCGGACGGGGACGTGTGTCGTTCGACAAAGTCGGAAAACTGCCGGCAGTGGGGGTCGAACCCACACGCCCGTAGGGGCAACAGATTTTGAGTCTGTCTCGTCTGCCAATTCCGACATGCCGGCATGAATGTATTTATTTTATCATGCCGGCATCTTTGGCGCAAGAGGAAACCGATTTGAACGGATTGGAAGTTTTGGACAAATCGATTCCGGTCCGGATCATGCGGAGTAAAGAGGGCAGGCTGTCCGGAAACCGGGCAGTGCAGGAAACGCTCGGCATGATCCTTGGCGGAGATGTATATCCGGCATGGAAGATCTCGGCGGAGGAGCGGGGAAAGCCATATTTTGCGGAACACGCGGACGCCGCATTTTCTGTATCAGACAGTGCCGGGTTCACCGCGGTTTGCTTTGACCGGACAAGGATCGGACTCGATCTTCAGGAACACAGAAGAAGACGGAGTGATACAAGGGACCGGCTTTTCACACGGTGCCGTTCGATCGCTGCGCGGGCATTTCATGAGCAGGAAAATGCCTGTCTGAACGAAGTGTCTGACACGGATCGGGATGCGTTCATCCGGCGCTTTTTCCGGATCTGGTCCGCGAAGGAAGCGTACGTAAAATACACAGGAGACGGGATCGATGACCGTTTTTCACGCTTCTCGGTTCTTCCGGGATCCCGGTTGATTTTTTCCGAAAGCGTCCGGTCTGTTTCCGCTACAGGGAAGAGAACGGAACTGACGGAGACCGTTCCGCTGTTTGAAGAGATCGGAACGACGGCCTGGAATGCGCTGGGAAAATGGTTTTTCTGCGCGGATCTTTATTCTGCAGAGGTAAAACTCAGATTTTCCCTCTGCATCTGCGCGGACGTGGAAAAACCGGTGATCTTCCGCTCCGGATGAGGACATCAAAATGACGGAACAGGAAAAACATATGAAAGAAGCGATCCGCCAGGCAGCGAAAGCGGAGGCGCTGAACGAGGTGCCGATCGGCTGCGTGATCGTCAGCGGCGGAAAAATCATCGCGCGGGGGTACAACCGCCGCAACACGGATCAAAATACGCTTTCTCACGCAGAGCTGAACGCGATCCGGAAGGCAGGTAAGAAGCTCGGAGACTGGCGTCTTGAAGGATGCACCATGTACGTCACGCTGGAACCGTGTCAGATGTGTGCCGGCGCGCTTGTACAGTCGAGAATCGACGAGGTCGTCATCGGATGTATGAACCCGAAGGCGGGCTGTGCCGGATCCGTGATGAATCTACTGCAGGATGACCGCTTTAATCATCAGGTGAAAATCACGAGGGGCGTTCTGGAAGAGGAGTGCAGCAATCTTCTGAGCGGATTTTTCAGGGATCTCCGCGAGCGGAAAAAGCAGGAAAAAGCACGCAATCAGATGAATCCGGAGGAAGGGACACCGGGAAAGGAGTAAATGATGTATACAGCATTGACAATCGCCGGCAGTGATTCGAGCGGCGGAGCAGGCATTCAGGCGGATATCAAAACGATGACGGCGAACGGAGTCTACGCGATGAGCGCGATCGCAGCGCTGACAGCACAGAACACCACGGGTGTTCAGGATGTCATGACGGTGACGCCCGTATTTCTGACCGAAGAGCTTGACAGCATTTTTACCGATATTTTTCCCGATGCGGTGAAAACCGGGATGATACCGAATGCGGAACTGATCGAAGCAGCGTCCGCATCTCTGAAAAGATACGGCGCCCGTCACATCGTAGTTGACCCGGTCATGGTGGCTACGAGCGGATCGAGACTGATCGCGGAGGACGCGATCGGCACGCTGAAGGAGAAGCTGCTTCCGCTTGCAGAAATCGTGACGCCGAATATCCCCGAGGCGGAGATTCTTTCGGGGCGCACGATCCGGACCCGGGAAGACATGGAGTCCGCCGCGAAAGCGATTTTTGACGCGTGCGGATGCGCGGTCCTCTGCAAAGGAGGGCACAGCGTGAATGACGCGAATGATGTTCTGTTCGACGGAAATGAATGCAGGTGGTACAGCGCAGCGCGGATCGACAATCCGAACACGCACGGCACCGGATGTACGCTCTCGAGCGCGATCGCCTCGAACCTTGCGAAGGGCGCGGATGCGGCGGATGCCGTAAGACGTGCGAAACAGTATCTGACGGAAGCACTTTCCGCGATGCTTGATCTCGGTCACGGCTCCGGCCCGCTGAATCATCTCTTCGAGGTGCAGGAACAATGTGAGTTCGGACGCTGAAAACGGAGCGGAGATTTCCGGTTTACAAGCTTCTGTCTGTGTGCTATATTATTCGGGTATGCAAAAGAACCGTGGTTCAGAAACCGGAAACTCCGACCGTTTCTTGATCACCGGCGAAAACAGACAAATGGAGGATTTGAAACATGATTACAAAAGAGAAAAAACAGGCGATCATCAAAGAGTTTGCAAGAACCGAGGGAGACACAGGATCACCGGAGGTTCAGGTTGCCGTTCTTACCGAGCGGATCAATGAACTCACCGAGCATCTGAAGGTCAACCACAAGGATCATCATTCCAGACGCGGCCTTCTGAAGATGGTCGGTAAGAGACGCGGACTCCTCGATTATCTGAAAGCGAAAGATATCGAGCGTTATCGTGCACTCATCGAGAAACTTGGACTTCGTAAGTAAAATAGCAGAGGGCGGAACTTTTCCGCCCTTTCTTGCTGTGCGCCGTGCTCTTTGAAGTGGGACAGTCCGTAAGAGAAGAAGCAGAATCAGAGAAGAAATCTAAGAAGATACGAGGAACAAAGAAGAATGGAAGAAAACAGGACATTTGCAGAGAAATACGATACGAGTTATAAAACCTACTCCATGGAGCTTGCTGGACGGACCCTGTCTGTCGACATCGGAAGAGTCGGAAAACAGGCAAACGGGTGTGCATTTATGCATTATGGAGACACGACTCTGCTTTGCACGGCGACGGCTTCCGCAAAGCCGAGAGAGGGAGTTGACTTTTTCCCGCTCTCCGTCGATTATGAAGAAAAATTCTACGCGGTCGGAAGAATCCCGGGAGGCTTCAAGAAGCGCGAGGGAAAGGCGAGTGATCACGCGATCCTTACTTCCCGTGTGATCGACCGCCCGATGCGTCCGCTCTTTCCGAAGGATTACCGCAACGACGTGACGCTGAACTGCATGGTGATGTCGGTTGATCCGGAGTGTGCTCCGGAAGTCGTGGCGATGCTCGGAGCATCCATCGCGACTTCGATCTCCGATATCCCCTTTGACGGTCCCTGCGCCGCGACTCAGATCGGTATGATCGACGGAAAACTGATCATCAACCCGACTGTCGATCAGAACGACAACTCCGATCTGAACCTGACGGTTGCGTCGACCAGGGACAAGGTGATCATGATCGAAGCAGGCGCCAATGAGATTCCCGAGGCGAAGATGATCGAGGCGATCTATCTCGCAGATGAAGTCAATAAAAAAGTAATCGCATTCATCGACAAGATTGTCGCAGAGTGCGGAAAACCGAAGCATTCCTATGAGAGCTGCGCGGTTTCCGGGGATCTCTTCGACGCGATCAAAGAGATCGTTCCGCCGGAAGAGATGGAGAAGGCGGTCTTCACCGATGAGAAACAGGTCCGCGATGAGAATATCCGCAGGATCACGGAGATGCTCGAAGAAAAATTCGCGGATAACGAGGAGTATCTCGCGATGCTTCCGGATGCGATTTATCAGTACCAGAAAAAGACCGTGCGGAAGATGATTCTGAAAGATCACAAACGCCCGGACGGCCGTTCGATCCGCCAGATCCGCCCGCTTGCGGCCGAGGTTGATGTTATCCCGCGTGTTCACGGTTCGGCGATGTTCACCAGAGGACAGACGCAGATCTGTAATGTCGTCACGCTGGCACCGCTTTCCGACGCACAGCGCATCGACGGACTCGACGAGAATATTACAGAAAAACGGTATATGCATCAGTATAATTTCCCGTCTTACTCGGTCGGCGAGACAAAGCCGAACAGAGGGCCTGGACGCCGGGAGATCGGACACGGAGCACTGGCGGAGCGTGCACTCATTCCCGTGCTTCCGTCCACAGAGGAATTCCCGTACGCGATCCGTTCCGTGTCGGAGACCTTTGAGTCGAACGGTTCCACCTCACAGGCATCCGTCTGCGCCTCTTCGATGGCGCTGATGGCGGCAGGTGTCCCGGTCAAAAAACCGGTCGCGGGCATTTCCTGCGGACTTGTGACGGGGGATACCGATGATGATTACCTGGTGCTGACCGATATTCAGGGTCTTGAGGACTTCTTCGGAGATATGGACTTCAAGGTCGCCGGAACGCACGACGGAATCACCGCGATTCAGATGGATATCAAGATTCACGGACTGACCCGCCCGATCGTTGAAGAGGCAATCAGCCGCTGCAAGGATGCCCGGGAGTTTATCCTGACCGAGGTCATGGAAAAAGCGATCGCGGCACCCAGAGACAGCGTCAGCGAATATGCACCGAAGATCATCCAGATTCACATCGATCCGGAAAAGATCGGCGATGTCGTCGGCCAGAGAGGAAAGACGATCAATGAGATCATCGCGCGCACGGGTGTCAAGATCGACATCGAAGAGGATGGAAGCGTCAACATCTGCGGAAATGATAAGGCGATGATGGATAAAGCGGTTGAATATATCCACATCATCACAACCGACTTCGAAAAAGGTCAGATCCTGACCGGAAAGGTCGTCAGCATCAAAGAGTTCGGCGCATTCCTCGAATTTGCTCCCGGTAAAGAGGGAATGGTCCATATCTCCAAGATTGCCAGGGAGAGGATCGAGCATGTCGAGGACGTTCTTACACTGGGCGATGTCGTCAAGGTCATCTGCCTCGGAAAAGACCGCCTCGGACGCGTGAGCTTCAGCATCAAAGATCTTCCGAAGGATGAGCGAAACTGATGGAAACGATCCGCATTCAATATCTGAATGACCAGATTGAACGTCTGCGCTATATCGGAGGAAAATCCGACTGGATCGACCTCCGGTCAGCGGAAGATGTTTCGCTGAAAAAAGGAGAATTTCATCTGATTCCCCTCGGTGTGGCGATGAAGCTGCCGGAAGGATACGAGGCGCACATCGTGCCGAGGAGCAGTACCTTCAAAAATTTCGGGATCATTCAGACAAACCACATGGGCGTGATCGATGAGTCGTACTCCGGGCCGAATGACTGGTGGTTTATGCCGGTGATCGCAATGCGCGATACAGTGATCCGCTTTAACGACCGGATCTGCCAGTTCCGTCTGATGCGTCATCAGCCGGAGATTCGTTTTGAAGAGGGAACTCTTTCAGGCGAAGACCGCGGGGGCTTCGGATCAACAGGAAAACAGTGAAATACGAATCCGTTCCGACCGGGTATTCCGGTTCGGGACGGATTTTTTCAAATGGTCCGCCGGCTCAGAAACAGGATATGTCCTGCGGTCCGGGAACCGGATACAGTCCGCGAGGCGGCATCTTGCCGGGGCAGGAATGCTCTGTTAGAATAAGTCTGTATAGAATGGAGCGGAAGTGAAATGAAAAGCAATCGCATCGTACTCGGTATTCTCGCTCATGTTGACGCAGGGAAGACGACTTTATCAGAAGGAATACTATATAAGACGGGAACGATCCGGAATGCGGGCAGGGTGGACAGCGGCGACGCGTTCCTAGATACGTTCGCGCTCGAGAAAAAACGCGGAATCACGATCTTTTCCAAACAGGCGGAATTCGTGTACGGCGGACGGAACTACACGCTGCTCGATACGCCGGGACATGTCGATTTTTCTCCGGAGATGGAGCGGACGCTTCAGGTACTCGATGCGGCCATCCTCGTCATCAGTGCTCCATCCGGAATCAACGCGCAGGTGCGGACGCTCTGGAAACTGCTTTCTCATTATGAAGTGCCGGTATTTCTGTTCGTGAATAAGATGGATCAGCCGGGGACGGACCGTCTCCGTATCCTGGAAGAGATCACAGAAGAATTCAGTGACTGCTGCATCGATTTTTCGGAGGGAATCGATTCCGCAAAGACACAGGAGCAGATCGCGATGACGGATGAGGAGGTCCTTGACCGGTATCTCGCGGGCGTGACGATCGGCAGGGACGCGGCGGCTTCGCTGATCCGAAGTCGAAAGCTCTTCCCGGTCTATTTCGGGGCAGCGCTCCGACTGAAGGGGATCGATGCGCTGCTCCACGGACTGGCTGAGTATCTGTGCGAAAACGAATGTCCGGATTTATTCGGAGCGCGGGTCTTCAAGATTTCAAGAGATCCTCAGGGAAACCGCCTGACGTGGATCCGTATGACGGGCGGTCAGCTGCGCGTCAAGGAGGCGGTCGGAGAAAAAGAAAAGATCGATCAGATCCGCGTTTACTCGGGAGATTCGTATGAACTGAGAAAGGAAGCCCGGGCGGGCGAGATCTGTGCGCTCACGGGGCTTACCGCCACAAGGCCGGGGATGGGGATCGGAAACGAGAAAAACAACACCTGGCGGCTGCTCGCTCCGGTTCTTCGAAGCACGGTGACGGCGAAAGACGGATCGGATCCGCGGGCCGTTCAGAAAGCGATCCGGACGCTCGGTGAGGAAGAACCGATGCTGCAGGCTCAGATTGATGATGAGACCGGAACGGTCAGCATCGGCGTTATGGGACAGGTTCAGACCGAGGTTCTGCATCAGGTGCTGCTTGACCGCTTCGGCATCGACGCGGCGTTCGGACCCGGGATGATCCAGTACAAAGAAACGATCGCGGAGCCGGTCGAAGGCGTCGGTCACTTCGAACCGCTTCGTCACTATGCGGAAGTGCATCTTCTGATGGAGCCGGGAGAGCCGGGAAGCGGGATCGTGATCCGGAGCCGCTGCAGCACGGATCTGCTGGCAGAGAACTGGCAGCGTCTGATCCTTTCTCATCTCACCGAAAAGAAATTCCGGGGCGTTCTCACCGGATCTGAGATTACCGATATGAAGATCACCCTGATCGGAGGCCGCGCCCATGAAAAGCATACGGAGGGCGGAGATTTCCGTCAGGCGACGTATCGGGCGGTTCGTCAGGGATTGATGATGGCGAAGATGCGCCTCCTTGAACCGGTCTGCTCCTTTCGGATGAGGATACCTCAAGAAACGATCGGCCGTGCGCTCAATGATCTCACGCAGATGGAAGCAGAGTTTGATCCTCCGATGGTGATCGGAAGCGAAGCGGAAATTACAGGAAAGGTGCCCGCCTCCGGAATCGGCGATTACCAGATCACGCTGACGTCCTATACCTCCGGACGGGGTGAAATCCAGACGGCTCTGCTCGGATATTTTCCATGCCACGATGCCGAAAGGGTGATCGCGGAGGCGGCCTATGAGCCGGACCGCGATACGGCAAATCCCTCTTCCTCTATATTCTGTTCGCACGGTGCAGGAGTTCTGATTCCCTGGGATCAGGTCCGTGATATGATGCACGTCGATACCGGATGGAGGCCGGGACTGCGTCTGTCGGAAGACGGATGGGTTCGGGACGCTTCGGAAATCCGTTCGGATTTTGACCTGGATGAATCGGGGGACGCGCTTCTCTCGGCGGAATCAGTCCGGGAGAAGCGCAGAGAAAAAGACGAATCACGGATGACCTTCAAAGAGCGCGAGAGACTTCGCGGCGCCGCGGAGCAGGAGCTGAAGGAAATTTTTGAGCGGACGTACGGGACAGTCCGCGACCGGAACGGAAAGGAATCCGCGACGCTGGACCGCCATATGGATGAGTCTGCGCTTTATGATCAGCAGTGGCGGGATTATCAGAGCCGTGACCGGTCGGACCAGAATGCAAGAAAGAAAAAAGAAGTGAAGAACGGGAAACATGCGGCAAATCATCCCTTGAAGCGATATCTTCTCGTGGACGGGTACAATATCCTGTTCGCGTGGGACGATTTAAGGGCGCTCGCCGCGAAAAATATCGATTCGGCAAGAGATGCCCTGACTGACCGGATGTCGGAATTCCAGGGAGCATCTCCGGATCTCACCGTAATCCTCGTATACGATGCATATAAGGTGCGCGGCCGCGGACGAAGCATCGTCCGCACCGGCGGGATCCGCGTCGTGTACACGAAAGAGGCGGAGACGGCCGACGCATATATCGAGAAGACGGTCCATGAAATTGCGGGTGATCATCAGGTGCTTGTCGCGACATCCGACGGATTGGAACAGACGATCATCCTCGGAGAGGGGGCGGCGAGAATTTCCGCAAGAGAGCTCCTCGCGATGACAGAGCGGGCAAGAGATGAAGTACGCGAGCGATCCGCTGATGTGGGGAGCGGCGGAGCGGCACTCACACGGTTTATGGATCATGCGCCGGATGAGGTGAAGGCGGCGCTTCAGGATCGTGAAGCACTTCCCGGAAAGAAATGAGCCGGACGGGACGGATTTTACAGAGAGGTGGATTACATTGGCAGATTCCAATATTACAAAAAATGCGCTTGCAAATTCAATGAAGGCACTGATGAAGGAAAAGCCATTTGATAAAATCAGCGTTATCGATATCTGCCGCGGATGCGGGATGAACCGCAAGAGTTTTTATTACCATTTTAAAGACAAATATGATCTGGTGAACTGGATCTTTTACATGGATTTCATCCTGTACATCGGACACGCCGAGTACAACGACGGGTGGGATCTTCTCACGGTCGTCGCGAAGCTGTTTTACCGTGATCAGGAGTTTTACCGCGCCGCGTTCCGGATTGAGGGGCAGAACTCGTTCCGCGAGTATTTCTGCGAATCGATGATCCCCATCGTCTCCTTCTTCATCGAAGAGCAGGGAGACGATGACGATGACCGGAAAATCCTGGTCGCCTCGTTCTGCGACGCCTATCTTGCAGTTCTTGAACGGTGGCTGATCAGCGGCTGCACCATCTCACCGGAGGAATATATACGAAAGATCCGAAAAATGTTCCGGATGATCGCAAAATGAGACAGAACCGGTTTATTCTGAATCCACCGGAAGCGCGACGGACAGGATCTGTTCGAGGGAAAATGTGTGACGGCATTCTATGACAGTATCATCCGTTGTGAGAATGTTCCCGTCACCGAGCATTTCGATGTAGATGTCGTTTCTGCTGTCCGTGATGATACGGCCGATCTGCATCACATCGAAGCGCTGTTCGAAAATAATGAAAGGATACTTCGGCTCGGTACGAAGGCGTTTGACAAAACGGCTCATTTTTTCGCACGTCTTTTTCGAACAGTTTTCATCCGGGGCCACGATGACGAATGATCCGCTGTAGGGAAGAAACTCTTCCGCGCGGCTCCCTTCCGTCCACTGGAGCAGCGTGTCGTCTCCGTAAAAATCATACAGGCCGAACAGGGATTTCTGCTGTTTCATCTTTTTGACATTCTCCGCGGTGGAGTCCTTCGCTGCCTGGAACAGGAACAGTGTATTTCTGCATTTTTTTATGATGGACAGCTGCTCAGGAGAAAGATGCCCCTCCGGAAGCAGGCAGATGAATGCAGAATCCGGATGCTCTGCGAACATCAGAAGCAGCTGATCGACTGCCTGCATGGTGCCGCCGCAGCGGATCAGGTACGTGTAGATCCCGAGGTCATTGCCCTGGCTGACGATATGACTCATATCTGCGGCGTCGATGCTCAGAGGTTCGGACGGATCCGTGCGAATAACGATGCACCACGGAATGTTGAACGGTTTTTTGCCGTCGAGTCCCCGGATCACCTTCCCGCCGAATGTGAGAGAATTGTAGCCGATGTTGATGCCGAATTCTTTGATGTTCGTCCGGCTGGTGTTTCGGAGAAGGTTCCGGATCGCCGTGTAGTACGGGCTGTCGTCATTTTTAAGAAGATCCTGGAGCATCTCGTAGATTTCATCAAGAAATCGTCCCGTCGCAAAATTTCTTCCCATATCGGTCAGCTTCCGGATGCTTCGGTTCGGATCCTCATCGATCTCCCGGAGACTCCGGTCAACGGTCGCGTCGATAATTGCACGTGTAATTTTATTTGGTTTCATGTTCTGACTCCTGTCTGTGCCGGCGGTCCGGCTTTCTGATCGTATGGTACTTTATTATAGTCTCATCAGACACGGGCGTGAACGGACAGGTTTTGAAATCTGTCCGAAACATCATAATTTTTGTAATTGATTCAAAACCGGTCCGGGTATATTTTTCTTTACAAATCCGGGATGCAGTGATAAAATATCTCATTGTGAGTAATCACAGCCTTGTTTTCCGCACGAAGCGCGGAAAGCCAAATGTCCAAAAGGAGGAAGAGACATGAACAAGTATGAACTCGCACTTGTGGTAAGTGCAAAGCTCGACGACGCGGCGAGAGAAGCGGTCGTTGAGAAGGCAAAAGGTTATGTAACACGCTACGGCGGAGAGATCTCCGAGGTTGAAGAGTGGGGCAAGAAGAGACTTGCTTACGAGATTCAGCACGAGCGTGACGGCTACTACTTCTTTGTAGAGTTCGAGGCTGAGCCGACTGCTCCCGCAGAGATCGAGAGACACGTCCGCATCATGGACAGCGTCCTGAGATATCTGATCGTCCGCAGAGATGAAAATGGAGAAGAGGCTGCAGTTGAGGCAACGGCTGAGGACGCTGCACCGGCAGAGGAAGCAAAGGAGGAGAACTGATCATGGCATACGCGAACAATAACGGAGACAGAGAAGAATATCGTTCCAGAAGAAGAACCCCGAGAAGAAGAAGAAAGGTCTGTGTTTTCTGCGGAAAAGACAGCACGATCAGCTACAAGGATGCTGCAAAGCTGAGACATTATATTTCCGAGAGAGGTAAAATTCTTCCGAGAAGAGTCACCGGAAACTGTGCAAAGCATCAGAGAGCGATCACGCTCGCGATCAAACGTGCAAGACATATGGCGATCCTTCCCTACACAGAGGACTGATCAACAGACCGCCGCGCCGATATGGCGCGGCGGTTTTGTCGTAAAACGGCAGATAAGGCCGGGGTCCCTTATCCGGCTGTCAAGAGGCCGGGATATGCCGTCCGGGGCGGCTCCGCGTTGAAATGGACCCTGCACTGTGCTAAAATAATCAGAAGCTGAAATTCGGGGAGAGTATTTATGGCGAAGGGGAAACGAAGCCGTTCCGCGCGGGAACGCGGTGATTTTTATGATTACAGTCTTCTGGCGGTGGTGATTATTCTGATCTGCTTCGGACTGGTTATGCTTTACAGTGCAAGCGCCTACGAGGCAGCCACATCGTCCGCCATCAAAGACGATATGTTTTACTTTCGGCGGCAGGCGGAGTTCGATGTGGCTGCGATTGTTCTCGCGGTGTTCCTCTCGAACCTCCGGAACGCGGATTATCATTTCGCGATCCGGATCGCGCCGGCGGTCTATGTGATCTCCTTCGTTCTGATGGCGATGGTGAAATATTCACCCCTGGGGCGCTCTGCAGGCGGCGCGCGCCGGTGGCTGTATCTGGGCGTTCAGTTTCAGCCTTCCGAGATCGCGAAGATTGCGGTGATTCTGTCCACTTCGTACCTGATCCTGCGGATCGGGAAAAATATGGGCACGGTAAAGGCATTTTTTGTATTGATCTTTTTCGGTGCGGTTCAGGCCGTCGGAGCGTTTTATCTGACCGATAACCTGAGCACGGGAATCATCATCATGGGAATCTGTTTTTTCATGGTTTTTCTGGCAAGTCCGAATACACGCCGGTATCTCGTCCTTTTTGCCGCAATCGGCGTCACGATCGCGGTGTCGCTGTTCGCTATCAACCGGATCTTCAGCAGCAGCTCGAATTTCCGGATGCGCCGGATCCTCGTGTGGCTGCACCCCGAAAAATACCTCGCTTCGGGCGGATATCAGGTAATGCAGGGTCTGTACGCGATCGGATCAGGCGGTTTGTTCGGCAAGGGACTCGGGAACAGCACGCAGAAACTGTCCACGATTCCGGAAGCCCAGAATGACATGATTTTTTCGATTATCTGCGAAGAGCTGGGACTGTTCGGCGCAATTATTGTTCTGCTGCTTTTTGCTTACCTGCTGTACAGACTGTTCTTTATCGCACAGAATGCGCCGGATTTGTACGGAACGCTGATCGCAAGCGGAGTCTTTGTCCACATCGCGCTTCAGGTGATTCTCAATATCTGCGTGGTGCTGAACCTGATTCCGACGACCGGCGTGACACTTCCATTTGTCAGTTACGGAGGGACATCCGTCATCTTTCTGATGATAGAAATCGGAATGGCGCTAAATGTTGCGCGGCAGATCCGTTTCGAAGATGAACCGGGAAAGGAAGGTGCAGGCAATGAGTATCCGATATCTGAAAGAAATTCTGAGAGAGGGTAAGCATATCGTCTGTCTTCTCGGAAGAGAGGCCGCCGCCCAGAACGGAGGCGTATTTTACCAGAGAGACTTCAGTTACGACATCGAGAGTAAGTACGGGATGTCTCCGGATGAAATTTTCAGCACGACGTATTTTCACAACCGGCCGCAGGAATTTTTCCGCTTTTACCGGGAAGAGGTACTGATGAAACGGGCCGAACCGACCGGTGTTCATTCTGTGTTGAAGCGGATGCAGGATGACGGAAAACTGTCCGCGATCATCACGCGGGGATTTTTTAATGCTTCACAGAAGGCCGGATGCACCAATGTCATACATCTGTATGGAACGGTCGACGACAACCGCTGTCCGCACTGCGGCGAAAAATACAGCGCCGAATATATTCTGGAACACCGGCCTATTCCGAAATGCGAAAAATGCGGGACCATGATCCACCCCGGCGTCATTCTTGCCGGTGAGATGCTGGATTCGTCTGTCGTCACCAATGCGGCGGAAGCGATATCCTGTGCGGACACATTGCTCGTCGTCGGATGCAATCTCGCGTCAAGGCTCGGATCACTCGCGCGCTACTTTAACGGAAACAAGATCGCACTAGTCAATACAATCGAACATTACACCGACCGACGAGCGGACTGCGTCTGCATCGGGCCGTCGCTGGAGGATATTCTGACCGGCGCATACCCGGAGGCGGAACCGGAGTCTGAAATAACAGAAGCGGACGGTACCAGAAAAACGGATAAGGAGAGAGACAAGAAATGAGTACAGTCAAGACAAGATTCGCACCGAGCCCGACCGGCCGTATGCACGTGGGCAACCTGCGCACGGCGCTTTATTCCTACCTGATCGCGAAGCATGCAGACGGAAAATTTATGCTTCGTATCGAAGATACGGACCAGGAGCGTTTTATGGAGGGTGCACTTGACATTATCTACCGCACGCTCCGCGAGACGGGACTTCTCTGGGACGAGGGGCCGGATAAGGACGGAGGCGTCGGCCCGTATGTGCAGAGTGAACGCTGTGAGGCGGGCATCTATATGAAGTACGCGAAACAGCTGATTGAGCAGGGCGACGCCTATTACTGCTTCTGCACACCGGAACGCCTGAATTCTCTTCGGCGAGTCGTCGCGGGAAAAGAGCTGCTTATGTATGACAAGCACTGTCTCCATCTCTCGAAGGAAGAGATCCGGGCAAATCTTGACGCCGGTAAACCCTATGTGATCCGTATGAATATGCCGACGGAAGGAACGACGACGTTTCATGATGAGATCTACGGCGATATCTCGGCTCCGAATGAGGAACTGGATGATATGATTCTGATCAAATCGGACGGATACCCGACGTACAACTTTGCAAATGTGATCGACGATCACCTGATGGGAGTCACTCATGTCGTGCGCGGAAATGAGTATCTTTCGTCGACGCCGAAGTACAATCTGCTGTACAAGGCGTTCGGATGGGAGGTTCCTACCTATATTCACTGTCCGCTGATCACAAATGAAGAGGGAGCAAAACTTTCGAAGCGCTCCGGACATTCCTCGTTTGAAGACCTGATCGAACAGGGATTTGTGACGGAAGCCGTCGTCAATTTTGTCGCGCTGCTCGGCTGGAGTCCGGAGGGAGAGAACGAAATCTTTTCTCTGCAGGATCTTGTCAAAGCCTTTGATTACCGGAGAATCAACAAATCCCCTGCGGTTTTTGATATGCAGAAGCTTCGCTGGATGAACGGCGAATATATCAGGAATATGGAGGATCATGCATTCCTGGACCGCGCGATGCCGTACATCGATCAGGTGATCACAGCGGATTACGACAAGAAGAAGATCGCGGATATGGTCAAAACCCGCATCCAGGTGTTCCCGGATATTCCTGAGATGATCCGGTTCTTCGAGGAGCTTCCCGAGTACGACGTGGCGATGTACAACCATAAAAAATCGAAGAGCACACTGGAAAGTTCGAAAAAGGTACTCTCTGAGACGATTCCGATCCTCGCGGCACTTGATCCGTTTGACAATGATTCGATGTTCGACGCGCTGAAAGCATACGCGGGCGGACAGGGACTCAAGGTCAACACCGTGATGTGGCCGCTGCGGACCGCGGTTTCCGGAATGGCCGCGACGCCTTCGGGAGCGACCGGAATCATGGATGTTCTGGGGAAGGATGAATCAATCCGCCGCCTGAAGGCAGGGCTTGCAAAAATTGAAGCAGCCCAATAAAGAGCAGGCGGAGGCGATCCGGCACCGGGAAGGGCCGATGCTCGTCCTTGCCGGTCCCGGGACCGGTAAAACCACGGTGATCGCCGGGCGATGCGCCGCACTCATCGGGAGCGGCGTCCCTGCCGGATCAATTCTTGTCGTGACGTTCACACGGGCTGCCGCCGCGGAGATGCGTTCGCGCATCCGGGCGGTTCTTGGCGAACGGGCAGACGGGGCGGCGATCGGTACGTTCCACGGTATTTTCTACGGGATGCTGAAAAAGGTGTACCGCATACAGAGCGGAACCGTGATCGGAGCGGGAGAACGCAGGGATCTGATCCGGTCGCTGATCGCTCAGATCTACCCGGACGGCCTGAGGGAACCGGATCTTCCGGAACAGGCCGGACGGGAGATCAGCCTCGTCAAGACCGGGAGAATCCGCCTGTCAAATTATTATTCGGGAGCGCTTCCGGACGAAGTGTTCCGGAAACTTGCGGGACGTTATGCGGAAGAACTGAAAAAAAGAAAGCAGATCGATTTTGATGATCTGATCCTGCTCTGCTGGCAGATGCTCAGGAAGTACCCTGAGATTCTGAAGCGCTGGCAAAATAAATGGAAGTATATCCTGATCGACGAGTTTCAGGATATTTCGCCGCTTCAATATGAAGTGATGCGTATGCTGGCACTCCCCGAAAACAATCTGTTCATCGTAGGCGATGATGATCAGTCCATCTATCGTTTCCGCGGAGCAAATCCGTCGATCATGCTGAATTTCGGCAAAGATTATCCGGATGCCGGGATGATCGCGCTCCGGAAAAATTACAGAAGTACGCCGGAAATCCTGGACTTTGCTTCGCGTGTGATCAGCGGAAATCACAGCCGTTTTGCGAAACAGATCGAAGCGGTCAGACCTTCCGGAAAACCGGTGGGCTTCCGCATGTTCCGGGATCTCTTTGAAGAGGCGGATTTTCTGTCTCGTCATATCCGAAAGAAGATAGACTGCGGAATCGATCCTGACCGGATCGCGGTTCTCGTCCGCACCAACGCAGGCGCCCGCCATGTGATCGAGCGCTTTCTGTCCGACCGGATACCGTTTCGTGCGCTGGAGACGATTCCCTGTATCTATGATCACTGGGCTGCGAAAGATATCCTGACCTATCTGGAGATCGCAAACGGAGGCATGACCCGGGCGAATTTTTTAAGAATCTGCAACCGCCCGCTGCGATATCTTTCAAGAGAGGCTTTTGCGGAGCGGGAGGTCTCCTTCGGCCGGCTGTACGATTTTTACCGCGGGAAAGAGTGGATGCAGAAGCGAATCGCACGGCTTGAAAACGATATCCGGACAATCCGGCATTTATCGCCGTACGGGGCGATCTGCTATATCCGGAAATCCGTCGGGTATGATGATTACATCGCAAACTACGCGGACGATCACGGGATGCCCGCCGGCGCGCTGACGGACGTTCTTGACGAGATCGCTGACAGTGCGAAAAGCTGCAGGTATTACGCGGAATGGAAAACCCGGATTGAACAGTTCCGGATGAATCTGCATGAAATGACCGACACGGTGCCGGAACACGGAGTGATGATCTCAACCCTGCATGCCGCGAAAGGAACCGAATATGATCTCGTATACCTCATCGATGTCAATGACGAAGTGATCCCGCACAAAAAAGCCGTACTCGACGCGGACATCGAAGAAGAGCGGAGAATGTTCTATGTCGGCCTGACACGCGCGCGGGACGAGCTTTTTATCAGCGCGGTTATGAACCGCTACGGGAAAGCCGCCGGTCTGTCTCCTTTTTTATCCGGGATCAAAACGGCGGAGAAATGAAACTTTGAGGTGAACAGTATGGTCCTGCACGGAGTTAAGGCAAACAAAGATGATGGGAGAACACCGGCAGAGCGGTTCCTGCAAAGACTCAGAAGCCGGAAGGAACATCTTCTGAAGGCGTTGAGATGGAAGCGAAGCCGGGAAATGGGGCTTTCTCACAAAGACGTCACCGCGATGATTCCGCGGTACCTTTCGGATGATCTTTCAGACCGGGAGCTGATCGCGTTTCTCAAGCACATCAACAGCTGCAGGGAGTGCTATGAAGAACTCGAGACGATGTTCATGGTCGATCGTACGATCCATTATCTCGATGACGGACAGGACGGTTCTTTTGATCTGACGCCTGAGCTGATCCGGGATATGGAGCGAAAGCTTCACCGCGTCCGGGTCAACAGAATGCTGGTGAAATTCCGCGTGTCTGCGGCTTTGTCTGCTGTTTTCCTTTTTTCGATGGCCGTGCTGGATTTCTTCGGTATTTTCCCGATCTCCCGCTTTCTGTAATCTGCCATCTGCGGTTATCTGCTCCAAACGTACTGATAAGGATGAATTATTATGCGCGAAAAACTTTTGCTGATTGACGGACATAGTATGCTGAACCGCGCGTTTTACGGCATTCCCCTTCTGACCAATTCCGAGGGGCTGCACACGAACGCGGTCTATGGATTTCTGAATATCATGCTGAAGGTCTGTGAAGAGGAGAAGCCACAGTATCTGACTGTGGCTTTTGATGTTCATGCTCCCACCTTCCGCCACAAAAAATTTGAAGAATATAAGGGAACAAGAAAGGCGATGCCGGATGAGCTGCGCGAGCAGGTTCCGCTGATCAAGCAGGTACTCACCGCGATGAAAATTCCGATCGTCGAATGCGAAGGATATGAAGCGGATGATGTTCTCGGCACGCTTTCGCGGGAGGGGGAAGCGGCAGGCCTGTCTGTGACGATTCTGACGGGAGACCGGGATCTTCTTCAGCTTGCGACCGATACGATCAAAATCCGTATTCCGAAGACATCAAAGGGTAAAACCGAGGTCTTCGATTACTATGCGGAGGATGTGAAACGCGAGTATCAGGTGACACCGTCCGAATTTATCGACGTCAAGGCGCTGATGGGTGATTCCTCAGACAATATTCCCGGAATCCCGGGAGTCGGAGTCAAGACAGCGACGAATCTTATCGTAACGTATCATTCCATCGAGTCCGCACACGATCATATCGACGAGATCAAACCGAAGAAGGCGATGGAATCACTCAGAGATCACTATGATCAGGCGGTTCTTTCGAAAGATCTGGCGACGATCCGTCTGGATGCGCCTGTCACATTTGATCAGAAGCAGGCGGTGATCGGAAATCTTTACACCCCGGAAGCTTATGATCTGTTTAAAGAGCTGGATTTCAGAAATCTGCTCGGCGGTTTCTCCGATGCGGACAAAAAGCAGCAGGAGTACCCCCGGCCTCTGATCGTGCCGGAATATGAGCGGGACCGTGTCCTGAAGGCAGCGCTTTCTGCGGAACGGACAGGACTTGCCGCACTCGTCGGCCGGGAGTGGTCGCTTCTCGGAATCGGTGTCTGCACCGGACCTGACACGGTGTACTTTTTGCCGTCGGAGGGCCGGGAAGACCGCTCATTGAAAGAAATAACCGGACGGATCCTGACGGATGCGGAGCAGCCGGCCGTCTTCGATTTGAAGGAAATCCTGAATGCCGTTCCGGCACCGGAGAGAAGCAGCATCATTGACGTCCGCATCGGCGCGTATCTCCTCGAACCGCTTCGTTCGGATTACCCCTGCGATGTGATCGCGTCAGAGTACGGAAAGGTGTTGATTCCGTCCGCCACGGAGCTTTTTGACGGCAGGAAAACACCGGATCCGGAGAAGATGACAAAGGAAGTGGCTGCAGAGTATATCGGCTGTGCAGCGTACGCGGCGTACGTGAGCGCGGAGCCGATTCTGGCGAAGCTGGATGAGACCGGTATGCGGAGGCTCTTCGATGAAATCGAGATGCCGCTTGTCTATACGCTCTCTGTGATGGAACGGAACGGAATGCACGTCGAGAAGGAGGCGCTCGAAGCGTACGGGCAGGAACTCGGAAATCAGATCCGTGTTCTTGAAGAAAAAATATATGAAGGGGCCGGCAGGCATTTTAACATCAACTCCCCGAAACAGCTCGGCGAGATTCTCTTTGAAGACATGAAGCTGCCGGGAGGAAAGAAAACAAAAACCGGCTATTCGACGGCTGCCGGTGTTCTTGAAAAGCTTGCCCCGGCCGTGCCGTTCGTTCAGGATGTGCTGACCTACCGGCAGCTCGCGAAGCTGAAATCAACGTATGCGGACGCGCTTCCCGGATACATCCGCAAAGACGGAAGAATTCATTCCAATTTCAACCAGACGATTACGGCGACAGGAAGAATCTCGAGTAATGAGCCGAATCTCCAGAATATTCCGGTCCGCATGGAACTCGGACGCCGGATCCGGCGCGTTTTTGTGCCCGAGGATGGCTGTGTCTATATCGACGCAGACTATTCTCAGATTGAACTTCGTGTACTCGCCTCCATGTCGGGAGATGAGAAGCTGATCGAGGCGTACCGCCAGGCGAGTGATATTCACAGACTGACGGCGTCACAGGTGTTCCATGTGCCGTTTGATCAGGTCACCCCGCTCCAGAGACGAAATGCGAAAGCTGTAAATTTCGGGATCGTATACGGAATCAGTTCCTTCGGTCTGAGTCAGGATCTTTCGATCAGCCGGAAGGAAGCGGCGGATTATATCGAAAATTATTTCAAGACCTACCCGAAAATCAAGTCGTTTCTTGAAGGACTCGTCACATCGGCAAAGGAAAAAGGTTATGCGGAAACGCTGTACGGCAGAAGACGGCCGGTCCCGGAACTCGCAGAGAGTAATTTTATGCGGCGGCAGTTCGGCGAACGTGTCGCGATGAATTCTCCGATACAGGGTACGGCGGCAGATATCATCAAGATTGCGATGAACCGCGTCAGAAGGCGGCTTGAAGCGGAAGGATGCCGTGCAAAACTGATTCTTCAGGTTCACGATGAGCTTCTGATCGAATCTCCCCTGGAGGAAGCGGATCATGTATCCGCCCTTCTGCGGGATGAGATGGAGCACGCGGCGCAGCTTTCCGTCGACCTTGAGGTCGACCTGCACGAGGGGAAATCGTGGTACGATGCAAAATAAGACGGGACAGGCGGATTTTTGTTCCGCCCGGTCAGACGGACGGATATGGATCACAGGAGGCCGGTCATGAGGAAAATAGGGATTACTGGCGGTGTTGGCTGTGGAAAAAGTGAAGTCATGGAATATATCTCCGCACATTATGATGCGGTGACGATCCGCGCGGATGAAGTCGGAAGAAAGCTGATGGAGCCTGACGGCGCCTGCTTTGATCCGGTCGTGGCGCTGTTCGGGACGCGGATCCTCAGGGCGGACGGTACGATGGACCGTGCAAAAATCGCGGAAGAAGTCTTCGCAGACAGCGACAGGAGAGAAGCGCTGAATCATATCATCCATCCGGCGGTCCGGAATTATATCACAGACGCCATGGATCTGGCGCGGCAGGCCGGACACAAATGGTTCTTCCTCGAGGCGGCACTGCTGATCGAAGAGGATTATGGTGCCATTCTCGATGAATTGTGGTATATTTATGCGGAGGAAACGGTTCGAAGGCGCCGCCTTGCAGCCAGCCGCGGGTATTCAGAAGAAACGATCGATTCTATCATGAGAAATCAGCTCTCCGAAGAGGCATTCCGCGACGCGTGCGGTTTTGTGATCGACAACAGCGGAGATTTCAGCGAAACAGCCGCGGCGATTGACCGGAAAATGAGGAAAAACAAGAGATGAGAGTCTGCAGTATTGCCAGCGGCAGCAGCGGAAATTGCATATTTGCCGGGAGTGAGCACACAAGTGTTCTGTTCGATGCCGGGATCAGCGGGAAGAAAACCGAAGCGGGTCTCAACGCGATCGGCATGACGGGATCAGATCTGGACGCGATTTTCATCACCCACGAGCATTCGGATCATATCCGCGGACTCGGCGTCCTCGCGCGGAAGTTCCATGTACCGGTTTATTCGACGGAAAAGACACGGGACGCGATCCTTACCGGAGGGAACGTCGGAAAGATTCCCGGGGAACTGTTCCGGACCGTGGAAGCGGATGCGGTCACAAAAATCGGAGATCTGGATATTCTTCCGTTTCATATTTCCCACGACGCAGCGGATCCTGTCGGATACCGCATCGCCTGCGGAAGGAAGAACGCAGCGATTGCGACGGACATGGGAATGTATGATGATTATACGATCTCGCATCTTCAAAACCTCGATGTTCTGTTCATCGAGGCAAATCATGATGTTCGAATGCTTGAAGCGGGCCGTTACCCGTATCCGCTGAAGCGAAGGATTCTGAGCGAGCGGGGACATCTTTCAAATGAAGATTCCGGAAGACTGCTCGGAGAAATTCTCCACGATCACATGAAACACATTTTTCTCTCGCACCTGTCGAAAGAAAACAACTATCCGGCACTCGCATTTGAGACGGTCAGCGCCGAGGTGACGATGGGCGATAACCCGTACCGGGCCGCGGACTTTCCGATCACAGTCGCGAAGCGCGACGAAGTCAGCGACGAGATTACCTTCTGACAGAAAGGATCAGACATGAAAAAGACAATTATTACCGTAACAGGACGCGACACGGTCGGCATCATTGCCCGCGTCTGCAATTATCTGGCTGAAGAGAACGTCAATATCGAGGATATCTCGCAGACCATCCTGCAGGGTTATTTCCATATGATGATGATCGCCGATACGTCCGCCTCAAAAAAGGATGTGGGCGATCTGGCGGAGGATCTGGACCAGATCGGGAAGGAGATCGGAGTCTCGATCCACTGCCAGCACGAAGATATTTTCGACATGATGCACAGGATCTGACAGGAGCGGCGCTATGATCAACATTTTTGAAGTCAACGAAACGAATGAGATGATCGAACAGGAAAATCTGGATGTCCGGACGATCACCATGGGGATCAGCCTGCTCGATTGCATCGATTCGAATCTCGATAAAATGAACCGGAAAATCTACGATAAAATCACGTCAACCGCGCGGAACCTGCTTCCGGTCGGACGTGAGATCGAGCGTGAGTACGGAATTCCGATCGTCAACAAGAGAATTTCGGTCACACCGATCGCACTGATCGGCGGCTCTGCCTGCAAGACGGTGGATGATTTCGTATCGATCGCGGATACGCTGGACCGGGCGGCGAAGAAGGTCGGGGTCAATTTTCTGGGTGGGTATTCCGCACTCGTTTCCAAAGGAATGACACCGGCGGATGAGCTTTTGATCCGTTCGATCCCGATGGCACTGGCAAAAACCGACCGGGTCTGCAGCTCGGTCAATCTCGGCTCGACGAAGACCGGCATCAATATGGACGCAGTGCGTCTCCTCGGCGAGACAGTGAAGAAGACGTCGGAACTCACGAAAGACGTTGACTGCATCGGATGCGCAAAGCTTGTCGTGTTCTGCAACGCACCGGATGACAATCCGTTTATGGCCGGGGCCTTCCACGGCGTCACAGAACCGGATGTCGTGATCAACGTCGGTGTTTCCGGTCCGGGCGTCGTAAAACACGCCCTCGAAAAAGTCCGCGGAGAAAGTTTCGAGGTTCTGTGCGAGACGATAAAAAAGACGGCGTTTAAGGTCACGCGCGTCGGACAGCTCGTAGCACAGGAAGCTTCACGGAGGCTGAATGTTCCCTTCGGTATCATCGACCTGTCGCTGGCACCGACACCGGCGGTCGGAGATTCGGTCGCGGATATTCTGGAGGAGATCGGTGTGGAGCATGCGGGAGCGCCGGGAACCACAGCGGCGCTTGCTCTTCTGAACGATCAGGTGAAAAAGGGCGGTGTGATGGCGTCCTCCTACGTCGGAGGACTGTCCGGCGCGTTCATACCGGTCAGCGAGGATGCGGGGATGATCCGCGCGGCCCTCGCCGGAGCTCTGACGCTCGAAAAACTCGAAGCGATGACCTGCGTATGCTCGGTCGGTCTCGACATGATCGCGATTCCCGGCGACACGAGCGCCGCGACGATCTCCGGCATCATAGCGGATGAGATGGCACTGGGTATGGTGAACCAGAAGACCACGGCGGTCCGTCTGATTCCGGCGATCGGTAAAAAAGTCGGCGATTCGGTTGAATTCGGAGGACTTCTGGGCGGAGCTCCGGTCATGCCGGTGAATCCGTTTTCCTGTGAATCGTTTATCGGCAGAACCGGAAGAATTCCTGCTCCGGTGCACAGTTTCAAGAACTGACGGGATCCGATGAAAACAGCAGCGGTAATAGCAGAATACAACCCGTTTCACAAGGGTCATGAATATCAGCTCCGGAGAATCAGAGATGACTCCGGAGCAGATTTTATTCTGGTTATAATGAGCGGAGATTTCGTTCAGCGCGGGGCTCCCGCGGTGATCGATAAATATCAGCGGACGAAGTCGGCGCTTTTGGGCGGGGCGGATCTCGTGCTGGAGCTTCCCGCGGCCGCGGCGCTCGGCAGTGCAGGAGATTTCGCGAAAACAGCGGTCGGGATTCTCGACGGTCTCGGTGTCGTCGATGAACTATGGTTCGGCAGTGAGACGGGGGATCTTGAACAGCTGCAGGCGGCGGCCGCTGTGATCGCAGGGGAGCCGGAGCCGTACGGCGCCGTCCTCAGAGAATCTCTGGCGAAGGGTTATTCTTATCCGGCCGCGCAGAGCCGCGCGGCAGAGGCAGTTCTGGAGAAAACCGGCAGTCGGGCGTTTTGCCCGGATTCGGTATTACGATCACCGAACGATCTGCTGGCGACCGCATATCTCGCATCGATGATCCGGGCGGGGAGCCGGATCAGACCGCGGGTTCTGAAAAGGAGAGGGGGAGCGTATCACTCCCGGATCAGCTCCGAATCCGCCTGGTCTGCCGAATCAGTCCGCTCGGAGCTTTCCCGCGGCCGGTTCTCCCGGGCATTCCGTTCGCTTCCGGAATACTCCGGGATCCTTCTTCAGGAGGAAGCGGATCGAAACCGTCTTTTGTTTCCGGATGATTTCAGCGACATGGTCCTGTATAAAATCCGGACAGCAGACCCGGAGTCGATCGCCGGATGTGCCGGTGTCACCGATGATCTTGTAAACCGGATGAAAAAAAACTGCTATTCCTGTCAGACCGTCTCTGCGTTTGCCGATGCGCTGAAGACAAAAAATCTGACACGGACAAGAATCGACCGCGCGCTTTTTTCCGTGCTTCTTGGCATCCGGAAGGGAGACGCGGGGATAGCGGCACAGGCCGATCGTGTGCGGGTGCTCGGTTTTCGCCCGGGTGCGGAAAGGCTGATCGGAGAAGCAGCGCGCAGCGGCCGCACAGTGCCCGTGATCGGGGCGAAAAATATGCCGGAATGGTACGGGACGGATGTACTGGCCTCCAATCTCTGCGAGGCGTTCCGCTCGAAGAAGGGCGGAGCAAAATTTCACCATGAGTTCACGAAAAATGTGGTTAAATTGTAGAATTTTCATCAGAAATTGTATCAGATGAGAAGCAAATCTTGTCTGTTTTTTTCAAACGTATTATACTAAACAATGATTGTTAATGATGGTGTTGTTGGTATATTCCACAAAAAATGAGTTGTTGATAAGGAGAAACGCTATGGCATATGGATTCGGTGCAATGATTGACCAGCTGAAAAAAAATCCGAAGAAGATTGTCTTCACAGAAGGTACGGATGAGAGAATTCTGGAGGCGAGCTCCCGTCTTCTCGCGAGTAATTTCCTTCAGCCGATCCTGGTAGGAAATCCGGATGAGGTTATGGATGCGGCTGAAAAAGCGGGTTACAACGTCCGCGGCGCGAGAATCATCGATCCGAAGAGCTACGAGAGATTCGACGAAATGGTTGAATTATTCTGTGAGCTTCGCAAGAAAAAAGGCGTGACGCCGGAGCAGGCAAGGGGCATCCTTTCCTCCGCAAACTATTTCGGAACAATGCTGGTTAAAATGGGTGAGGCGGACGCGCTTCTGGGAGGAGCGACGTATTCGACCGCTGACACCGTCCGTCCGGCGCTTCAGGTAATTAAGACCAAACCCGGAAATAACATCGTATCCTCCTGCTTTATCCTTGTACGTCCGTCTGCGAGCGGTGAAAATGAAGTTCTCGCCATGGGCGACTGCGCGATCAACATTCATCCGACCGAGGACGACCTTGTGGAGATCGCAGGTGAAACGGCTGAATGCGCGAAAGTCTTCGGCATCGACCCGAAGGTCGCGTTCCTGAGTTATTCGACCGTCGGCTCCGGAAAAGGAGAGGACGTGGACAAGATGCGCAATGCTACAGCAAAGGCGAAGGAAAAATATCCGGATCTTCCGATCGTCGGCGAGATCCAGTTCGATGCAGCTGTTTCTCCGCGTGTCGCCAAGACGAAACATCTTCCGACTGATGTCGCGGGACATTGCAACACCTTTATCTTCCCGGATATCAACGCCGGAAACTGCGGATACAAGATTGCCCAGCGCCTCGGAGGATTTGACGCTTACGGCCCGATCCTTCTCGGACTGAATGCGCCGATCAACGATCTTTCCAGAGGATGCAACGGTCAGGAAGTTTACTCGATGGCAATTATTACGGCGGCACTGGCATAAGTCCCCGCGTCCGGAAGTAAGAATTAAGGAGATACACGATGAAAGTACTTGTTATTAACTGCGGAAGCTCTTCTCTTAAATATCAGCTGATCGACTCGGATTCCGAACAGGTCCTCGCAAAGGGTCTCTGCGAGAGAATCGGTATCGACGGACGCCTCACTTACCAGAAGGCGGGCGGCGAGAAGGAGATCACCGACGAGGCGATGCCGACCCACAAAGAAGCGATTCAGCTCGTTCTTTCCGCGCTGACGAACAGCAAAACGGGCGCGCTTGCGGATCTTTCCGAGATCGACGCGGTGGGACACCGTATTGTCCACGGCGGAGAGAAATTCTCCAGCTCGGCGATCGTCACAGATGAGATGATCAGGGAGGTAGAGGAATGCTCCAGCCTCGCTCCGCTGCACAATCCGGCAAATCTGATCGGGATCCGTGCGTGCAAGGAGCTGATGCCGGGCGTCCCGATGGTCGGCGTATTCGACACCGCTTTTCATCAGACCATGCCGAAGAAGGCGTATCTGTACGGCCTTCCGCGCGAATATTACACGAAGAACGGCATCCGCAAATACGGATTCCACGGAACATCTCACAGCTTCGTATCGAAGGAGACCGCAAAATTCCTCGGCCTCGATCTTGCGCATTCCAAAATCATCGTGGCGCACCTTGGAAATGGTGCTTCCATCTGCGCGGTGAAGGACGGAAAGAGCGTTGACACAAGCATGGGTATGACTCCGCTTTCCGGTCTCGTTATGGGTACCCGTTCGGGCGACATCGATCCGTCGATCGTTCAGTTCATCAGTAAGAATGAGGGTCTGGATGTGGACGGCGTCATGGATGTCCTGAACAAAAAGTCCGGCGTTTTCGGACTGTCTGACGGCCTTTCCAGTGATTTCCGCGATCTGGAGAGCGCAGCCGGCGAGGGAAATGACGCTGCGGCAGAGGCGCTTGATGTTTTCGCTTATCGTGTCGCAAGCATTATCGGCGAATACATCGCGGTTCTTGACGGAGTCGATGCGATCGCATTCACTGCAGGAATTGGAGAGAATGACGGACTTGTCCGCGCAAATGTGATGAACTATTTCCATTACATGGGCATCGAGATCGATCCGGAGAAGAATCAGCTCCGCGGCGAGAACGTCAAAATTTCCACGGATGATTCGAAGGTGGCTGTCTGCGTCATCCCGACGAACGAGGAACTTATGATCTGCCGCGAGACCGTCGCGCTTGTGAAATAAAATCCTTGACATTCGCTGCCCCTGCATATATAATATTCGAGTATGACTGAGATACAACTGATCGCTCGATCATCAATATAGAGCAAGAGGAGGTGTGAGAAATGTCCATCTGTCCGAAAAATAAATCTTCCAAGGCAAGACGCGA
>CADBRN010000004.1 GCA_902797025.1 uncultured Lachnospiraceae bacterium
ACCAATTACTCCCCTTATTATAAAAAATAAGTGCAGATGTCAGAGTTAATTACTCTCTAACAACTACACTTTTATGGTACTAAAAAGAACGCGCAGGGGAGAACGGCGTGCAGGATAAAAACAGGCCGGCGCTCATCTTCCCGGAATGATTCGGGAGAGACGGCGCCGGCCGTGAGCTGACGATATGGAACAGGGACCGTTCCGGGTTTTACTGGAAATTCGTGATCAGTGTCACGATCCGCAGTGCGAACAGAACGAAGATGACCCACATAACCGGTTTTACATCTTTTGCTTTGCCCTCAAATACTTTGATGATGACCCATGCGAGGATCGCAAACATGATTCCGGTTGCGATGGAGTAGGTCAGCGGCATCATGACGACTGCGAGGTAAGCGCCCACCGTGTCAGCGACATCGCCGTCAAAGCGGATGTTGCGCATATTCGATGCCATCAGCATTCCGACATAGATCAGAGCCGGAGCAGTCGCGCAGGACGGAATCGCCAGGAAAACCGGGGAGAGCAGCAGCGAGATGATGAACATGCATCCGGTCGTGAATGCGGTCAGACCGGTCTTGCCGCCGACTGCCACACCGGCGCTGGACTCCACGAAGCTGGTGATCGTCGAGGTGCCGAGGCATGCGCCGAATACGGTACCGATCGCGTCGGAGAGAAGAACGCGTCCCGCTCTGGGAAGAGTGCCGTCCTCTTTAAGCAGTCCCGCGTTTCCTGCGACGCCGATGACGGTTCCGACGGTATCGAACAGATCAACATACAGGAATGAGAATACGATCGCGATAAACTGGATCATATGTTTCGCGGCCCATCCGAAGTTGAAATGGAATGCGGTCTTTGTGATCCCGCCAAGCTGGAGACCTCCGGAAAAATCCGGGAAGCAGTTTGAGGCGGTGTACCAGCCGCCTGCCTGGGCGATCATCGCCAAAACCCATGTGATGATCATGCCGATCAGGATGGCACCCGGAACTTTGTGGTGCACGAGAATGCAGATGATCAGGAAACCGATCAGAGCGAGGGCGACATCTGCCGCGCCGAAATTACCGAGGTTGATCAGGTAGGATCCGTCATCCTGCTTCAGGAATGTGACGATATTTGCGTTGCGCAGGCCGATGTAGGCGACGAAGAGGCCGATACCGACGGTGATTCCGGTCTTCAGATTCTGCGGAATGCCGTTGACGATCTGCTCACGCGCCTTTATGACGGAAAGAATGATGAAGATAACACCCTCGACAAAAACCGCGGTCAGAGCGATTGTCCAGGGATTCTCGACGTTTTTCAGTTCGCCGAGGCAGACTGTGTATGCGAAATATGCGTTCAGTCCGAGGCCTGCGGAAAGCGCGATCGGGTAGTTGGCGAGAAATGCCATGATAAACGTTGCGACTGCAGAGGCTACGGCCGTCGCGACGAATACGCCGCTCTTATCCATAACGGTGCCGAGGATCTGCGGGTTCAGCGCAAGAATATAGGCCATCGCGAGGAACGTCGTGAGTCCGGCCAGCACTTCTGTTTTTACTGTCGTGTTGTGTTCTTTGAGCTTGAACAGCTTCTCAAACATGAGATCTCCTCCTCTTCTTGTATGAGACAAAATAAGAATAAGCAAAGTATAAAATATTTATAAACATTTGTCCATACAAATCGTCGCGGGGCGGGATCAGTGTTTTCTTTGCTTTTGTGTTTTTGTTCCGGTTCTGCCATCTGAGGCGGAAAGAAGGAGTTCCCGCAGTTTTGCGGCGGCCGGGCTTAACGAGGCTCCGCTCTGTCCGACCAGCAGGATCGAACGGGAAGGAATTTTTTCATAAAGCGGGATGCGGTATATCGTCGTCTCCAGGTTCCGGGCCTCGATCAGGGATTCCGGAACAAAACCGATTCCGAGATCGTGGGTGATCAGCGGGAGGAGCTGATCAGCGGTCGCCGCTTCGATTTCCGCTTCGTAGTTCAGGCCGTAGGAGAAAAAGAAATCGTTGTAGAACTGGAAAGTCATCGTCTCCCGGCCGAGACTGACGATCGGGTATTCCAGAATTTCGGAGAGATGGTGGCGCTTGGAGGCGAGATGCGCGTAACGCTCGCTGCAGACGAGGACTTCGTCAAAATCCGCGAGGTGAGTCACGGTGAGCGGTTTTTCGATCTTTGCCGGCGTCGTGACGACCGCGAAGTCGGACAGCCGGTTCCGGACCGCCTCGACAGCCGATGCGGTCTTCTGGTTTGAGATCCGGATGTGGATGTCGGGGTACCAGTTGTGAAATGAGCGGAGCACCGGAAGAAGTATGCCGTGCAGCGCCGTCTCGGTCGCGCTGACGGTGACGGATCCGCTCCGGAGGCCGGTGGCGTTTTCGATCTCCTGCTCGGCCATCTGAAACTGCTCGAACGCCACCTCCGCGTGGCGGTAAAGATTTTCTCCGTCCGGCGTCAGACGGATTCCGCGGTTTGAGCGGATGAAAAGGCGGCAGCCGAGCTGGCGCTCCAGATTGTTCATCGAGCGCGTGATATTGGGCTGGCTGTTTGCCAGAATCGATGCGGCACGTGTGAAACTTTTATATTTCGCTACATAATAAAATATGCGGTAGTAATCGTAAGTGATGTCCATCTGTTATCTCCATTTATATATCTATATCATTTTAATATAAATATACTACGGGACTCCGGGTTGTGCAATTCGGAAAGCAAATTGTATCATGACATAAACTGCATGCGTCAGATGGTTTTGTTGAGCGGATTGCCGTGGATCCCGACCGGGACGGGCGGGGTACTTTCGGCGAAATTATCTAAAATCCGGTGCTTGACAAGTGCTTAACAGTAATATAAACTAAAACTACAAATTTGATGGTACGCAGGTGTCGGCGGATTGCCGGTGAAAAGGGAAGCAGGTGTGAATCCTGCACAAGGCCGTTGCTGTGTAGGCTTAGTTTTTCCTCGGTTGCCATTGGGGAAACCCGAGAAGGTGAGGAAGAGCGGTGAGGCCGCAGTCAGAAGACCTGCCTGTGTATAACGCACGCAAACCCCTCCTCGGATCTGGGAGAGTGCACAGTCGCAGCGGTGCAGCTGCAGACTTTATGGCCGTATCCACGGAATGGAAACGGTATTTTTTGCTTACAAGGAAGACCACTTGAGTGCTTTGCCATCGGATTTCTGCATTGCGTCACCTCTCTTAAATTAGATGCGATGTCAAAAAGGAAAGCGTCTGGCAGAGTCAGTGCTTTCCTTTTTCGTCTGAAAGGCAACAATTTAATAAACCCGCATTTCCTGGCGGCTTGAGGAAGTGTATCCGTGGGGAAGTGTGCTTTTTCTGTGATGGCGATGAAGCGGCAGAAAAATTGAGGAACAGTATTTAAGTGCGACGCAGCATTTTAAACAGTGTGTTTAAAATGCTGTTTTTTATTTTATAAATACCATTTGTAAGTAACAGGTACAGCAGAAAGGGGCGGCAATGGAAGAATTCAGAGTCAGAACCAGAATCATGGTCGGAGATCAGCTGGATCAGCTGGTGCCGGACATGAATAAGGTGTTTGTTGTAGCGGATCATTTTCTTGCGGTCAGCAATAAGGTCGCTTATGTGACGGACCGTCTGGATCGCGCGGGGAAAAAGTACGATGTATTTTCTGATGTGGCGGCGGAACCGGATCTTGGCGTCGTGACAGCCGGTATCGAGCGGCTGACCGCGCTGGAACCCGATACAGTCATCTGCCTCGGCGGCGGCGCGTCCATCGATGCGGCGAAGGCAATTGTTTTCATCGCGCGGCGTGTCAATGAAAAATTCAAAAACATCCGGTTCATCGCGATCCCGACGACCAGCGGAACCGGTTCAGAGGTGAGCACCTTCGCGGTAATCACAGATAAATCGACGCAGACCAAATATCCGCTTGTGGACGAGAGTCTGGTGCCGGATATCGCAGTGCTGGATGCAAGTCTGGTAGTCAGCGCTCCGCCGAAGGTTACGGGCGATACGGGCATTGATGTATTCACGCACGCGGTCGAAGCGTATGTCTGCAAGGAACATAATGATTTTACGGATGCCATGGCCATCAAGTCGCTTCAGCTTTTACAGAATAACCTCCTTGAAGTTTACAAAAATCCCGAGAATCTCCACGCGCGGCAGAGCATGCACAATGCTTCGTGCATGGCCGGCATCGCGTTCGCGAACGCGGGACTCGGACTGAATCACGGTATGGCGCACGCCATGGGTGCGCATTTCCATATTCCGCACGGACGTGCGAACGGAATTCTGCTTCCGTACGTCATGAGTTTCAACGCCGGATGCCATGATCATCTGACGCCGACGGCAGGCCGCTATGCGGAAATCGCGGGATACCTGAAGATGGACAGCGTGGGGACGCGTCAGAGCGCTCTGATGCTGATCCGCACCGCGAAACATTATATGGAGAAGATGAATATGCCGGCGACGATTGCGGCCGCAGGCGTCACAGCGGAGGATTTCAACGCGCAGCTGGATGCGATGGCAAATACCGCTCTCGCGGATCCCTGCACGGCATCCAACCCGAGAGAGGTCACGCTGGAGCAGATTAAGACAATCTATCGTCAGGCGTTTACGGGCAAGATGTAATCCTGATATCAGACCTGGGATGCAGGACTTAAAATAAGTCGGAAGGAGACGGCTATGTTTGGATCAGACAGCGGGAAGGGCGGGGACAAGGAGAGAATCATCCAGGAGTTTGTTCCCGGCAAGCAGGTTACTCTGGCGCATGTGATCGCCAGCCCGGATGCGGATCTGTATTCGAAGCTCGGCCTTCTGGATGCAAAGGGAGCCATCGGGATCATGACGATCACGCCGAGTGAGGGCGCCATGATCGCTGCTGATGTGGCCTCCAAGGCCGCAGACATCAAGATCGGTTTTGTGGACCGCTTTAACGGATCTCTGGTGATCACCGGCGACGTAGCCGGAGTAGAGGAGGCGCTGAAAAGCGTCATGAAGGTTCTGTGTGATATGATGGGCTTTTCTTCCACGGTAATCACGAGAACATGACGGACAGACAGATGGCGAACAGAAAAAAGAAACGGATTATGCTGATCGGACGCTCAACGGCAGGCAAGACGACATTGTGCCAGAGGATTTTCAACGAAGATATCCGTTATCACAAAACCCAGACGGTCACGGTGGAACATGAAGTTATGATCGACACACCGGGCGAATATCTGGAGAGGCGGGGATTCCGCGGGGCGCTGATGGTCACATCGACCGAGGCGGACATCATCCTTCTTCTGCAGGACGCGACGGAGAACGGAACGATGTATCCGGGCCAGTTCTCAACCATGTTTGCGAAGCCGTGCCTTGGAGTCGTCACGAAGATCGACATCGCGGATGAAAAACAGATCCGCGATGCGGAGATCTATCTGAAGGCAGCCGGAGCGCATAAGATCTATCGGGTCAGCAGTGTGACAGGCGAAGGCGTGGAGGAGCTGCTGCGGGAGCTGGATATGCCGGAAAGCGATGAGGCCGGCGGAAAGTAAGGATACAGATCATCGAGAGGCACAGGTGAATGGGAAAAGCAGAACACGCACTTAGAATAGTAATTGCAGACGATGAGCCGATCTCAAAGATGGACCTGAGAGAACTTCTTGATGATTCGGGATATGAGGTGGTCGGAGAAGCATCCGACGGTTTCGATGCGGTGGAGGAATGCCGGAGAAGCAGACCGGATCTCGTCCTGCTGGACATCAAGATGCCGTTTCTCGACGGACTTTCTGCGGCGAAGATTATTTTTCAGGAAAAGCTGGCGGACACCATCATACTCCTGACCGCCTATACAGATCCGGAATTCATCGAGTCTGCCAAGGAGTGTGGCGTATCCGGGTATCTGGTGAAACCGTATTATGAGAAATCACTGATACCGAGCATCGAGCTTGCGGTAAGCCGGAGCAGAGAGATGAAGCAGATCCGCACGGAAGTTGAGAAAGCGCAGGAAAGGCTTGAAAGCCGCGTGATGATTGAGAAAGCAAAGGGACTGATCATGATGCGCGACCATAAGAGCGAGGACGAAGCGTACAATTACATCAGGCAGATCAGTCAGCAGAAGCATCTGTCCATGAGGAGGGTCTCGGAGATGATTCTTGTCAGGAGCATGTGATTATGGATGAGCAGAATCTGCGCGAACTTTGCATGAAGTATGTGAAGCTGTCAGAAGGGGAAATATCGGAAATATTGACGATGGCGGAACTTCTTCCGGCGATCGCCGATATCGAAGAAGCTGACGTATTTATCGACTGCCTGATGCCGAGCGGGGATTCGCTGGTTGTGGCGGAAGCGAAGCCGACGAAGGTTCCCTCTTCTTACAAAGGCAGCGTCGTGGGGATGATCGCGACGAAAGAAAATGAGCCGGCCGTGGCCAGAACGTTCCGTCTGGGCGTCGGAACCCGGCAGATGAAGGCGACGACGCAGGAGCAGGGCGTCACCATCCAGACGGTCGAGCCGATCAAGCCGGACGGCCGGGTGATCGGAGTGCTGATCCGAGAGAAGCGCACCAGTGAGGAAATACAGCCCAGCGAAAAGCTGCATCTCTCCATGAACCGCTATGAAGCGATCGCGGCGGCCGTCACGAAAATCCGGCCGGGCAACAACTGGCTCGCCGAGTGCATCGACGAGGCGCTGCTTCTGGTGGATCAGAGCGGAATCATCCTCTTCCGGAACCGGATCGCAGAAAAAATGTACAAAGAACTGGGCTATGTGGAGGATATCCAGAATCAGCCATACGCAAATGTGAGGCTGACCGGCGGAGATGCGGATACGGATGAGTACGATTATTCTTACGAGGAGGCGCTTGTGGGCAGCCGGATCATCAGCGTAAAAACCGTTCCGATCGAGTCCGGGTAC
The DNA here is from genome assembly GCA_902797025.1 of uncultured Lachnospiraceae bacterium. Classification (GTDB taxonomy): domain Bacteria; phylum Bacillota; class Clostridia; order Lachnospirales; family Lachnospiraceae; genus CADBRN01. Next base: position 6,839 of record CADBRN010000004.1, read on the forward strand.
TATTCCAAGGCGGTTCTGATGCGGGATATCACGAGGCAGAAGGAGCAGGAGAAGGAACTGATTCTCAAGAAGACGGCGATCCGCGAGATGCATCACCGGGTCAAGAACAGTCTTCAGACGATTGTCAGCCTGCTGAATCTTCAGACGCGCAAATCGGACAATGATGAAGTCCGCGAAGTGCTGACGGAGACGATGAACCGGATCCTTTCCATCGCGAACACCCACGAGCTGCTGGCGAGTGAGGTTACGGATGACGTAAGTCTTCACGAGGTGCTGGGAAATCTGAACAACAATATCACCCGGGCTTTTTCCGGCAGCAGGAAGATCACGATCACGGTGGATGGAGATGACTTCAAAGTGGACTCGGACATCGCGACGTCTGTTTCCCTCGTCGTCAACGAACTGATTCAGAACGCGGTTAAATACGCGTTTTCCGGACGGGAGGAAGGCCATATCGGCATCCATGTGCGGCACGGGGACTTTTATTCAGAACTGACGGTTGAGGATAACGGCGTGGGATATGATGCGTCCGATCAGAGCAGAGAACATCTGGGGATGTCGATCGTGCGTTCTGTAGTGAGAGATAAGCTCCGGGGAGAGATAAAAATCTCTTCCGGCAGCAGCGGCACAACGATCTGGTTCAGCTGTCTGAACCGGATCATGAAGCCGATCGATACATAAGCGCAGAAGACGAGAGGCAGGGTAGAACATGAGACAGGAAATCAAGAGTATCGGAATAGATATCGGCACCTCTACCACTCAGCTGGTATTCAGCCGGCTGGTGATCGAGAACGTGGCCGGAAGTTATACGGTTCCGCGGGTGTCGATCGTCGAAAAAGAGGTAATTTACAGAAGCAAAATTTATTTCACGCCGCTTCGGTCCGCTTCCGAGATCGACGCGGATAAGATCAAGGAAATTGTCCGGTCCGAGTATCAGGCGGCCGGCATGAAACCGGAAGATCTGTCAACCGGCGCCGTGATCATCACAGGAGAGACAGCGCGCAAGAAAAATGCCAATGAGGTGCTCGAAGCCCTTTCAGACATGGCCGGCGATTTCGTGGTAGCCACGGCCGGGCCGGATCTGGAGTCGGTGCTGGCGGCACGCGGCGCCGGAACCGATGCGATCTCCGAAGAAAACCGCACGACAGTGGCGAATCTGGATATCGGAGGCGGTACGACGAATATCGCGGTCTATGAGAAGGGCGCCATGAAGGGCACCTGCTGTCTGGATATCGGCGGCAGACTGATCAAGGTCGAAAACGGGAAAATCTCATATATTTTTCACAAGATCGAGAAACTGGCGGCGAATCACGGAATCCGGATTGCCGTCGGCGACCGCGCAGATCCGGAAATCCTGATGAAAATCTGCCGGATCATGGCGGATGAGCTCGCGATTGCCCTGCGTCTTGTGCAGGCGGACGATGAGCACCGCTCTCTTTACACGAACGACGGGAAAATGATGCGGGAGGATATCGGCATCAAGGCCGTCACGTATTCGGGAGGCGTCGCGGACTGCATCTATCAGGAGGACGACAGTGATCTGTTCCGCTACGGGGACATCGGCGTTCTTCTGGGCAAGGCCGTCCGTGAGAATCCGACGATCAGCGGGCTGAAACTCTATCAGGCAAAAGAGACGATCCGTGCGACGGTCGTAGGCGCCGGAACGCATTCGACAGATGTAAGCGGCAGCACGATCCGGTATGACAAAAGCAGACTTCCGCTGAAAAACGTACCGGTTTTAAAAATATCGGAGGATGACGAGACTGATTTTGAATCATTCAGTCAGGCAATCGCCACGCAGCTTCCCCTGTTTTACACCGAGGGCAGGATGGAACAGGTAGCGATCGCTTTTTCAGGAAGAGGCTGGACCGGTTTTCAACAGATCCAGAAGCTGGCCTCAGCCATCATCAAAGGAGCCAGGGAGGTGATAGAGAGCAGCTACCCGCTGATAGTGGTTGCGGAGTGCGACATAGGAAAAGCTCTTGGAAACGCGCTGAACATTCAGCTGGATTTCAAGAAACCGGTCATATGCATCGACGGGATCCGCGCGGCAGGGGGCGATTATATTGACATCGGTGAGCCGCTGGCCGGCGGAACAGTAGTACCTGTGGTTAACAAAACACTTGTATTTAATTCTTAAGAGAGGTGGGACAAATTGATCTTAAAGACAAGACTTTTTGGCAAAACTTACGAATTTAAATCCGTAAGAGAAGTGATGGGCAAGGCAAATGAAGAAAAATCAGGCGATAAGCTTGCCGGCGTCGCAGCAGAGACGGCGGAAGAGAGAGTCGCTGCAAAGTATGTGCTTGCCAATCTGACGCTGAATGACCTGCGAAACAACCCGGCGGTTCCGTATGAAGAGGACGAGGTCACCCGGATCATTCAGGATGATGTCAATGAGACGATTTTTAACGAGATTAAAAACTGGACGGTTTCCGAGCTGAGAGAGTGGATTCTTGACGTGGATACGACGCCGGATATGATCCGCCGCGTTTCCCGCGCACTCACAGCCGAGATGATCGCAGGTGTCTGCAAACTGATGAGCAACCTCGACCTGATCTATGCGGCGAAAAAAATCCGTGTATCGGCACACTGCAACACCACGATCGGACTTCCGGGAACCTTCTCCTCCCGTCTGCAGCCGAACCACACGACGGATGATCCGAAGGGAATCCTCGCATCGGTTATGGAAGGACTTTCCTACGGATGCGGCGACGCGGTCATCGGTCTGAACCCGGTTGACGATTCGGTCGAGAGCGTCGCACGTATTTTGAAGATGTTCGATGAGTTCAAGCATAAATGGGATATTCCGACCCAGATCTGCGTGCTGGCTCATGTTACGACCCAGACCGAAGCTGCGAAGAGACTCGGAGCTCCGCTTGATCTGATGTTCCAGTCCATCGCAGGCTCCCAGAAGGGAAATGAAGCGTTCGGACTGACCGCGCAGATGCTGGAGGAAGGCCGTCAGACCATGCTGACGAGAGGAACCTGCACCGGACCGAACGTTATGTACTTTGAGACCGGACAGGGATCTGAGCTTTCATCTGACGCACACAACGGCTGGGATCAGGTTACGATGGAGGCGCGCTGCTACGGTTTCGCGAAGCGCTTCAAACCGTTCCTGGTCAACACGGTAGTCGGATTCATCGGACCGGAGTATCTGTACGATTCCAAACAGGTTATCCGTGCAGGACTTGAGGATCACTTCATGGGTAAGCTGACCGGCATTCCGATGGGATGTGACGCGTGCTACACCAACCATATGAAAGCGGATCAGAACGATATCGAGAATCTGGCGACACTGCTTGTCGCGGCAGGCTGCAACTACATCATGGGCGTTCCGGAAGGCGACGATTGCATGCTGATGTATCAGTGCACCGGATATCATGAAGCAGCTGCGCTTCGTGAGGTAATGGGACTCCGTCCGATTCACGAATTCGATATGTGGCTTGAGAAGATGGGCTTCTCAGAAAACGGTAAACTTACAAAACTTGCGGGCGATGCTTCCGTATTCATGAGTAAATAAGGGAGGCGGTGAAAGTAAATGGAATCTAAGGATTTAAGAACAGTCATCGAGGAAGTTCTCAAAGAAATGAATCTCAAGCCGGGCGCGGAAGCGGCGGACTCCGTCAGCACTGCTGTCAAAGAGGCAGTCCGTGTTCCGGGCGGAAGCGGCTGTCAGCTGGTTATTCCGGGCAAGGGAGTGAGCCTTGATCCTTCCTATATTGAAGAGGGAGAACTTCCGGATATCACAGAGATTGATTTGCGCACGCAGTATCTGGTGGAGAATCCGGTTAACAAAGAGGCATACGCCGAGCAGAAAGCTGCGGCTCCGTGCCGCCTTGGCATCGGAAAAGCGGGCGCACGCTACAAAACACTTCCGCAGCTTGAGTTCCGTGCGGCTCATTCCGCGGCACAGGATGCGGTCTTCAACGACGTGGACGAGGAGTTCATCGAGAGCCAGGGCCTTTTCATCGTTCAGACCCAGTGCGACAGCAAGGATACGTATCTGACCAGGCCGGATCTCGGACGTAAGCTCAGTCCTGAGGCAGTTGAGACGATTAAAGCGAAATGCAAGAAGAACCCGACGGTTCAGATCTACGTTGCAGACGGCCTTTCCTCTGCGGCAGTGGCTGCCAACATCCCGGATCTTCTTCCGGCGATCATGCAGGGACTTCAGAGTTATCACATTGAAACCGGAACGCCGTTCTTCGTAAAATACGGTCGTGTTGCGGTTGAGGATGAGGTCAGCGAGCTGGTCGGCGCAGATGTTGTCTGCACACTGATCGGAGAGCGCCCGGGTCTTATCACTGCGACATCGATGTCCGCTTACATTGCGTACAAGGCCACCGTAGGAATGCCGGAGGCGAGAAGAACCGTTGTTTCTAATATCCATAGTGCAGGAACCAACCCTGCGGAGGCCGGCGCGCATATCGCAGAAATCATCAAGATCATGCTTGAGAAGAAGGCCAGCGGTACGGACCTGAAACTGTAATCATACCGGAATGGAGGAATAGAAGAATGAAAAGAGATCCTATCTGTGCAAAAGTCCTGGCGACCAGACTTATCCCGAACGTCTCCCCGGACCTTGCAAAACAGCTGGAATTAAGACCGGATCAGAAGTCTCTGGCGCTTATCTCCGCTGATATCGATGATGTCACATATACGGCGCTGGATGAGGCTACGAAGAAAGCGGACTGTGAAGTCGTTTATGCAAAGAGTATGTACGCAGGTTCCGCAAACGCGAACACGGCGCTGGCCGGCGAGATCATCGGTATCCTGGCAGCTCCGAATCCGGCGGAGGCGAAGGCCGGACTGGATGCCGCAATCGATATGATCGAGAATGTATGCCATTTCGTATCTGCGAACGACGACGATTCTATCTGCTACTACGCGCACTGCATCTCCAGAACAGGCTCCTACCTGTCCGCGTCCTGCGGCATCGAGGAAGGCGAAGCGATCGCATACCTGATCGCGCCGCCGCTTGAATCCATGTATGCAGTGGATGCAGCCCTCAAGGCAGCAGATGTACGGTGCTGTGTTCTGTACGCTCCGCCGTCAGAGACGAACTTCGGCGGCGCACTGCTGACCGGAAGCCAGTCTGCGTGCAAGTCTGCCTGCGATGCGTTTGCGGCGGCTGTCGAGTCCATCGCTGCGAGCCCGAGAGAAGAATAATCAATACCGGAGGTAGTATATGCAGGCATTAGGCATGATAGAAACCAGAGGACTGGTTGCGTCCATTGAAGCTGCCGATGCAATGCTGAA
>CADBRN010000005.1 GCA_902797025.1 uncultured Lachnospiraceae bacterium
CTGACAAAAATCTCCGCGGAGGTGCATCATATCCGTCGGCGTCAGTCCGGCACGGAGAATCACGCCGCTTTTCTCCAGAGAAGATGTATCGAGATTGTACTTATCGGTCCCGAGAAAATCCGCCGCTTCGATTATGTTCAGAGGACCGGATTCAAGACGGCAGCAGAGCTTTCGCCCGTTTTCGCTCATGGGGAGCGTACGGAAATCTCTTCTCCCGAGGGTGAGAAATTCGTGGAGCGGAAGGGTGTGTGCAGGATATTTTCGGAGAACCTTTTCAAGTTTCTCTTTTACTTCCGGATGCGAGGAAGCGAGAACGCAGAGCGGGATGACACGTTCCGGACCGAGGGAAAGGCACCGGCTGCTGTCTGACCGGATCACACTGTCGCCGCCGAGCGCGAAGGAAGACGCAAAGAGGCCGTTCACCTGAGTGCGCCATTTTCCGACGCGGATCCCGTCTTCGGAGAGAACCGGCCGTCCGTGATCGATGAGAGCGATATCGGTCGTGGTTCCTCCCATATCCACGACGACGGCTCTTTCTTTGGCAGTCATGATGCATCCGCCCAGAGCGGATGATGCAGGCCCGGACAGGAGGGTTTCGACCGCGTGCCCGTAGGAGTAGGGAAGGCTCATCAGGGAACTGTCCGAGCGGACCAGATAGATTTTTGCGTGGATTCCCCGCGCCCGGAAGGCCTCGGTGACCGCGTTCAGAAATTCTGCGGTGATCGGGAGAAGCCCGGCGTTCAGGACCGCACTCGCGGCGCGCTCAAGCGAGGAGAGACCGCCGAAGAGACTGCTGGAGCAGACGACGGGAAGTCCGGTGCGCTCTTCGATGATCCGTGCGGCTTTTTTTTCGAGAACGCCGCCGTTGCGGATACCGTAGATCTCGCACACGGCGCATCCTTCCGCGCCGGTGAACCATTCCTCTGCATTTTGGCGCAGCAGTTCCCAGTCGGGCTCTTCAAGAACCTGTCCGGTGATGGTGGTGCGGCATTTCAGATAGCGGATATCGTCCGGGTCGGTAAATCCGTAATCCGCGCCGTACCGCTCGATGCCGGTCCGGTCAATGCCCATGAGAAGCAGACGGGGACGGCGGAATTTTCCCTCGACACACGCGTTTGTGGCCAGCGTGGTGGAAATTCCGGCCGCTTTTGCCGATCTTGCGAGATCCGGATCGAGTCCGTCGAGCGCGGCGAGAATTCCGTCGGTCAGGTGTGCATGCGTCGTCAGTGCCTTGTGAGAGTCGAGAACCCGGCCGCTTTCCATGTCATATAGTACCGCGTCGGTACACGTCCCGCCTGTATCAATTCCAATCACTGTATTCATACTGTACCATCCCTGAATGAATCTGCTTCCGGAGCGGCCCCGCACGGCACGCTCCGGAATTTCCGGTTTGTATAATCTGCGATGATCCGGCTCTGTGGAGGGCATGTGAGAAACCGGTTATCGTCCCACGGACCGTTCACGAGCGAAGTGAGGTAATCCATGGAGCCCTCGAATTTTTGAAATTCCCAGCCGAAATCCGCCGCTGCCGCTTTCGTGTATGCCTCGTATGGTTCGTCTTCTTCGCCGGAATCGTCCTTTCCGCAGGGAGAGGAGATGAAACCGCAGCGGCGGTAGTTTTTCATCCAGTCGTTTGTGCATGTCATGAGATAATCTGCATTTTCCTCTCCGTATTTCTCCACGTATTCCGCGCGCATAGCCGCGTAATTCTGCCTGGACGGGGTGAATGCCTGCTCGATCCATCCCCGGTTGTACCAGTACGTCCCCGGGTATTCGCGAAAATATTTCCGGTAGCGCTCTGCGGACCCGAGAAAGAGGGAGATACAGTCGTCGCATCTGGGGACGATGACCGGAACGGAATGGCTCTGAAGGCCGAGTACCCCGTTTGAACAGAGCCCGTAGGCGAGGACGATCGCCTCAAAGCGGAATCCCGGCCTGAGAATGGCGTTCTCCTGTTCAATGGCATCGATCGTTCTCTGAAGCTCAGAATGAAGAACATCCGGTGTGTCGTGCAGACCCTGCCGCATCCACCAGACTCGTACGTTATTCTTACTTTCGGATACGAGACGGCTGATCTCACGGTTCATAACCATACAGCCGATGATTGCAATTCGCATATCGATTTCTGTTCTGCCTCCCTGATTTTTCATCTTATTTTACCAGTTTATCGCATATCGCCGCATTGCGACAGGGATGTGGACGAACAGGGCAATAATTACAAATAATCGGGCAATTTCAAAATACTGTCCGCTCCGGATTCTATGGTATAGTTTAATCATGATATAGGGAGGTGGATTATGGCACATACAGTCAATCTTGATCCTGCGGTCTATGAAAAACTGCGGAATTATTGCGTGGAAACCCGGAAAGCAGGGCGTTCCCTCACGGCAGATGAGATGGTCAATGAGCTGATGGATTTTGAGGAGGTTCCGATGCATCACCCGTATCATCATTTCATCATGCCGGCAGCGCTCCTCACGCTCGCATCCATGGAAGAGGATGCGTCTCCGGAAGCGCTGAATGATATGCTGATCATCGCCGGGGAACGGGCAAAACAGGTGCCAGGAGGTTCCTGCGGAAACTGCGGGAGCTGCGGAAACGGCGTCGGAGCCGGCATTTTCCTGAGTATTTACACGGATACTTCTCCGATGTCGGGGGAGAGCTGGCAGTGGGTAAATGAACTGACGGGACGCTGTCTGGTCGCGATCTCAAAGGTCGGAGGTCCGAGGTGCTGCAAGCGTACGGCGTATCTGTCGCTTCAGGAATCCGTTCCCTACATCAACGAAAAGCTGGGACTGCATATCGCTCTGAACGACGAAATCCGCTGCAGATATCACAGCCGGAACAAAGACTGCAAAAAGGAAGCATGTCCGTTTTACAGGGCGGAGGGATGATCAATATGGAATATGAGATTCGTGTGCCGAAAAGCGCGATGCCGAAGAAAGATCCGGATCATCCCTGTCCGTGCCAGTTCCGGGAATTCCAGATCCGTGAAAAAAAAGGAGAGATCACGGAGTGGCTCGTCGAGGAAGGCGGTTCTGTGAAGAAGGGACAGGTCATCTGTGAAGGGGAAGTGGAGAAAAAAACACTGGAGTTTCATTCGCCGGCGGATGGGATTCTCGAGAAGATCTGCCTCAGAGAAGAGGCTCCCTTCCATCAGGGGGACCTGCTCGGAATTGTGAGGGGAGTATAAATATGGCATCAAATTTTGTCGATCTTTACCTGATCTCGGGATTTCTGGGATCCGGGAAGACCTCATTTCTGAAATATCTGCTGGAATCCGGCGAGCACAGCCGGACTGGAATTATTGTAAATGAATTCGGAAGCACGGGGGTCGACGGCAAGCTTCTGACCGGATACGATCTTCCGATTCTGGAGATCAACAACGGTTCGATCTTCTGTGCGTGCCTCAAGGGCGGATTTGTCAAATCGCTTGCAGCGTTTCTTTCTCAGCCGATTGACCGGCTGTTTGTGGAAGCATCCGGGCTTGCCGATCCGTCGAGTATGGAAAAAATGCTGGAGGAGACGGAACCCTTTATCAGGACACGGTACCGGACGGAACGGCGGTACCGTTACCGCGGATCGATCTGTATCGTTGACGCGGTGCGTTTCCGGAAGCTGTCCGACACAATGGTTGCGATGAACAGCCAGATTCAGAAAAGCAATCTGGTCGTTTTGAATAAGATCGACCGGGTTACAAGAGAAGAAGCCGATCAGGTCGCTCTGCGGCTGGAAGAGCTGAATCCGGATGCGGAAATCGTCCGGACGACCTATGCGCGCGTTCCGGAAGGCGTGATCGCCAGAAACCTTCACGGCGCGGAGAAAACGATCGCGGAGAGCAGTAACACATGTGAGAACCGGATTTTTTCAGGGGTGTTCGATCTGGACGGCGAATATCCGCCTGATGAGATGGAACGGTTTTTGAAGAAGATCTGTGCCGGAAGTCTCCGAATCAAAGGATTTTTCCGGGATAAAGACGGCAACGTCTATGAGGTAAACGGAGTCGGTGACGAGATAGAGATCACAGAAGCGGCCGGTGAAATCCCCGGAGCGATGGATCTGGTGTACATTTCTGCGCATCAGGAGGATGAGACGGAAGCGATCCGCGAGGCGTGGAAGGCAGTCTTCGGGACAGACTGTCCGTTTGAGAGAGACTGACGGATGGAAAAGATTCAGCTGGTTGAAAGCACGGGAAAGAATATTGCGGAAAATCTGGCAGCCGAGGAGGTACTCTGGGAGAGGCATGAGTCCGGCTGCGGAACCTTGTTCCTGTGGAGCAATCCGTCCGCGGTGGTGATCGGAAGAAACCAGAATCCGTGGAAGGAGTGCAATTTCACCGCGATGCGGGAGTACGGGACGTCTCTCGCCCGAAGAAAAACAGGAGGAGGCGCGGTCTATCAGGATGCAGGGAATCTGAATTTCTCGTTTATCATGGACGAAGGGCAGTATGAACCGGAGCAGCTCTGCGGAATCGTGACGGAAGCCCTCGCGGATCTCGGGGTTCGGGCCGGTTTCGGAGGGCGGAATGATCTGCTGCTCCCGGACGGGCGGAAGATTTCCGGTCTGGCGTCATCGGATCGGGAGGGCGCGTCGCTGATCCACGGGACATTGATGATCGATGTAGACCCTGGAAAACTGGAGAACTGTCTCCGGGTACCGGCGGAAAAACTCTCCATGCGCGGCATCGATTCGGTCCGGATGCGTGTGGCAAATCTGAAAGAGGTTTCTCCGGACATCACAGTGCAGGCGGTGAGAGCTTCGCTCCGAAATGCCTGGGAAAGGGCATTTGACATGAAGGCGGCCGCCCTTCGTATGCCGGATGAAGGACGAATCGGGAAACTGGCGCAGTTTTACCGTTCGGATGCATGGACTTACGGAAAAAAGATGGCGTTCGATCTTTGCTGGAAGAAAAAATTCCGATGGGGACTCGTCTGTCTGAACTTTCAGATTGATCACGGCAGAGTGGCATCCGTTCAGGCGGAGAGTGACTCTCTTGATACGATCTGGCCGGACCGTGTGGAGCGTGTCCTCTCAGGAAAGCTGTTTCTTTGCGGCCCGCTGGAAGCAGGCCTGTCCGCCCTCGCCGGAAATGATCCGGAACGCGCGGAAATTTATGAAGATCTGTGCGGACTGGTCCGGGAGAATCTGTAAATACCGGATCCGAACTGCTGAGGATCAGGATCGCAGCAATAAGAGCGATATCTGCAGAGAGGGAGATTTATTGCAGATGAAAAATGTAAGAGAGATGCTGGATGAACTGATGAATGGGATGGCGGCGATGTCCGACGAGGACGTGGAGTTTATGAAGCAATTTTCCGGCCTTCAAAAAAAAGCGTTCGAGGATTCCGCGCTCCCGGGCAAAACAAAGGAACTGATCGCGGTGGCTATCGCACTCTACAGCCGGTGTGAGTACTGCATCGTCTACCATGTCTACAACGCGTATGCGGCGGGAGCGTCGCGGGATGAGATCCTGGACGCGGCGAAGGTGGCGGCCGGCGGCTTCGGCGGAGGGCCGTCCCTCGCATATGCGTCCACGCTGCTGATGGCATCGGTTGACGAGTTTGAGAAAGACTTCTGACGTCACCGTTGGCATCCGTGATTTCGTAAAATATTATCCGTTGAGGTGGTCAATCGCATACTGCGCTTCCTCAGCCGTGAATTTTTCACCGTATTCCGAAGTAAGCTGATCCTGGATCTGGTTCGCCGACATATGCATCTCTGTCTGGTATTGTTTTGCCTTCTCGAGTGCATTTGCATTCCAGTCGGCCTGTATGTTGTCAATTGCGTACTGTGCTTCTTCAGCAGTAAAGCGTTCGCCCATCTCGGAAGTCAGCTGATCGTAAACCCCCTGCTTTGACATATACATCGTATTCGCGTATTCCTGGCCTTTTGCGAGTGCGTTGGCATTCCAGTCCGCATTCAGATGATCGAGAGCGTACGTGGCATCTTCTTCGGAAAATTGTCCTCCGTACTCGGAAGTCAGCTGATCATGAATTCCCTGTTTTGACATATGCATATTGTCGGAATAGGATTTTGCCTGGATCAGCGCGTTGATCTGCTCCTGCGTGGCGTTTGGATCCGCAGCGGCAGAATCGGGCTGTGATGCGGATGCTCCTGCGTCAGAAGCATCGGCTGGAGCTGCCGACGAATCAGCTGGAGAAGCGGAAGCAGAGACTGTGGCTGCCGATGTGGAAGAAGCGGGCGCTGTCACAGCCGGTTCACTCTTCGAAGCAGTGCTCTTTGGTGAGACGGTACCGCATCCTGCAAGAGTGCAGATCAGACATGTGATGCAAATGGCTGAAAAAATATTGTGGTGTTTTCTCATTTTACAATTCCTCCTGATTTTAATATCTGTGCTAATTATATCACTTTACACAGAAGGCGGGCGGTGCGGCCGGGAGACACGGAAGTACAAGATTGAAGAACGGATTTGGTTATTATATACAAAAATTACGGAACATTTTCGACACGGATCCGGTGCGCTGAAACAGAAATATTACTAAAATATAATAAACATATAAAAGAAATGTACAGGGAAGAGACTTGAGGACTTTATCATTCCGTGTATAATAGTGTCGAATGCGGATCCTGAAGGATCTGCGGAAGGGAGTTTTTGTCAGCAGATTGTTGACATGCTGAACATTTTGTATGTATCAGAATAAAAAGAACAGAAAAAGCCGACTCAGTCGGAAACATCGGTTCGTCGTCCTCTGTGTTCTTCTGGCGGCGGCTGCAGTGCTTCTGATCGGCGCGTTAAGCAATCACTGGGATGTGACGATTCATTTAAATCAGGACAAAGACGGAAATGATACCGTCGAAGTAGGAGATACATATCACGATCCCGGAGCGAAGGCGGTCGGATCCGGCAGCGTTTTCCGGTTCATCCGGGACGATCAGCTGAAGGTGACGGCCGAGGGCAGCGTCGATACATCAAAGCTGGGTTCGTATCAGATCGTGTATTCTGCTTCTTATAAGGGAGCGACGAAGACGAAGAAACGTACCGTACGTGTGGTGGACACCGTGGCGCCGACGATTGAACTGAAACAGAACCCGGACAGTTACACGCCGTACGGGCAGGCATATCAGGAGGAAGGGTATTCGGCACAGGATAATTACGACGGCGATCTCACCGCGAAAGTAAAGAGCGAGGAGAAAAACGGCGTCGTCTATTATTCGGTTGAGGATTCATCCGGAAATGTCGGAAAGGCGGAACGGACGATCGTTTATGACGACCGCACACCGCCGGCCATCACGCTGGACGGAGGAGACGAGACGGTATTCCAGGGAACGCAGTTCCAGGACAAGTACTCAGCCGTGGATGATGTGGACGGTGATCTGACCGGAAAGGTTCAGGTCGAGGGATCAGTGGATACGTCGACGCCCGGCACCTACACCCTGCACTACCAGGTCGAGGATGCCCACGGAAACAAGGCGGAGGCGGACCGGACCGTCACGGTACAGCCGCAGGGGTCGAAGATGGTTTATCTGACGTTCGACGACGGCCCCTGTAAATACACACAGCAGCTTCTGGATGTGCTCGCGAAATACGGGGCACACGTGACGTTTTTCGTCACGAATCAGTTTCCTCAGTATCAGGGGATGATCGCGAAGGAAGCGGCTGCCGGTCACACCGTCGCGGTTCATTCGTACACGCACGATTATCCGACGATTTATTCGAGCACCGATGCGTACTGGAAGGACTTTGACGCGATGAATGAGGTGATCCGGAATCAGACCGGCAACACAACGACGCTGCTGCGGTTCCCCGGCGGCAGCTCGAATCTGATCAGCAAAGAGTACACCCCCGGTATCATGACGCAGCTGGTGCAGCAGGCGGGCGAAAAGGGGCTCACATACTTCGACTGGAATGTGGACAGCACGGACGCCAACGGCCATCCGGACAAGGACGGAATCGCCGGCCACATTATTCAGGGAATGCAGACGCATAACAGCTCGGTTGTGCTCTGTCACGATATTCATCCGGAGACGATCGCGGCGATGGACACGGTTCTGAGCTGGGGACAGCAGAATGGATATACGTTTGCCGCTCTGACGAAGGACAGTTACACCGCTCATCACACGGTTAAAAATTGAACAGGTGCGAAGGGACTGCTGTATAGCATATACGGCGGTCCCTTGTTTTTTCTGAGGGATGTGAAAAATTTGTGAAGGCTGATCCGCCGGCCGCACAGGACCGGAAGGAGCGATGACATTCCGGGAGGCCGTGTGTTAGAATAGCAGGAGAAAGAATCATAAAGAGGAAGGAACGGCTGACAGAAGTTGAAAAAATCAATCAAAGCACGGGTTTCGGTCACCTTTATCCTGCTGATGGCGGGGGCATTTATCGCGATCAGCATCGTGAATATGACTTGTCTTGGCGATGTCTATCTATCCAGAACAAGGAAAGCTCTCGAGAAGAGCTTCGAGATGTGCAATCAAAACAACGGCAGGAGCAATGATGCGATGGAGACGTTTTGTCAGGTGAACGGTCTGACGTTCGGAATCGCAGATGCAAATCTTGATTTCCTCTACACAAATTCCCAGGACGGAGAGCGTATGGCGAGCCGTCTGTTCGGCAACGTTCTGCGGAAGGAAGAGGAGAACACGACCGTGATCGAGCAGAAGGACTCGTATCAGCTGATCAAGATCCGCGACCGGTTCCTCGGTATCAATTATCTTGAACTGTGGGGGACGCTCGACAACGGAGATTATTTTATCGTGCTCACTCCGCTGGAGAGTATCGATGCGGCGGCCGATATCTCGACGCGTTTCGATGCGATGATCGGTGTGCTCGTGATCGGCGTGAGTGTTCTGGTGATCCTTCTGCTGACAAGGAAAATTGTCCGGCCGCTGCAGGAACTGACCGGTCTTTCAAAGAAAATGGCGGATCTCGATTTTGACGCACATTATACGAGCGGCGGTGAAGATGAGATCGGTGAGCTCGGCAGGAATTTCAACACGATGTCGGAACAGCTTGAACGGGCGATTTCGGATCTGAAGAGCGCGAATGCGAAGCTGCAAAAAGACATCGACCAGAAAACGAAGATCGATGAGATGCGGCAGGAGTTTCTGTCGAACGTATCCCACGAGCTGAAAACCCCGCTTGCGCTGATACTCGGGTATGCCGAGGGCCTGAAGGATAATGTCGTCGATGAGGACAGCCGGGATTTTTACTGCGATGTGATCATCGATGAATCGCAGAAGATGGATAAGATGGTAAGAAAACTGCTTTCTCTCAACCAGCTTGAATTCGGGAACGAACAGCTGAATATGCAGCGGTTTGATCTGGCAGATCTGGTGAAAAACGTGATTCAGGCACAGCAGATCCTGATTGATAAGAAGCAGGCCAATATCGAATTTGAAGCAGATCACCCGGTCTGTGTCTGGGGCGACACGTTCAAGATCGAGGAGGTTGTAACAAATTATCTGACGAACGCGCTGAATCATCTCGAAGGAGAACGGATCATCCGGATCGGCATGAAGGAAGAGAACGGTACGGTGGTGACGTCGGTGTTTAACACGGGAAAGCCGATCCCACAGGAATCGCTGGATCAGATCTGGGTAAAGTTCTACAAGGTGGATAAAGCCCGCACGCGGGAGTACGGAGGAAGCGGTATCGGACTGTCGATCGTAAAGGCGATCATGGACAGTCACGGACAGAAATGCTGGGCGGAGAACCGCGGTGACGGCGTCGTATTTTACTTTACGCTGGATACCGATGTCCGGCTGTGACGTTCCGATTCCGGGCGGGAACAGAACCCGGCTTCGCGGAAGCAGGCTGAAAAAGGCGGAGGACCTATCTTATGTGTCCTCCGCCTTTCTTTGGTATTGATGAGACTTGTTTTTGAAGAAAACGCCGTCTCAGCTCTCAAATTTACAACCGTTTGAGTAATAAACTACGATCGGCATATCCTTCGTGATGACGTCATAGAGCTTCGGCGCGAAAGAGGTCGGAAGATTGACGCATCCGTGTGATCCGGATCCGACGTAGATCGATCCGCCGAAACTGCTTCTCCAGCTCGCGTCATGGAAACCGATCCCGCCGTTGAAGGGCATCCAGTAGTTCACATGGGAGATATAGGAAGGCTCTCCGGTACTCGGGTCGATCTGACCTTTCAGGTCACGGTCTTTTTCCTTGTAAGCCAGCTTGTATACTCCGGACGGCGTATAGCGGTCTTTCGTCATCTTGCCGGATACCACATCCGATTCGAGAATCACGCTTCCGTTCTGATAAACCCACATATGCTGGCGGGAGAGATCGACCTCAATGTACGTGCTGCCAAATCCGCCGTTGTCGGCTGTAACCTCGCGGCTGCTGTAGTTCGGCTCGCGCGTCGTGACCGTGCCGGATTCGAGCTCCGATGTGAGCTGATTGATCTCCGCGTCCTGATCGATCTTGTATCCGTAGTTTCCGCCTTTTACCTGAACGGCGCCGATGCCTGTCGCGTTGAATGTCCGGGTCGATTTGACCGTGTTCACTTTCGAGGCAAGATCCTGAACGTACTGTTTGATGTGTGCGCTCCAGTTCGCGTCATTCTTTGTATAGTTTCCATCGGCATCCTGATCGAGCCAGGTCATCAGCGTCGTACCGTCGAGCACCTGCGTTTCTCCGCCGGGGAGTGTGTAGGTGATGCTCGCCGCGGCGTATTTGTTCAGAAGATCCGCCTGCGCCTGCAGAGCGTTCCGGTCCGTGTCGTCGGCGACGGAGGCATAGGCGCCGTCCACATCATTTACGGAAAGGGAGGTTTCCGACTTTGAGACCGCATCCTTTACGGCTGCGAGAACCGTGTCCTTGTTCAGCGCCGTTCCCGCGTCTGCGTCCTTCACGGCGAAGGAACCGTTCTCGAATGCTACATGCGTCTTCGTCGGTGCGGTCATATTCGCGTCCTGCATCTCGGGGAGCGCCATGACTGCGTCGGTCAGCTTCTGCTCGTCGAACTTCGTCTGGGTTGTGACGGTGTACTGAGTCGTCTGAAAGTAACCCTTCGGCCAGAGAACCGCATTCTGAGAATCCAGAAGCTTCTGGATGCTGTCGTCCGGAACATACTGGTAATCGATCTGGTCCGCTGAAATCGATTCGGTCTGGTCGTTGCGGAATGTGATCTCAATCTTGTAATCCTTTGCCTGTGAGGCGAAAATTGACTCAATTTCTCCGGGGGTTTTATTCCCGGCGTCCAGATCGTTGATTTTCGTGCCCTGGAAGAACTCCCTCTGGTACTGCATCGTAAAACTGGCATAAATACCGCCCAGAAGGGCGATAAGAGCGATGATTAATATCAGAAGGATGATTTTGAGAGACTTTGTGCTTACTTTTTTTCGTTTTTTGCCATAATCCGCAGCAGCGGCACTTGCCATTAACAACACCTCATTATCTAAAAGTTTGTGTACAATTTATTTAACGGTTTACATTATAACATAGTTTATCATTTCGGGAAGGGATGTTCTATAAAAATGCGAAAAAAATTATGTAGAATATTACGCTTACATAATATAAAAAAATGTGATAAAATATATTAAGCGAGTTTATCTGTCGTTATGCAACGATAAATTGACGAAAGGAGGTATTATGTTTCAGAAAGATTCGTATGTAGTATACGGGATGAACGGACCGTGCAGGATCGTGAATATCACCTGTCTGAATGTTCCGGGGTGTGACAGGAAGCGCAAGTATTATGTTCTGCAGCCTGCCGGCTCGTCGGGGAGCACGATCTACTCGCCGGTGGACAACGACAAGGTCGCGATCCGGGCGGTAATGTCGAAGAAAGAGGCGCAGAACCTGCTGGATGAGGCGGGCACGATCGGTGAGATTGAGGTGCGCAGTGAGAAGTTCCGGGAAGAAACGTACAAGGATGTGCTCCGCAGCGGGGACTGCCGCCGCGCGGTCGCTCTGGTCCGGACTTTGATGGACCGGCGGCACAAGAGGATCGCACAGGGCAGAAAAATTACCTCCGTGGATGAGCGCTATCTCGGCGAGGCGATGGCGAGACTGACGAGCGAACTCTCCATTGCGCTCGGCAAGAGCAGGGAGGACATCACAGCGGCGCTGACGGATCGTCTTCACGCTTCCGTCTGATGCGCAGGCCGTTGACTTCCACGTCGCCTGTCAAAGGGATCATGATAAATTCTTCCCCGTCGATGATGCGTGTATTGATCAGGTCAGTTCGGTCAGAACTGATACTGATCTTCACATCCGGGGCGGTCACTTCAAATTTATTTCCAGCGGTCAGATTTGAAGCCATGAGCTTCAGGTCTTCACCGCCGTTTTTTTCGCCGGCTTTCCATGCCCCGGCCTTTTCTTCGTCCGCACCGCAGTGTGTGAGCAGTTTTTCGACATCCGTTTCATCGAGAACCGCCGGATCGGGATCGTCCTTGTGCTCGTCAATCATCGCGCGGAGGCTTTCGTGAATGGTCTTTGCGACCTCGAAGTCGCAGTCGCGGCCGAACACATCCTCGATCGCTTCCGCAAATGTCAGTTTCTGTGAGTCTGCCGTGAGCGGGAGCGGCGCGCCGAGGATGCCGTCCGTAAACTCCGGGTGGAGTGTTTTCGGATTTTTTACGTGGTAGAGCACGCTGTGGATATCTGAATTCCGGTCGGTGAATGCGGGAAACAGAAATCCCATCTCCGGCGGATCGACCATGTGATCCTGCAGTTTGTCGACGAAGGAGTTGGATCCCGCGTCGTAGCAGAGACCGGCCTTTGAGAGCGTAACCGGGCAGACGGCGCATACGATAAAGCTGTAGACATATTCGGAGGCATCGAACTGTTCTTCCCGGTCGCTTCCGCGTGCGGGGATGTCGTATGCTCCCGCCGCCAGGAGAATCAGATAATTTCCGGCGATGTCGCAGGATTCGATCACGCGGTCAAAAAATGTTTCGGTTTCATCGCTGTCGGTCAGAGCGGAGTCGCGAAGCGCGAGAAGCTCCGCCTGCCTGCCGCCCTCCTGTTCCTCCTCGTTCGGAAAATCGAGCGTGTGGAGCTGTTTCCCGATCGTTCCGGAGAGGACCTTCCGAAGCAGATCGCAGTATTTGTGTGTTTCTTCGTCCGGAAGAGAGAGAAAAGCCTCTTCCATGGTCATGATTTTTTTCTTCTCATTGCTGACGTAGCAGCCGGCGATCCGGTCGACCCGGCAGTGATCCTTCGACAGAAGGCGCTTGATTTCAGAGATTTCTTTCTTATTCATATGAAGATTTCCCGCTTTCTTTTGTGGTTCGTCCTGCCTGCCAGGAAATTGAAAAGACAGGCGCGACAGAGATATTTTAGTGTTCATCGGGGGAGATTGCAAGAGCGTAACATTTGTTTTGCGAAACGTAAAAATAATGCTTGCTTTTTCGGAAAACGTACGGTATGATGATACACGGTTGATTGGTCAAGGGGTTAAGACGCCGCCCTCTCACGGCGGAAACATGGGTTCGATTCCCATATCAA
>CADBRN010000006.1 GCA_902797025.1 uncultured Lachnospiraceae bacterium
CACCTCGTCGATGCCGACCGTCACCTCTTCGCCGTCCCGGATCAGATTCGCCGTCTTCGGCGCGAGCTTCATCAGGCTCTTCAGCGCGTCAGTGGTCCTGCCCTTCGAATAGGACTCCAGGGTCTTCCCGACCGTGATCAGCGTCAGGATCATCGCCGCGGACTCAAAATAAAACTCGTTCATCACCGCGGCTGCAGCTTCGCTTCCCTGATGCACCTGCACATAAGTCATAGAAAAGAGCATCACGGTGCTGTAGACAAACGCCGTCCCGGAGCCCATCGCCACCAGAGCGTCCATGTTCGGCGCGCCGTGGAACAAACTCTTGAACCCGCTGATAAAAAATTTCCGGTTGATGATCATGACGATGATCGTGAGCAGCATCTGTGTCAATCCCATCGCCACGTGATTGCCTTTCATAAATGGGGGAACCGGCCAGCCCCACATATGCGCGCCCATGGAAAAATACATGAGAACGAGAAGAACGGCGATCGACGACACGAGGCGCCGAATCATTCCCGGTGTCGTCTTGTCTTTCAGCGCCTCTTCTTCCGCGGCAAGTTTTGCGCCGGCACTGCTTCCGCTTTTCGCCGTATTCCCGCCGAAATCGCGCTTCTTCGCGCCATAACCCGCATCTTCCACCGCCTTCACGATATCCGCTTCCTTCGCGTCTCCTTCGACACGCATCGAATTCGTAAGCAGGCTGACCGAGACGCTTTTCACGCCCGGGACCTTTGAAACAGCTTTTTCCACATGAGCCTGGCACGAGGCGCAGCTCATCCCGGTCACATCATACTGTTCTGCCATTTAAATCATCTCCTTAAGAATTATAAATTGAAGTCATTATTTCATAACTTTCTGAAGAACCCTGACCAGTTCGTCGATACTCTCGTCTTTTCCCGCCTTGATGTCATCCACGACACAGCTCCGGATATGCTGGGCCAGAAGTTCCTTGTTGAAACTGTTGAGCGCACAGTTTACGGCGCTGACCTGAATCATGATGTCCGGACAGTAGGCATCTTTCTCGAGCATTCCCTCGATGCCGCGGATCTGTCCTTCAATTCTCTTCAGGCGGTTCATCAGCTTCCGGACCTCAGCGTCCGATCTTCTCTTCGTCCGCGCGCAGCAGCTGTGCACACTCGCCTCGCCCTCCGCTTCCGCCTGCTCCGGAGTCAACTCCTGTGTTTTATCAAACCGTTCTGCCATATATCTCTCCTTAATACCCTTAGGTGGTATTTCTGATTGCGGGGTAATCTTATACCCTGCACGGGTATTTGTCAACCCGGTTTTAAAATTTCCTGCACCACCGCTGTCGATCGGACAGCGTGGTGCTCTTGTAAACTGGATGATTTTCAGGATGATTTTCAGCTTCAGAAGACTTGGCACCCTCAAAGATTGCAAAGCTGAACTGCGATGGCACGACGGGTTGGTGATTTACCTTCAGGTCAAAAAAGGTGTGTCCGCGATGGCACGCAGAGTGTAAACGTGCCGTCAAATATTGAAACGTGAGTTTGCGACGGTAATCCGATCCGGAAAACATCAGAAAGCATCAGAAAGCATCAGAATACATACTCATCCAGTCTCCGGAACGCTTCCTGTATCCGCGACAGGGGTGATGCCAGGTTCATGCGGATGTGGCACGGGCCGTTGAACATGCGCCCGTCCTGCCACGCGACGCCGACCTTCCAGCCGGCCGCGAGAAGCTCATCGATCGTCTTCCCGTGGGCCTTGCACCACCCGGTGCAGTCGAGAAACAGCATATACGTTCCCTGCGGAACCGCACAGGTAACTCCCGGGTAATGATTGCGGATGTGGCTGCAGGCGAACCGCACGTTTCCGGTCAGCACCGTTTTCAGCTCGTCGAGCCACTCCATCCCTTCCTGACGGTACGCGCCGCACAGTGCATGCATATACAGAACGCTCATCTCGTTCGCGCCGCCGAGGGATGATTCCTTCCGGACCCGGTCCCGAAGCCATGAATTATAAATGATGTGATAGCTGCCGACGATGCCGGAAAGATTGAAGGTTTTCGCCGGAGAATAGAACGCTGCCGTCCGCATCCGCGCATCTTCTGAAACCGACTGAAGCGGGATATGGCGATACCCCTCCATCGTAAGATCCGACCAGATTTCATCGCAGACCACGTAGACATCGTATTTCCGGAACAGATCCATCATCTGTTCTAGCTCTTCTCTCTCCCACACCCGTCCGCAGGGATTATGCGGTGAGCAAAAGACCGCCGTGTGGATATGGTACTTCACGATTTTCTTTTCCATATCCTGAAAATCCATCCGCCAGGTCTGATCATCTCCGAAGATCAGCGGACTGTGAATCAGGCAATATCCGTTATTTTCCAGCGCCTTCGTGAAGCCGATGTACGTGGGTGTATGGATCAGGATCCGGTCGCCCCTCGAGCAGAGCACATTGACGGCGCTGATCACTCCGGAAAGAACGCCGCTGTCAAAGCCGATCATCCCCGCTTTCAGATTCCCGGCGCCGTTTCGAATGTTCTGCCAGCGGATGATCGACTCATAATACTCTTTCGTCGGGGCAAAATATCCGAACGTGGGGTGCTGTACCCTGCGGATCAGTTCCTCCTGAACCGTCGGAACGACGGCAAAATTCATGTCTGCGACCCACATCGGGATCAAATCAAATCCGGGATCCGGCTTTGCCGGCGCCATCCCGGAGGGCCGGGGTCCGGGGGCGTCCCAGGCGATCGCATCGTGCCCGTGACGATCCATTATCGTCGTAAAATCATACTTCAATTTTTTCCTCCTCCGATCAGGCGGATCGTTCTTTGACGTTCCTGCCTCAGACTCTTATTGCCACATGAGCGGTTTATCCGCAAGACCCGGAAAGTCCGATATTCAGCGCTATTATAGCACGTTCTGATCCGAAGTTTACACACCACGATGAGATTTCCGGTGATCCCAATCCGACATCACCGGAAGTCTCAGATGAATGGCCCGACACTCCAGATATCCGATGTAGCGGTTGCCGTCAATCGTGATCGTCGGCATCTCCCGGTCATCCGATCCCCCTTCATCTCCGCCGGAAACGTCCGCGTTTTCGCCCGGATCCGGATCATCTGCCTCCGGCTCCGGAATCTGCTCCTCCAGAGCGGCGAGAATCTCTGCCGAACGTTTTCCCGCCATCTGCGACTGCCGGTAATTGTACAGCACAAGAAGAAGAGCTGCCGCTAAAAGCAGCAGCCCCGCAGCAGACCACCAAATTATGTGAAATGAACTATATTTAGATTTGATTAATGAGTTTTTGTTTCCGGCGAAAGTAAAACTCCCGGACCGGTATGTTCCGATTCGGGAGATCTGCTAAATTATTATCCGACCGATTTCCATATCTGTCCGCATTCGTTCATTACGATGATGACGCCGGGCCGGAACGGATAGGTACGAAAGACATGTATGATTATTTTGCGATCGCTGCGCCAAGATTTCTGCACTCCGCTGCCGCGCCTTCATCGGGCGCGTCGGCGCAGATCACGCTTTCGCAGACGAGTGAAATGCCGTTATCCGCGCAGGCGGATTCCCATGTTCTCATCCACTCGCCGTCGCCCCAGCCGTATGAGCCGAACAGCGCGACCCTCTTCCCGCCGAGTTTTCCCGAAACAGCCTCCCACATCGGCTCAAATTCCGTCTCTTCCAGCTGCTCCGCGCCCATCGCCGGGCAGCCAAAGGCAATTCCGCTCAGCGAGGGAAGCATGGATTCATCAAATTCTGATGCCTGAATCAGCTCGCACTCCGCTCCTGCGCTCTTCACGCCCTCAGCAACGGCCTGAGCCATCTGCGCCGTGTTGCCTGTTCCGCTCCAGTAAACAACTGCTGCTTTTGCCATGTTTATGCCAGCCTTTCTTTAATAAATGCCTTCAGTGATCAGCCAAAACCTGCCCGGCGAGTGACCGGCCCCGCATCCGCTCCGTGACCGCCAGCTGTTCCAGTGTCATCCCCAGTCCGATCCGCCTGCGGTAACAGGCGGTACACTCGGAAAAGGCGGTAAACCTTTTTTTCGCGCGGGTTTCATCGCCATACACCTTCCAGCAGCCGATGCATTTATATCCCCCTGCCCGGTTCATGATGAAGCCGTCCACATCCTCCGGAGGATAACCGAGAAACAGCCCGATCTCATGGGGAAACACCCGGTATGCCTTCAGCCGTCTCGACAGTTCAACGATCCGGCGTTCCGGACTGTCGTCCGGATAACTCGCACGATCCAGTATCCGGGCGGCGTACTCATCCTCCAGATCCCGGGCGAGACGCTCCGGGCGGTACAGATAAAGCAATGCCCGGCCATTTTCGCAGCGAAGCGGAAGAAGCCGGAGTCCCTTCGGCACCAGCTTTTTATTCACGCGCCGAATATCGCTGTTCAGCTCCTCGCTTGAATTCACTGCGCACGAAAAAAGATTTCCCGTCTTGATTCCCGCCAATGTCGGCGAACAGTGCAGGATCAGTAACTCGTCGGACATAGCGGTCCCTCCGGCATGTACTTATCAAGGATCCCTTTGAGGGCACTCATCGAACTCGAATGACACCGCTCAATCGCCGCTTTCCGTCCCTTCAGCTCGCACAGCGCGCCCGCCACCATCTTATGGGACATTGTGCGGGTAAAAAAAATCACCAGATCCGGGTCGCCGAGCCTCCTTTTGAGGCCTCCGTCCGCCCGGATAAATACCTTCGCTTCGCAGTCGTACGAACGGCACAATTGCTTATACTGCCGTTCCATACAGTTGTTCCCTCCAAGGATCACAATGCTCATAGTAGGTCTCCTTATTATGAATTAGATTTATCTAACTACGTGGCTTTTTTTAAGGAGCGGAACGCTCCCTTCATCAAAATCTGACCCGGATCTGAAATCCACACGTGCAGCAGACCGGATTACTTTTCAATCGACTCCATTCCCATAAAATGATACCCGGTTGCGTCGATCAGCTCACGCATCCCGGTCTCATCGACCGGCTGTTCCGTAAGGAAAACCGCTTCTTTTTTCCGGCGGGACGCCTTTATTTTTTTCGCATCCGGGAGGGCGCCGCGGATCGCATCGCTGATGTGTGCCTCGCACATTCCACACGCCATCCCGTCAATCTTTACCGTATTTTTAAACATGCTTCACACCGTCCTTCTTCCCTGTAAAATACTGATCGATCGCCTGATAATACTCACTTCCTGCCCTGTCCTTTTTCTTCCCGGAAGCGGAAGCACATCCACTGCTGCACGTTCCGCAGCTTCCGCTGCATCCTTCCGCACAGGAAACCCCGTTCCGGGCAATGTAGCGGACGGCCAGAAACACGAGCAGTGCAAGAACCATGATAATTAATAAAGTCGCTGCATTCATCTGCCTCACTCCTTTTTACGAAAATTTCCCATACTCTTACTATTTCTTCAACCCGGCCCGGACGCTGCCGGACCGGGTTTGTCTCTGTCTGTCAGGAATCTGCCGCGTCATCAGGCTCCGGCTCTTGCGGCTCCTGTCACGGACGCGGATTTTCTCGCGTACGGATTTCTCCGGAAGATAAAGTACGCTGCGATCACGATCAATGCGATCGCCACAGCCGTTCCGACTCCGAAGGATCCGCCGGAAATCACAGCTCCGATCTGGTAGGTGCACATCGCCAGGCAGTATCCGATTCCCATCTGGAAACCGAATGTGATCCAGCCCCATTTGCGGGTGCCCTGCTCGCGGAATGCCGTAGCGATCGCGACCATGCACGGCGCGTCAAAGATATTGAAGAGCAGGAAGCTCATTCCCACGAGTGCGCTTCCGCCGAACATC
>CADBRN010000007.1 GCA_902797025.1 uncultured Lachnospiraceae bacterium
CAGAAATAAAAAACGGACGGCGCCATGAAAGAAAGCGCCGTCCGTTTTTTCAGCGGAGGACAAGGGATTCGAACCCTCGCACCGGTTTCCCGGCCTAGCGCATTTCGAGTGCGCCCTCTTGGACCGCTTGAGTAATCCTCCGTGCTGAAAATCAGCTTACTTATCATATCAGAAAATTCCCGGGACTGCAATACTTAAAAATCTGCAGGAAGCGGCCGGCTGTTCACACTTTTTTACCATTTCCAACACAAAGTTACCATCCGGACTCCTTATATTAGAGACTGTAAAGAGAAACAAACAACCGGGTCTCCCCGGGATCAGGGAAACTCAATTGCTGAATGATAAAGGAGAATCAGGATGAGTGAGTACAACAATTATAATTGGAACAACGAGGATCTGAGCGGCGGAACATCCGGCAGCGGACCGAAGAGGCCGAAGAAGAGAAAGAGCGGCGCGAAGAAAATGCGCACCATCGTCGCGTCCGCTCTTGTGTTCGGGCTTGTGGCCGGCGGGACGACATACGGGGTTTCGGCGATCGGGAGCCATTTTCTGACGTCGGGTTCTCAGCTTTCGCAGGCATCCGAACCTTCAGGTACTGCGGCGAGCGGCGAGCTGACATCCCAGACGACATCAAAGACCGGGACGGCGGACGGCACGGTTGAGGGCGTCGCGAGTTATGCGATGCCTTCCATGGTCACGATCTCCACGCTCTCCGTCGAGCAGATGCAAAGCTATTTCGGCGGTACGCAGAGCTACGAGGTGCAGGGCGCGGGAAGCGGCATCATCATCAGCGAAGATGATGACTGCTATTACATCGCGACGAATGCGCACGTGGTGGAGGGTGCGGCGCAGCTTTCCGTCGGATTTGTCGATGAGAGCGCGGTTCAGGGCACGATCAGGGGCGAGGATGACGAGAATGATATCGCGGTCGTGGCGGTGAAGAAATCGGATGTGTCCGATGATACGAAGAGCCAGATCAAGGTTGCGTCGGTCGGTGATTCGGACGATCTGGCGCTCGGCGAGCAGGTTGTTGCAATCGGCAACGCACTCGGATATGGCCAGTCTGTCACGAGCGGGTATGTAAGCGCGCTGAACCGTGATCTTGAGGCGGCAAATGACGACGGAACGACGTCGACTTCCAGCGGACTGATTCAGACGGATGCGGCGATCAACCCCGGAAACAGCGGAGGCGCGCTTTTGAATATGAGCGGCGAAGTGATCGGTATCAATGAGGCGAAGAGTTCTGCAACATCTTCCGGCGTCACGGTTGACAACATCGGCTATGCGATTCCGATGGCGAAGGCGCTTCCGATCATTAAATCGCTGATCAGCGGAGACGGATCGACGTCCACAGCGGATCAGAGCGGCCAGAGCCAGAGCAGCCAGAGCAGCCAGAGCCAGAGCGGTCGGAACAGTCAGAGTCAAAACGGCCGGAGCGGATTCGGTTCGCTCTTCGGAGGTCTGATCGGATGAGACGGCACAGATGAAGCGTTCAGCGCCTTCCGCCCGACCGGTTGACGATGACAATACCCAGGGAAACGAGGACCAGGGACAGCAGTCCGTAAAGACTGAACGCCTGGTTCTTTTCATTTAAGAGAACCGCGGAGAGGATGACGCCCAGTACCGGATTCATGAACCCGAAAACCGCGATGCGGCTGACCGGATTGTATTTCAGAAGTATGCTCCACAGGGAGTAAGCGACCGCGGAGATCAGAGCCATATAAAGAAGCAGAAGCGACGAGGCGGCGGTGAAGCCGGAGAGACGTCCGCCTGTCAGGGCACCCGCGGCGGACAGCACAAGACCTCCGATCACGAACTGGAAGCCGCTCAGGACGAGGGGGTCTTCCCGCTTCGCGAACTGTTTGATGAAGGAGGAAGAAAACGAATACATAAGCGCGGAGAGAAGGATAAATCCTTCGCCGTTCCAGTGCATAGAAAAATCAATCGTATTGCCCGGGATCTGGATGAGAAGGACGCCCGCGAAACCGATGAGGCAGCCGATGATCTTTCTCCCGGTCAGCTTCTCAAATCGGAAGATGAGTGCGGAAACCAGGATCGCGAGAAATGTGGACGCGGCCTCGATGATCGAAGATTTTACCCCGGATGTGTGCGCCATCCCGATGTAGAAGAAATAGTACTGGCCGATCGTCTGGAAGAGCGCGAGTATGAGGATATCCCGGATGCTTCCGCGGCGCGGGAGGAGGATGCGCCGCCTTTGGATGCTTCCGAACAGCAGCACGAGGAGACCGGCGAGCGTGAAGCGGACGCCGGCGAAGAGCAGCAGAGAAGCGGAATCGCCGGAAGCGATGTCGAAGAGACGGTACCCGATTTTCACGCAGGGGAAGGCGCTGCCCCACAGGAAGCAGCAGATCAGAGTCATCAGGAAGATGACGGAGTTTCTGGTCCAGAACCGATTTTTTTCCATGAATGTTCACCCTCTAAAAATTCAATAAATTTGCGCCCTATTCTATCACAAAGCATCCGCGGAGATGTTAATAAAAATTAACAGATTCATAATCAATTCTTTTAACAGACGTACTTTCCATCGCTGTCGGATGTGGGTATACTTAAAACTGGGAGTACAAATTTCAAAAAACTTAAATATTGTTTGTCGAATGCCGGAATTGCAGGGGGAAAACGATTCACGGACAGACAGGCTTTTTTGACGTATCAGCGCTCCTGTATCAAGGGAGCTTTTTTTGACCCGTTTTTCGGGTAATAAGGGGTAATTTATCATTATGAAGAAGAGGGGAAGCGTCCGAAAAAAAGGGGCCGCCCTTTTGACGGCAATGCTGCTTGCCGCCGGTTCGCTGCTTTTCTCCGGGTGTCAGGTGAATCTGAAGACGATGCGCGTCGCGTTTGTCGGCAGCACGCAGACCGGAGAGTATCAGAACGCGAGTGCAAAACTTTGGCAGGGTATTTCGGACTACGCGAAAAATCACAACGCGACGGCGTCGGCGTATACACCGGAGAGTACAGGCGCTGCCGGCGCAAGGGATGCGATGGAAAAGGCAATTGACGACGGTGCGGAGGTCATTGTATGTGTCGGAACGACTATGGGAAATGCAGTCTACGACCTTCAGCAGAGAAAAATTCACACGCAGTTCATCCTGTTTGACGGTGTTCCGACGGACGGAACCGGTCAGGGCGGGGGAAGGATCCGCGGAAATACGTACTGTGTGCGTTTTGACCGCGGGGAGGCCGGCTTTCTGGCAGGTTATGCGGCAGTCAGCGAGGGCTATACAAAGCTCGGATATCTCGGCGGGAGCAGGGAGGAAGGCGATGTGCTCTATGGCTCCGGATTTATTCAGGGAGCGGAGTATGCGGGCGGACAAAAAGGACTCGGTGCGGGTTCGGTCGAAGTGATGTACGGATTCATTCCTTCGGGCGCCATCGACCCGGCGCAGGTATCCGGGGTGAACGGATGGTTTCAGAATGGATGTCAGCTGATCTGCGTGAGCGGGAACGGGCCGGAATTTATCGGACCGGAGAGCGCGCAGGAATCCGGAGGGAAAGCGATCACCGCGGATATGAATGACAATCAGCCGGATTCTGTGATCGCCTCGTCGGGAATCAATTATACGCAGGCGGCGGAGAGCGCGCTGGAAAAAATCCGCACGGGCAGTCTCGAAGGCGGACGCATCAATGTTCTCGGTATCAGGGACGGCGGCGTCTGCATGAATCTGGCGGACGGAGGTTTTCAGAATTTTACGGAGGAAGAGTATCAGGAGACGGCGAAAAAAATCAGCGACGGCACGATATCCATCAGCGGTGAAGATGTTGCGGCAGATCCGTCCGGGCACGGGATCAGCATCTGCAAAATCAGGCAGATGCAGTAAAATCGGGAAATCCGGGCAGATAAGTTTACAAAATTACTACTTGTGTGGAACAAGAATTTATGCTAGTATGTAGAAAGATTGAAGAAAATGTTTCGAAATTATTACATACGAAGTAGAGAAACAAAGCAGCGCAGACATTGGGGATGGATATATGCGAAAATCAAAAGCACTTGTTTATGGAATGGCAGCGGTCGTAGCGGTCAGTACAGTTATGCCGCAGACTATTCTCGCATCGCCCTCCATCGAGAGCGTGCAGCAGCAGAAAAATGATACCAGCGCGAAGCTGAACGATCTGCAGAGTCAGATCAGCGCGCTGGAGCAGAAGAAATCCGAAGTGACCGGGCAGATCGACAGCCTCGGCGGACAGCTTGTCACGCAGATCGCGGAGATTCAGGACACGAGCAATCAGATCGATGCGAAAAATCAGGAACTCTCCCAGATCGCCGCACAGCTGACCGAAGCCCAGGGTCAGAAGGACACCGAGTACAAGGCGATGAAGAAGCGGATCCGCTACATCTATGAGAATGGCGGAAATGCGGGATGGGCGGAGATCTTCCTGAATAACGGAGACGTTTCCAAGATTCTGACGCAGGCGGAGTACACCGAGAAGATGTATGATTACGACCGCCAGTGCCTGACTGAGTATGCGGAAACGGTTCAGAAGATCACGGATCTGCAGACCCAGCAGGAGCAGGAGAAGCAGAATCTGGAGTATCTCAAGCAGGATCAGGAGGAAGATAAAGCTCAGCTGGAAACGCTTCTGGAACAGGCTAAAGCGACATCTGCGGATTATGACGCGCAGCTGGCGGATTCCAACGCGAAGGCGGCGGAGTACGAGCAGTTGATCTCAGAGCAGAACGCGAAGATCAACGAGCTGGTTGCGGCACAGCAGGCGGCGGAGCAGGCCGCACAGCAGGCGGCTCAGCAGCAGGCGGCACAGCAGTCTTCTTCTAAGAAGTCTTCGAAGTCTTCCGGAAACAGCTCGAATGCATCGAACGAAAATTCGGGCGGCAGCGCTCAGACGAAATCATCCGGATCGACGAAGTCTTCTGCTTCGGCCGGAAATGCGAACACGTCGAACAGCGGTTCGAAATCTTCGGGAAATAGTTCAAACGCGTCGAATGGCAGTTCGAAATCTTCGGGCAGCAGTTCGAAGGCCTCAAATAGTTCAAAGGCGTCAAACAACAGCTCGAAATCGTCCGGATCTTCAGCCAGCTCATCATCCGGCAAGGGATCCGGTTCCGGCTCTTCGGTTGTCGCATATGCGGAACAGTTTATCGGTAATCCGTATGTGTGGGGAGGAACGAGCCTGACGAACGGATGCGACTGTTCAGGATTCGTCATGCAGGTTTACGCTCACTTCGGATACAGCCTTCCGCATTCTTCCGGCGCGCTTGCATCGGTCGGCAGATCGGTGGGAAGTCTCTCCGAGGCACAGCCGGGCGATATCCTCTGCTACTCCGGTCATGTAGGAATCTACGTCGGCGGCGGGCAGATGGTCAACGCTTCGAACAGCAAACCGTATCCGGCGGGCGGCATCAAATACTCAAGCGCAACCTACCGCTCAATCGTAGCGATCCGGCGTCTTGTGTAAGTAACAGAAAGAATCAAAAAGCGGGTCTCCGAAGGGAGATCCGTTTTTTTGATTGA
This sequence comes from uncultured Lachnospiraceae bacterium, assembly GCA_902797025.1. Classification (GTDB taxonomy): domain Bacteria; phylum Bacillota; class Clostridia; order Lachnospirales; family Lachnospiraceae; genus CADBRN01. Next base: position 5,490 of record CADBRN010000007.1, read on the forward strand.
GGAAAAAAGGCACAGTTGTTATACTGGATGGGAATAAAATCGGGAGTATCACCAGGATCAGATAAAGGAGTGTGTACATGGAATACAGGATCGAACATGACTCGATGGGCGAGATGAAGGTACCGGCGGACTCGTACTGGGGAGCGCAGACACAGCGCAGCTATCAGAATTTCAAGATCGGAACGGAAAAGATCCCGACTGAGATCATCGAAGCGTTTGCGGTGCTCAAAAAAGCTGCGGCAGCCGCGAATTGCAGCCTCGGGAAGCTGGACGGGCAGAAGTGTGCTCTGATCGGCCGGGTCTGTGACGAGATTCTTGACGGCAGCCTGGACGGAAATTTCCCGCTGGCGGTCTGGCAGACAGGCAGCGGGACCCAGTCGAATATGAACGTGAACGAGGTGATCGCGAACCGGGGAAATGAAATTGCCGGAGAGAAGCTCCTTCACCCGAACGACACGGTGAATATGTCGCAGAGCTCGAATGATACGTTCCCGACGGCGATTCATATCGCTGCGGTCACGGCGATCCGGAGCCGTCTGTTCCCGTCGATCGATCACTGCATCGAAGTCCTCAGAGGGCTGGAGGAAAAGAACGGGGACGTGATCAAGAGCGGGCGCACACATCTGATGGACGCGACTCCGATCCGCTTTTCGCAGGAAATCAGCGGGTGGAGAGGAATGCTTGAGGAGGGGCGCGCGCAGCTTGAGTCGGCGCTTCCGCATATTTCGAAGCTGGCGCTCGGCGGGACGGCCGTCGGGACGGGGCTGAACGCGCCGGAGGGATTTGATGTCCGCGTCGCGGAGGAAGTGTCAAAACTGACCGGCTATCCGTTTGAGACAGAGAAGAATAAATTTCACGCACTGACGTCGAAGGACGCGGTCACATTTGCTCACGGCGCGGTAAAAGCGCTTGCCGCGGACATGATGAAGATCGCGAATGATGTGCGCCATCTCGCCAGCGGCCCGAGGTGTGGTTTGGGCGAGATCACAATTCCGGCGAATGAGCCGGGAAGCTCGATCATGCCGGGAAAGGTGAATCCGACGCAGTGTGAGGCGATGACGATGGTCGCGGTTCAGATCATGGGGAACGACGCGGCGGTCGGGTTCGCGGCTTCGCAGGGAAACTTTGAGCTGAACGTGTTCATGCCGGTGATCGCCTATAACTTTCTGCAGTCCGTGCGGCTGCTGGCGGACGGCATTCGTTCCTTCACGGACAAATGCCTGGTCGGCATCGAGGCCAACCGGGAGAAAATGGATTACAACCTGCACAACTCCCTGATGCTTGTGACGGCGCTGAATCCG
>CADBRN010000008.1 GCA_902797025.1 uncultured Lachnospiraceae bacterium
TCGTTCATGAAAGCACCTCCATCAAAGCACGTCAGCAAAGTGCACTTTCAGACGCCGGAACACGACGGATCCGATGATGAACAGCACAACAACAAGAGCCCAGAAATAAACCGTCAGCGTCCCGTGCTCCCAGAACCACAGATTGTTGATCAGCGCGTCCCGGTATCCCATCACGACGTAATACATCGGATTCAGCTCCAGGATAAACGTCACCGGACGCGACAGATTCATCGCGTCGATGTTCCACATGATCGGGGTAAACCATACGCCGATCTGCATGATGATGTTGATGATCTGCGACAGATCCCGGAAGAATACGACGATCGCCGCCGAGAAATAAACCTGCGCGGTGACGAGCATGATCATAGCAAAGGAATAATACAGCATCTGCAGCATATACGGCGTCGGATAGAATCCGTTCAGCGCGTACACCACCACCGTGAACCCGATGAAGAACAGATGCACGAACAGTGCGGACACAACCTTGACCACCGGCAGGATGTCGATGGTGAACACAACCTTCTTGACCAGGTAGCTGTACTCCAGCATCGCGTTTGTGCCCGAACTGTATGCCTCCGAGAAATAAAACCACGGAATGAGACCCGCGATCAGCCAGAGCACGTACGGCACACTGATTCCCGCTTTCGTGACCTGTGTGCCCGCGCGCAGCGCCTTTTCAAAGACAAACCAGTAGACGAAAATCGTGATGACCGGCTGTACAAAGGCCCAGAAAATTCCAAGATAAGAACCCGCGAACCTCGTCCGGAAATCATTTTTCGCCAGCTGGAATACCAGCTTTTTATTGCGCCAGACATCCCTCGGAATCTCGACGATCCCGTCCCACTTCCAGAAAAGAATCAGCAGCACGATGTCCATAAAGACGATCATGATGATCTTTTTTACAAGATCGCCCTTCGCATGAATCGAATTCACGTATGCGACATTTGCGGCCGCATCCGGGTTTTTCATCTGAATACGGCTGTCCCCTGATTTCGTCGTGACCATCCATCCGCCTCCGGATTTCTGGATCGTCACATCCTTCTGAGCGTCCGCAGCGATATCGTCAAGCGAGAACTCCTGAAGCACCCGATCGCCGCAGCGAAGCACGATATTCGAGAATTCGATATCATCTTCCGTCTCGGCCGGGTCAAACCGGATCGCCGTCGCATTCGCCGGAATGGCAAAGCCCATCGTCTGCGTCTTTCCTACATTGCCATAAGAGGCCGGCACCGACTGCGTCTCGGAATAACTCTTCCATCCCTCGTCTTTCTGCCCCTCCGTCAGGTAGTAGACACGGCCGACGAATGCAGCATCCGATTTCGCGTCCATATAAAATCCGAGAGACTCCGTGTCATGCGACGGATGCATCTGAATAAAGTAGACATTCAGCACCAGTGCCGCTGCCAGGATCAGAAACCTGGCGATCGCTTTGGTTTTATTCATAATTATTTCGTCATGCCTCTGTCTTTAAGAAACTGCTGATAGCTGCTGTTGACCTGATCTTTGTCGGAAAGAATAAGATCCTCCGGACCCATTCCCCCGGGCATCGGCCACTCGACACCGATATCCGGATCATTCCACATAAGTCCGCCCTCGTCGTTCGGATGATAAAAATCCGTCACTTTGTAGCAGAACTCCGCGTGATCCGAGAGAACAATAAATCCGTGGGCAAAATTTTTCGGGATAAAGAACTGTTTCTTATTCTCCGCGGTCAGCGTGATGCCGAACCATTTTCCGAAGGTTTCGCTGCCCGGCCGTAAATCGACCGCGACATCAAACACCTCTCCGCTGATAACACGCACCAGCTTGTCCTGCGGATAATTGATCTGAAAATGAAGGCCGCGGAGCACGCCTTTTTTAGACGCAGACTGATTGTCCTGAACGAACTGGCAGTCGATCCCCACCGCCGCGAAATCATTGTAATTGTACGTCTCCATAAAATAGCCGCGGCTGTCGCCGAACACGGTCGGCTCAATCACATAAAGACCCTTGATACCGTTGCAGTCTTTCGTCACTTTGATCTTTCCCATGACTCCTCCTTTTCGAAGCTCTCTGACTTTCGAAACTTTCTGCCAAAACCAACTTTCAAAACTCACGTCCCGTTATTATATGCTATTCGTGATTGGTTCGCAACATTGTGCAGGGGGGAAAATCGCAGGTTCCGCGGCGCCGGATTCCTGCGGGGTTCCCATCACAGCCTCCCCGGCTTTTTCCCGAAGACCGAGCAGAATACATCCGCAGCCCATCCTTCCCGGGAGCGGATCTCGCGGTATCTCGGATTTCCGTACATCCCGAGCATCCGGAACGTCTTCTTTTCTTCCACCGCCTTCAGATAATCCTGTATAAAATCCTTCTGATCCTGTGCCTCCCGCGCGGCCGCATCCTGTGATTTGCGGTCGAACATCTCCGGGGCGATCCGGTGCAGCTCCAGAAGGACGTTCCGCGACTGACGGGCATCCAGCGTCCGGATCTCCGGGGCGAGTTTCTGCTTCCAGGAAACCTTCGGGGCGAGCCCCAGCGCGTTATGTTCATGAATACGGTACTGAAAGAGCGGGTGATTGTAGAAATAAAGTCCGCCCTCATGAGCGGCGATCAGATTTGCGAACCAGTCATGGGGAATACGCCCGCGGTACTCTTTCACAAACTCATCGACGACGGAGCGGCGCATAATCTCCGCGCAGCCCTGGCAAAAGTTGTGCAGCAGGAGATCGGTAAGCGGGACCTGAACCAGCGCGTCCTCTTTCACTTCGCGGTGATAGAGGTTGTTGTTGCACCATCCCTCCCTCTTTTCCTGAAAAAACGGTTTTCCCTCTCCGTCGATCAAATCAAACGAGGAAGCCGCTGCCAGAATTTCCGCGTGTTCCTCCATGATCCCGGCAAGAGTCTCGATCTTCTCCTCCATCCAGATATCGTCCTGATCACAGAAAAGGACGAGATCGCCGACCGTCAGACGCGCCGCTGCCCGGAAGTTTTTCATATATCCGAGATTCGTCCGGTTCCTGTAAATATGAATCGGAAACCCCGGATGCTCCTCCCGGTATTCTTTCAGGATACGGATCGTACCGTCCGTCGAGCAGTCGTCCACGACGATCAGCTCGTCGGCAGGCCTTGTCTGAGCCCGGATCGAATCCAGCTGCTCCCTGATGTATTTCTCACCGTTGTACGATGCCATCGCGACCGAAATCTTCATAAGAACCTCCCGCACAAATCTGTCGATAAAAATCGGGCCGCGGCGCGGACTTTACGCCCGGCGCCGCAGCCCGGCCTGCCTTTCGCCTTATGCTTTGATCTCGCCGATCTCAACGAGAAATCTGTGGAGCGCATCCTTCCAGTCCGGAAGCGGCGTGAACCCGTTTTTCACGAGCTTGCTCCTGTCGAGACGGCTGTTGAACGGCCGCGCGGCCTTCGAGAGGCCGTACTCCTCTGTCGTCACCGGGATGACCTTCGTGTTCATCCCCGCCTGGCGGTAAATCTCGCAGGTGAAATCGTACCAGGAAATATATCCGCCCTCGTTCGTCACATGGTAATACCCGTACTTGTCGGTCTCGATCATATCGACGAGCAGACGCGCAAGATCATACGTATACGTCGGCGTGCCGACCTGATCGTCCACAACGCGCACCGTATCGTGGGTCTTTCCCACATTCAGCATAGTTTTTATGAAGTTCTTTCCGTTCAGGCCGAATACCCACGCGATCCGGCAGATGAAATATTTGTCGATCGTACCGGAAACCGCCAGCTCGCCCTCGAGCTTCGTCTGTCCGTAAACATTCAGCGGTTTGTAGTCGCGGTTGTCCGGATCCCACGGCTCCGTTCCCTGGCCGTCGAACACGTAGTCCGTGCTGATATAGACCATCTTCGCGTCCAGTTTTTTCGCCGCTTCGGCGAGATGTTTCGTGCCGTCCGCATTGATCGCGTGAACCTTTGCGCGGTTCTCCTCATCCTCCGCCGCGTCCACCGCGGTCCAGGCCGCACAGTGCACGATCACATCCGGACGGATTTCATCCAGCGTGTCCGCCACCGCATCCGCGTCCGTAATGTCAAGCTGCACGTACGGCATCTTCGTCACCGCCGTGCCGTCCTGCACCCCGCCGTACTCCGGCGCGATGTCAGAACCGACCCCTTCGTACCCGCGCTTCGCGAGCTGATTCATCACATCATGTCCCAGCTGTCCGCCAACTCCTGTCACAAATACCTTCATAGGTCAGTCCTTTCTCCTGTCTTCCGTAAAAATCCGATGCCGGATCACACCTCTTCGCGATGGCCGTACATCTTCTCATAGTAATTCTGGTACTCTCCGCTGATGATCGGCTGCCACCAGTCCTCATTATCAAGATACCATTTGATCGTCTTTTTGATGCCGTCCGCGAACTTCGTCTCCGGAAGCCATCCGAGTTCATTGTGGATCTTCGTCGGATCGATCGCGTACCGTCTGTCGTGTCCCTTGCGGTCCGTCACGTGGGTGATCAGGCTCTCCGGTTTTCCGAGTTCCTTACAGATCATCTTCACGATGTCGATGTTCTTCATCTCATTGTGTCCGCCGACGTTATAGACCTCCCCGTCGCGTCCCTTGTGGACAATGAGGTCGATCGCGCGGCAGTGATCCTCGACGTACAGCCAGTCGCGGACGTTCAGACCGTCGCCGTAGACCGGAAGCGGCTCGTCATGCAGCGCGTTGATGATCATCAGCGGGATCAGCTTCTCCGGGAAATGGTACGGTCCGTAGTTGTTGGAGCAGCGGCTGATCGTCACCGGCAGTCCGTACGTTCTGTGATACGCGAGAACGAGCAGATCTGCGGACGCTTTCGAGCTGCTGTAGGGGCTGCTCGTATGAATCGGTGTCTCCTCGGTGAAGAACAGATCCGGCCGGTCCAGCGGAAGGTCGCCGTAGACCTCATCGGTCGACACCTGATGGTACCGTTTGATTCCGTACTTGCGGCAGGCATCCATCATCGTCGCCGTTCCGATGATATTCGTCTGAAGGAAGACGCCCGGGTTCTCGATGGAGCGGTCCACATGGGACTCCGCCGCAAAGTTCACGACGTAATCCGGCTTCTCTTCCTCGAAAATCTTATAGATCGCGTCGCGGTCGCAGATATCCGCCCTGATGAAGCGGAAATTCGGATTGTCCATCACAGGCTTGAGCGTCGAGAGATTGCCCGCGTACGTGAGCTTGTCGACGCAGATGATCCGTGCGTCCGGATGCTCCTTCAGCATATGGAATACGAA
>CADBRN010000009.1 GCA_902797025.1 uncultured Lachnospiraceae bacterium
AACATCCGCTCCTTCCGTAAAGTTGAAGTAATTCTCAAACGTGTGGCTCATCATATCCGCGGTTCCCGCGGCAGTCTGTTTTTTGGATACGGTGAATGTGTAAGTCGGATCAAGGACAGACATGGTCGGGAAGAAAAAGTCGGATGCGGTGCCCCATTTTTCATTTTTGCTCATATCGGAGATGACAGAGAATTCGTCCATCTCGGAGCCGGTCGCCGCCAGAGTCAGGACAGAGAAGATCGGAAGAGCTGCCTGAATCTTCCTGCCGTGCCGGACGAGATCCCATGGGTCCCCATCGTATTTTGCAGCTGCCGCCACCATTTTCGCACAGTCGATGGTGGAGCCGCCTCCGATGGCGAGAACCATGTCGATGCCGTTCTGCTTACAGAGTTCCGCACCCTTTCGGACCGTCTCGATCCTCGGGTTTGGCTCGACGCCGGCGAGATCTTCAACTGTGAGGCCGGCCTCTTTCATAATTGAGACAGCCTTGTCGTAGATGCCGTTGCGTTTGATACTTCCGCCGCCGTAGCACAGGAGAACTTTGGAGCCGTAATTCTTCAATTCCGCGAGATGAGAAATCTGACCCTTGCCGAAATAAATTCTGGTTGGGACATAGTAATTGAAATTGTACATTGCGCGTATGCCTCCGTTTTTGATATAGTTGACGGGCTTCTGATTCTAATTTAACATGGTGGGAGAAGATATACAAGCTGGGAGAAGTGCGGCAGGGAGCCGCGGGGAAGGAGGGAATCATGCAGTATCGGTCAGAATATCATTCGCCCATGGGGCGGATTATACTGGGATCGGATGAAGAAGGCCTGTTCGGATTGTGGTTTCAGGACCAGAAGTATTTTTGCAGCCATCTGGATCAAAACTGCAGAAAGGAAGAAACCGATGCGATTCGATCGGCGAAGAGTTGGCTGGATCTTTACTTTTCAGGAAGTGAACCGGATTTTACTCCCCCGCTTCATCTGATCGGAACGGAGTTTCAGTATATAATATGGAAGAAACTCCTCCGGGTTCCGTACGGAACCACGACAACATACGGAAAAATTGCCCGGGAACTTTCCGGGGAACGCGGGGGAAAGCCCGTGTCGCCCCAGGCAGTAGGGGGCGCGGTGGGACGCAATCCGATCAGCATCATCATTCCGTGCCACCGGGTTCTGGGGAGCAGAGGGCAGCTCACGGGATACGCCGGCGGACTGGATAAAAAACGGGGACTTCTTGAACTGGAGAGGGGACGCGGCCGGATCTGCCGAGAAAAATAATACGGCAGATCCTGAAAATTGTAAGATTCATCTTGTAAATCTTCACTGGGCTGACGATGAGCGTGTATATGCAGGATTGACGCTTGATGAAACCAATCAGTTATTTTTGAAAGGCAGGGGGATGTTTTATGTCAAATAAAGGGCACAGTGAACGTAATATATTTGGCGGCTATGATCATTACGATGAACACGGTAAGAAAATCGGACACAGCGAGCGAAATGTTTTTGGTGGCTATACAAACTATGATGAAAAGGGGCACCGTGTAGGTTCCAGTGATCCGAATATCTGGGGCGGCTATACACAGCGTGATAATCATGGCCGCAAGGTAGGAGAGAGTGATCCCAACATTTTTGGCGGATACACTCATCGTGATGCGAAGGGAAACAGGATTGGAGAGAGCGAACCGAATCTGACCGGAGGGTACAGAAACACCGGTGGCAAACAGGGCTGTTATATTGCCACTTGTGTCTATGGTTCCTATGACTGCCCGGAGGTATGGACATTACGCCGATTCCGGGATGATATTCTGCGAAAAACGGCGCCGGGACGAATGTTTATCCGGGCATACTACGCAGTCAGCCCGTCTCTTGTAAAGAGCTGCGGAGATAAAAGGTGGTTCCGGAACGGATGGAGATTATTCCTTGACAGGATCGTGCGCTCACTGAAACAGAGGGGCGTTTCGGACAGCCCTTATCAGGATGAGTTTTAACTTGTGGAGAGGGGAAGTGCTATGAATCAGGAAAATCCGGAAAACCGAAACAATCCATATACGGTAAATCCTGTATCAGGCTGCGGATATCACTGGGATCCATCGGGTAAGAAGCTTGCCGTTTTCTGCAGGATTCTTTCATTTATCTGCAGGCCGGTACTCTGGCTGATCCTTGCGATACTGGTTATATGGAAGGCGTTGCTGACAGAGATTGTGACGCCCGCCGGGATTTTATGGTTTTTCCTTTCTATACTGATACTGCTCTTCGGAGTCCAGACCGCGATTAATAATTTGTTTGTGCGGCGCTCGCGCAGGCTTTCTCCGGAAGGCAGGCACGATTTCCTGCTTTATCGTTTTCATCATGTATTCCGGAAGAATAAAAAGCGAAGAGCCGAATCGCTCCTCCGGATGGCGGAACTGGATCTCCGGATGCACCATTTCCGTGCGGCGGAATCTGCGCTGCGCGAGGTCGACACAGAAGTGCTCACGGCCAGACATTTGAAGTATTATGATTTTTTGTGGATGGCGCTGGAACTTCTTATAGAGAACAGACAGGAGTCCTCCTCCGCGCAGGAGTGGTATATCCGTTTTGCCGGGATAAACGCAAAGTCAGGCATATTCCCGGATGATGCAGTCATCCAATCCTGGATCGGTATGGATGAGCCGGACAGAGATGCGGTCTGCGGTGAAATCCTGAAGGCAGTGGAGGATGCCACAGAAGAATCTCCGGTGCCTGTTGCCGCGCCCCTTGTTTTTTTGGCGATGGCAGCCCATTGTGTCTTCTATTTTGCCGCATCGAGCTGCCTTCGCAGGGGATGGCACCTTCAGCCGGATTACAGCTGGCCTGCGTCTTCCCTGACGTGCCTTTTCGTGATTGCGCTGGGAGTCTGGATTTTGTATCTGTTTGTCAGGACCTCGCGGCGGGAAAACGGACCGGCAAAGGGCGGACGGCTTGTGTTGCATATTATCACGGGGATCCTGTGGATCTGCTTTATTGTCGCACTGGACGGCGTTTTACTGCCTGGGGCGATTTCAGGCGGTTCGGAACGCGTCATTGCACGGAATGTCGGGGATACGTATTCTCTTTCCGGCAAGAAATATAATTACATTGCGGTGGATCTGGATTATGGCGGAACGGAGTATTTCCGGGCTCAGGATCCTGTGTTCATGGAAGAGTGGCAGGAAGCGGCAGCATTTGATCAGAAAGCCGGGAGCGCGGGGGCAGCGGCTTTGTCGGATGGTGTGTCTTCATCATCAGATGGGCTGTTTTCGGATGGTGTATCTTCATCATCAAGTGGGCTGTTTTCGGATGGTGTATCTTCATCATCAAATGAGTCGCATCCGGACGGTGTTTCTCCGTCAGGTAATCTGGCCGGGCCGGATTCAGGTGAAGGCGCCGGAAATTCTGAATCGGATGAAACAGACAGCGGTTTCGCCGTGCAAAATGCGATGCAGCGGGTTTTTTCGTATCTGGAGAAATCCGGCGTGTATCCTGATCTTGCCATTTCGTTCGATGCCAATGCAAAGGGCGATCTCTATGCACTCATTTTCAGCGGATCCGAAAATAAAGACGGGAAAGAGGTTTCGTTTGAACTTTGCCTGTATGATAACGGCGAAAAAGATACGGACAGCGGAACGGAGCAGGAGATCGTTCTGGAAAAAGTTTATCCGTCGGGCGATTATGATACGGAGCTTCTCGGATTTTACCTCGTAAATACTGAGACGGGCGAGGTCACAGATGAGCACAAAACAAGCTGGTAGGAATATCCCGCTGCCTCGCCAGAGGCAGCGGCTGTAAACATGATCAATCGGCATCTCCTGAGGATTCTTTTAAATAACAGCCTTCAGGGGTGCTTGCCGATGAACTCTTCTCCCGGCAGCCTTCAGGCGATGCACTTTGTAATATCGGATGGTTCTCTTTGCGTTGGATAGAGAACGAACTCTGAATGCGAAGGATGGTTTGTATTTTCGTTGATTTACGGCTTGTAATTTGCTTCTGAATGAAGTTATTATAGCGAATAGAATCAGTACATCATTGCGCAACTTGAAAGAAAGGGAGAAAGTTGAAGGGTCGAAGAAAATTTTTAGGATTGCTTTTGACATTTGCGCTGATTGCAGGAATGGCACCGAACGTTTTTGCGGAGGATCTTTCCGGAAAAGCTACAGCGCAGGAAGCAGGGACAACGACAGACCGGCAATCGGATGCGGCCGGATCAGCTGAGAAGAAGACGGACGCAGGATTAAGTGATACATCTGACCCGGATGAGGAGACATCGGCCTCCAAAGACAATACGGACAGATCCTCAGATACCGGAGATTCGGATCAGAATTCCGGAAAAGCGGAGGACGCAAAAGCCGGGGTCAATTCACTGGACGGGAAGTCTGCCACGAATATCAAGATTCAATATGATGAAGATACGACGATCCATTACGTGACAGAAGACGATGGTACGAAAATCATACTGTACTGCATGAACAATGAACTGCACTGGCCGCATGTGACGAAAACCATTCAGACAGTTCCTGAATATACAGAGACGTCATTTGAAGATTTTTTCACTGCAAATAATATCACGGGAGAGGCACAGGTTGAACTGAAGAACGAGCTGGAAAACATCTTGTATGCCGGCTATCCGTATAACGGATACGGTCTGTATGAGATCGTCGACAAGATCCCTGCTATCTCGGAGAAGGATTTTGATCAGATCCTTACACCGCCGCAGTTTCTTCGGGACGATTTCCCGGACAGCATCGGAAACAATACTTTCACCTATGAAAAACGCAATGACAGCGCCCAGAAGGCTTCGTTGAACAGTTTTCTTATTGCGGTTGGCGGATATTATCATTCAAGCGCAAAGACGCCGTCCGGCCTGACTTATCAGCAGCTGATTCAGCTTCCGTTTTACCGGGCGGCTCTCTGCATGGTTGGTTTTTCGGGCGATCCGATTGAGTCCTATTCCAGTGTATATCTCGCAGATTATTATGTGGAACAGGAACAGGCTTACGGAGGTACGAGAGACGCCATCTGGTCACTCCTGAAGAAAGCCGGATTAGATGATAACCAGGCGCCTGTTACAGAAACTGCGCTGGTAAAAAAACTGCTCGACGCGGATTCAACAAATCAGATTCCCACGACGCAGCCAAATGCAGATGAGGTCAGCATAACCGGCGATCAGAAGTTCTATTACAGCACAGATGATCAGAAGTGGCACACGGGCAGTTTGTCGCTCACTGCACCCAATACGTATAATACGTCGTTTGAACTTTCGCTTCCGGACGGGGTCACAGAAGAATCCGGAAAGAAGCAGGTAAAACCGGGAGAGATTTTCTCGCTGGTTTCTTCAGAAAAACCGTCAGATTCAACAGAGATCATGCTTTCGTCCACGGTTCCGTGGATGGATCCGGCGTTGAAGGTTTATGTAGCGGACAGTACGGTGACCGCTTCCGACGGTAAGGGATTCCAGAACATGATCGGCGCGGTTATCCATCAGACGCCGATTAAAAAAACTGCGGAGCTGTCGGTATCGAAAACGGATTTCACATTCACGAAGGTTTGGGATGACGGCGATAATCAGGACGGGAAACGTCCGGACCCGACCTTGTTTGCTGCCAATCTCCAGCTGAAGGCAAACGGTGTCATAATGACAGGGTATGAGCCGACCGTAACCGATAACGGGGACGGAACCTGGAAGGTCACGTATCAGAATTTGCCGGGGCTCGCAAGAGGCAGCTATACAGTCACGGAAGGAGAAGTGGATTCTTATACAGGAAATACGGGGCCGGTTGAAAATGGCGGAAGTCTGACGAACGTTCACACGCCGGAAACCATCACCGTATCCGGCACGAAGACGTGGGAGGATCAGAACAATCAGGACGGAAACCGGCCTGAGAGCATCACGGTCAACCTGCTGGCGGACGGTACCCCAGTTGACAGAAGGACCGTGCAGGCGGGTTCGGACGGAACGTGGACCTATCAATTTACAGGTCTTCCGAAGTATCAGAAAGGCCAGGCGATCAATTATACGGTGACGGAAGATGCTGTGGACGGATACAGCACGGAAATCAGCGGGTATGACATCACCAACCGGTACACGCCGGGGAAGACCAGCGTGACGGTCACCAAGGACTGGGAGGATCAGAACGATCAGGACGGAAAGCGGCCGGACGGCGTACAGGTTCAGCTGTACGCGGACGGAAAGAAATCGGGAGATCCGGTGACGCTGAACGAAGCGGACAACTGGACCTACACGTGGACCGGTCTGGATGAGAAGAGCGCCGGCAGTGCGATCAGGTACACCGTTCAGGAGGTGAAAGTGCCGGACGGTTACACCGCTTCGGTTTCGGGAAGCGCCGGGCAGGGATTTGTCATCACCAACACCCATCAGCCGGAGACCATCGAGGTGTCCGGGACGAAGACCTGGGATGACGG
>CADBRN010000010.1 GCA_902797025.1 uncultured Lachnospiraceae bacterium
TCCTTCGCCGCCACGGCAAACTCCGGTTTTTTTTCTACATAAACGCGTCTGACGTTTCCCATTTTATCTCCTTCCGTATGGGCTGAAAGGCTTTTTTACCTTCATAAGAATAGCATAGATCCCCATAATAGTAAAACGAAAAAAAGGAACGGGATTTGCGGATTTCTCGACCGTTCCGATCGCTTTGATGTATACTTGACAGAAGATGAGATGATTTCCCAGTGCTTTTACAGACATGAGGTACGAACATGAATACACTGATCGTTCTTTCGCTGACCGCCGCCGGACTCCTTCTGCTCTTTGTCTGGGCGGTTCATCCGGATGGCAGCGGCCGCGGCAGGAGTCTCGTTTTTTCCGGATGCAGCTTTGCCCACCGCGGTCTCTGGGATCTGTCCCGGGGTATCGCCGAAAATTCACTTCCTGCATTTCGCGCCGCTGTGGAAAACGGATATGGGATCGAACTGGACGTTCACCTGTCGAAAGACGGCCGGCTCGTCGTCTTTCACGACGACACGCTTGACCGCGTCTGCGGTGTTCCGGGGACCATCGAGGGAAAATCCTATGACGAACTCCGCCGTCTTCCGCTCTCGGGCACGGATCTGTATATGCCGCTTCTTGGCGACGTTCTGAAAATCGTCGACGGAAACGTACCGCTTCTGATTGAACTGAAACTCTCCGGAACGAAGTGCCGTCTGTGCGAAAAGACGATGGACCTGCTCTCCTCCTACAATGGAGCGTACCTGATTGAATCCTTCAACCCTTTCGCGCTCTACTGGTTCCGGACTCACCACCCGGAGATTTTACGCGGCCAGCTTTCCTCACGGTACAGTCCGTCGCTCGGCCTGAATCCGCTCATCCGGATTGCCTCCACGACGCTTGTCGAAAACGTCATCAGCCGTCCGCATTTTATCGCATACAACCACAAGACGGACGATGTGCTCGGACTTCGGATCTGCCGCAATCTATTCCATGCGCCGTGCTTCGCCTGGACCGTCCGGAGCGAGGCGGACGCAGAGCAATGTTTCCCGCGATATGACGCCATCATCTTTGAACACTTTCTTCCTTCCTCTGCTTTTTTATCCGGCAGACCGCGCAGCTATTGAAATTCAGTTTCTCGTGCGTTAGGATTGATCTATTGGTAGAACACATCCGGAGGAAAAGAAATGACATTCAAAGAAGGATTTATCAAACTGAAAAATCGCTGTGTTTATCGCTGGTGGGTCCTCCCTGTTTACTCTCTCGGTTATTTTATTTTTTTCAATCGGCTGGAAAAAGCGGTGGGCACAGACAGCGCTTACCATGTCATCTCAACGCCCCTGGATCATATCATCCCGTTCTGCGAATACTTCATCGTACCGTATTATCTCTGGTTCGCGTTTATCATGGGAACCTGCACGTTCTTCATCCTCATTAACCGCAACCGCAGAGAATACTACAGGTTTGAAATCGCCATGATCACCGGGATGAGCATCTTCCTCCTGATATCGTGGCTCTATCCGAACGGTCTGATGCTCCGTCCGAAGACATTTACCCATGACAATCTCTTTGTCCGGATGGTTCAGCACCTTTACCGGACCGATACGCCGACAAATGTTTTCCCGAGTATGCATGTATACAACTCACTCTGCGCTTATCAGGCACTTGCAGGCTGCAGGATGCTGCGCAGACACAGATGGGTTGTGAACAGCGCCGGTATCCTCACCGTGCTGATCATTCTCTCGACCGTTTTTCTGAAACAGCACTCCGTCCTTGATGTCCTGTGCGCGATGATTCTGAATTTCTTCGTCTATCAGATCGTCTACCGTCCGGTATGGGACGGCAGCCGGGAAGAATCCGTATCGGTCAACTGAGCTTCTCAAGTTTCGCAAAGGAGGCGAACATTTTTCTCACCCCCGCTTTGTCGAAATTGACGGTCACCTCGTAGTCCCGCCCTCCTTCAACAATGCTCTGTACGGTTCCCTCTCCGAATTTGACGTGCCGGACGCGGTCGCCCGTCGTATAATCCAGATGATCTGCCTTGACGACCTTGAAATCCCGCGGACGGAAAGCGGGCATCTTCGTTTTCACGCTTCGGGAGGCGCCTGCGTATCCCTGCGCCTGCTCTTCTTTCCGGTCGTCTCTGCGCATCCCGTATCCGGTCTCCTGATCCATCTCGATCAATTCATCCGGTATTTCACGGACAAATCTGGAAGTCCGCATATTATACAGCTCACCCCGCACGACACGCGTCCGCGAAGCGGTCAGGGTGAGCTCTTTTTTCGCCCGAGTAATGCCGACGTAGCAAAGCCGCCTCTCTTCTTCCAGTTCAGTCGGATCGCCGGAATTAATCGAGAGATAACCCGGAAATGTCCCGTCCTCCATGCCCGCCATATAGACCGAATCAAACTCGAGTCCCTTCGCGGCATGGAGTGTCATCAGCAGAACGCAGTCCGTCGTGTCATCCACCGTATCGATATCCGCGACAAGAGAAACCTGCTGCAGAAATTCCGAGAGGCCCGCCCCTCCGCCGGTTTCTTCAAAATCAGCCGCCTTGGAAATCAGTTCATCGATATTTTCAAGCCGCGCATCTGCCTCCGGCGTTTTCTCTGCCTCAAGATCCGTCCGGTACCCCGTCTCCGTGATAATCGTCTCAAGCAGTTCCCGTACGCCGAGATAATCCGTCATCGCGCGGTATCTTTCGATCTGATTTGTAAATCCCGCGACCTTTGAAGCAGACCTCCCGATGCCGGGGATCTCCTCTGCCCGGAGCGCCGCCTCAAAGAAACTGACCGACTGCTGTGCCGCAAACGAGGCGATCCGCCCCACTGTCGTCTGACCGATGCCGCGCTTCGGGACATTGATGATCCGCTGACACGCAAGATCATCCATGCCGTTATCGATCGTCTTCAGATAAGAAAGCAGATCCTTGATTTCTTTCCGCGCGTAGAAATTCACGCCGCCCACCAGTTTGTACGGGATATTTTCCCGGACAAATTTTTCCTCGAACATACGGGACTGTGCATTCGTGCGGTAAAGAACCGCGAAGCTGCTGTACGGGCACTTCCGGGAAGCGGCGCGCTCCGCAATATCCCGGGCAATAAAATCCGCCTCGTCATACGCGGTGTCAAACCTGCGGAACCGAATCTTCGCACCCGCCCCGTGATCAGACCAGAGATGTTTTTCCTTTCGCGCCGAATTATTCGAGATTACATCGTTCGCTGCATTCAGAATATTCTGAGTCGACCGGTAATTCTGCTCCAGACGGATCACCTTCGCGCCGCCGAACGTCTCCTCGAAATCAAGAATATTCCGGATATTCGCTCCGCGGAATTTATAGATCGACTGGTCATCGTCTCCGACGACGCAGATATTCCGGTAGCGGTCCGCAAGCAGTTTTACAAAAAGAAACTGGGCGGTATTCGTGTCCTGATACTCATCGATCATGATATAGCGGAACTTTTCCTGATAATACGCAAGCACTTCCGGATCGCTTTGGAACAGTTCCACGGTCTTCACAAGAAGATCATCAAAATCCAGCGCATTATTGCTCTTAAGGATCTGCTGATACATCCGGTAAGCATCTGCGATATTGCAGTCATCCGAAGTGACCGCTTCGCGCCTGAACATTTCCGGATCAATCAGTTCATTTTTCGCCGCTGAGATCCTCGCCAGTATCCCGCGTTCCTTGTAGACCTTCGGATTCAGATTGAGACGGCTGATCACCGTCTTCATGACCTGCCGGCTGTCGTCCGTGTCGTAGATCGTAAAATTCGTCTCATATCCGATCCGGTCAATATAACGGCGCAGAATTCTCGCGCAGCTGGAATGGAATGTCGCGATCCAGACACCCGATCCGCTGCCGACCATCTTCTCGACGCGCTCCTGCATCTCCCCGGCAGCCTTGTTCGTAAAGGTAATCGCCATGATATTCCACGGCGCGACTCCGCAGGCGTCGATCAGATATGCGACGCGGTTCGTGAGAACACGCGTCTTCCCGGATCCCGCGCCGGCAAGTATCAGAAGCGGTCCTTCCGTATGTTCGACCGCTTCTTTCTGCGGTTCATTCAGATGTTCAAGATATTGATTCATTGTCTCTCATCCTTCTGCTCACAGGAGCGAAATACCGAGTGCCTCGATCAGGATTCCCCAGAATACGCCGCAGGCAAAGAGCACCGCGGTAATTTTCATGTTTTCTTTCAAGTGCCGGCTGTTTGTCCGGAAAAGGACGAGGAGTCCGACACCTGCATTCACGAGCAGACCCGCCATCATCTGACCGGAACCGGCGATCCCCCGGAGAAACAGCTCCGTAAGAAGCACGGAAGCGCCGCAGTTCGGAATCAGTCCGATCAGCGCCGCGATCAGCACGCCGGCTATATTCCGGCTGTTCATGACAGAGGTCAGAGCGTCTTCACCGCCCGCCTTCAGCACCAGATCGAGCACGATCGAGATCAGAAAAATGAACAGAGCGATATGAAGCGTGTGTTTCAGAGCCGGCAATAAAATCCCGCTGTGCCCGTCCTCATCGCACCCGCAGTGCTCCTGCTCGCAGAGCTCATGGATCGCGTGGCGCGGACTCGGACGGTTTTTCCGGAACGTCCGGTTCAGAAAATCGATCACAAATCCGCTCACGATCCCGATCGCCATCTTCACGGCGACGATCCGGACGATGCCGCCCGCGTCGGTACGTTCTGAGATCAAAATCGGAAGCATCTCATCCGAGGTCGACAGAAATGCGGCGAGCATCGTGCCCACGGTGATCACACCGCCCGAAAACAGGCTGGCCGCCGCCGCAGAAAATCCGCACTGAGGAATCACACCGACGGCGCCTCCGAACAGCGGCCCCATTCTTCCTACTTTTTTCAATGATTCCGCTGTTTTCTCCTCGGTCCTGTCCTCCAGATATTCCATCAGCAAATATGTGAGGAACAGAAACGGAAGCAGTTTCAGCGTATCGATGACTGCATCTGCAAGTGCATCCGTAAATATCGTCAAAATACATCTCTCCTTCTTTGTCTGTTGTTTGTTATAAAAACAGGGGATGCCGCAGGAAGTCCCATACGTCCTTCCCGTGTACACCCCCGATCACTGTCTTCTTTCAGACTGTCAGCGTTCAAAATCCGGCGCGCCGTACAAATGGTACGGCGTGACCTGATAGACGTAATAATTCAGCCAGTTGTTGTAAAGGTTGAACGACAAAGAACGCCAAAGCAAAAGCGGCTTTTCCGTCTGATCGTTTTCCGGATAATACCGGACCGGCAGATCCGTATCCAGCCCGCGCTCATGATCTCTTCGATACTCCCGATCCAGCGTCAGCCTGTCATACTCCGGATGCCCCTGCACGAACACGCGGCGTCCGTTGTCCGCCATACCGAGGAAAAATCCCGCCTCATCCGAATCCGCAAGGACACATATCTCGTCATGTTTCTTCAGATCTTCCGGATCCACGCCCGTGTAGCGCGAGTGCGGCGCGAGGAAGATATCATCAAACCCCCGGACCAGCGGGATCTTTCTCTTGTTCACCTTGTGCCAGTACAGACCGAAAAGTTTCTTCGGGAGCAGCTGTTTTTTGATTCCGTAGAAATAATACAGCGCAGCCTGACAGCCCCAGCACTGGTACATCGTCGAAGTCACGTGCGTATCGGTCCAGTCCATGATCTTCGTGAGCTCATTCCAGTAGTCGACCTCTTCAAAATCCATCAGTTCAACCGGAGCCCCCGTGATAATCATGCCGTCGAAATATTCTTTTTTCACATCATCGAACGTCACGTAAAACTTGTTCAGGTGACTTTTCGACGTGTGACTCGAGGTGTGTGAGGAAACCACCATAAACGTCACATCGACCTGAATCGGGGAATTCGACAGACACCGCAGAATCTGCAGCTCCGTATCCTCTTTTAACGGCATCAGATTCAGAATCAGAACCTGAAGCGGCCGGATGTCCTGATGCATCGCACGGTCTTCATCCATGACAAAAATATTTTCTGATTCCAGAATCTCCTTCGCCGGGAGGTCACTCTGTACCTTAAGCGGCATATGGCTCACTTCCTTTATTCAATCATTCAACCTGTCCTGTCGATGCGTTTCAGCCGCGCCGATCAAAAATCCGGCCGAAACTTCGGTCTATTATATCACACATCCTCCTCAAAATGAAACTGTGTAATGAAATCTTCCTCAGACAGAATCGGTATGCCGAGTTCTGCCGCCTTCCTGTTCTTCGCAGATGCGGAATGCACATCATTATTAATCAGGTAATCCGTCTTCGCGCTCACGGAACCCGTTACCTTTCCGCCCTCCCGTCCGATCAATTCCGCCAGTGCTTTGCGGTTTGCGAACCGGGCCAGGCTTCCCGTGATGACAAATGTTTTCCCTTCAAGCTTCGATCCGCCCCTGCCGGCAAACTCTTTTTCAAATGTGAGATATGGAAGAAGCTCATCGACCGAAGCCGCATTCTTCCCGTCGCTCCACCATTTCACAAAATCCGACGCGGTCACGTCCCCGATGCCGTCGATCGCGGTCAGAGATGATTCCGCTGCAGCCCGGATCCGGTCCGGATCCTCATCATAAGCGCGGCTGATCAGCTTCGCGGTCGCCACGCCGATTCCCGGGATACCGAGTGCGAAAAGGAGCCTTGAAACCGTCGTCTTCTTTGACCGCTCAATCCCGGCCATCAGATTCTCAAAGGACTTCCGGCCAAATCCGTCCATCTTCGTGATCGTCTCCTCATACCGTCCGAGACGGTACAGATCCGCACGGCTGTGTATCATGCCGTGCGCCATAAATTTTTCGAGCGTCTGCTCCGAAATTCCCTCCATGTTCATGGCATCGCGGCTCACGAAAAGCGTGTAGGACTTCATATGCTTTGCCGGGCAGTCCGGATTCAGACAATAAAGTGTCTGCACCTCCCCCGTGGACTTCACCCCGGTCGGTCCTCCGCAGGCCGGACACGTTTCCGGAATTTTCGCCGTCCCGCTCCCGGTCAGATTCCGGTTGATCTGCGGAATGATCATATTTGCCTTATAGACCTCCAGCTCATCTCCGATCCCAAGCGCAAGATCCCGGACGATGCTGACATTATGGACGCTCGCCCTCGACACGGTCGTCCCCTCCAGCTCCACCGGCTCAAAAACCGCGACCGGGTTCAGCAGTCCCGTCCGCGACGGGCTCCACTCAATATCAAGAAGACGCGTCTTCGCCATCTCGTCCGCCCATTTGAAGGCATAGGCGTTTCTCGGATATTTCGCAGTCGATCCGAGGGATTCGCCGTATGCAATATCATCATACAGCGCCACAAGTCCGTCCGAGGGGAAGTCGTTTTTTCTAACCTGATTTCTGAAATATTCCATCGCCTCATCAAGCGTGTCCGAGCGGGCCACGCGGTAGCCGACTGTCTCAAACCCCTGGCTCTTCAGCCACTGAAACTGTTTCTCATGCGAATTTTCAAAATCAACGCCATCCGCGCGGACGAGCGCAAACGCGTAAAAATGCACGTTCCGGCTGGCAGTGACCTCATTGTTGAGCTGGCGGACCGATCCGCTGCAGAGGTTGCGCGGATTTTTATATTTTGCCTCCGTCTCCGGAATCATGCTGTTGATCCGCTCAAAATCCGGATACGTGATAAACGCTTCTCCCCGCAGCACGAGTTCTCCCGTATACGCGATCTTCAGCGGAATATTCACGAATGTCTTCGCGTTGTTCGTCACCACTTCGCCGGTCCTTCCGTTCCCCCGTGTCACCGCTTTTGCCAGTGCTCCGTCCCGGTAAGTCAGGACGACCGTAAGACCGTCCATCTTCCACGAGAGAAGCGTCCGGTTATCTCCGATGAAGCTTCGCAGCTGCTCCACATCCTTCGTTTTGTCCAGAGAGAGCATCGGCCGCTCATGATCTTCCTTCGGAAGCGAATCGACCGATTCATAGCCGACCCGCTGCGTCGGTGAATTCGCCATGACGATTCCGGTCTTTTTTTCAATCCCGCAAAGCTCATCGTAAAGCGTATCGTACTCGTGATCACTCATGATCTCACGGTCTTCCGCGTAATAGGCCCGCGACGCGTCATTCAGAAGGCGCACGAGTTCCTGCATTCTTGTAAGATTTTCGGGCTGTTCCGCACCGTTCTGCCCCTGATTCATATCCTGCTGCATCCTTTCCTCATCCATCATCTGTGATTCTGCCCGGCCATCTTCTTCAGCCGCCGCACCTCTTCCTCCGACAATTCACGGTATCGTCCGGGTTTGAGATCTCCCAGCTCGAGATTCATGATCCGCACGCGGCAAAGCCGGCTGATCCTGTATCCGTATATCGCGCAGATTCTCCGGATTTCGCGGTTGATTCCCTCCGTCAGAATGATCCGGAACCGATGATCGTCGATCCGGCGGGTTTTCAGCGGCCGCGTCCTCCGGCCAAGATCCGGAAGGTAGACGCCGCCTTCCATCTCTTTCAGATCTTCCGTCCTGACGATCCCCGTGACCGTCACCTCGTACTCCTTTTCATGCACGTCTCCCGCCGACATCACCGCGTCGATCAGATCGCCGTCGTCCGTCATGAGCATCAGCCCCTCGGACCATTTGTCAAGCCGCCCGGCATACGTCACGCGCTTCGGATAATTCAGACAGTCGATGATATTGTCCGGCTCCTTACGGCTTGCGGTGCAGACGATTCCGCGGGGCTTATTGAACGCGAGATATATTTTCTTTCCGGCCGGCCGCACCTCTTCTCCATCCACCCGGACGACATTCTTCTCATCGACCTGACTTCCGGGCTTTGCCGTCACACCGTCGATCGTCACGCGTCCTGCTTCTATCGCTTCATCCGCTCCCCGCCTCGAAAACAATCCGCAGGCGGCCAGATATTTGTTTACTCTCATCTGACAGTTCCATTTCTGATCTGCTGCATTTTAACCTGCTGTCCTATAGAATAGTAACACGTTTCTCCCGCCTCACCTACCCCCGATGCCGAAAGATTCGTGAAAAGTTTGCAAAAGTTTGCAATTCTCCCGCAAATATTGTATTGTTAGAAAATAAGATCGTTCACTGTAAATGGCCGATGCGGAATATTTCTCACATGAATTTTCCGCATCGTCCTGTCTTTTTGCTGTTTTTTCTTCAATCAGCGAAGAACTTTCGGAAGGGAGATCTTTTCAGAGTCATGCAAAAATTGATCCGACAGCTTTTCCGTTTCGGCATCGTGGGCGTCATCGCATTCGCGATCGATTACGGATTGCTGTTCGTTTTCACAGAATACGCCGGGGTCAACTATCTGTTTTCCGCCCTGCTTTCCTACTCCATCTCGACGGTATTCAATTATATCGCAAGTGTCCGATGGGTATTTAATGTCAGCGACAGACACAGCGGAACCAGAAATTTTATCGTTTTCATTGTGTTCAGCGTGATCGGCCTCGGCATCAATGAGCTGATCATGTGGCTCGGCGTGGACCGCCTGCATCTCTATTATATGCTGGTCAAGATCGGCGCAACCGCAATCGTCATGGTTTACAACTTCATCACAAGAAAACTGTTTCTCGAAAAATAAATCGATAATACTTTCTAAGGGGGGATAAAAATGGCACAATCTACAAACCCGAAATCCCGGGCAAACTTCTCCGGAACGATCGGCTACGTCCTCGCGACGGCAGGCTCCGCAGTCGGTCTCGGAAATATCTGGCGTTTTCCGTATCTTGCCGCAAAATACGGCGGAGGAATCTTCCTTCTGATCTATCTTATTTTCGTACTGACGTTCGGATACGCGCTTCTGATGTCGGAAACGTCACTCGGCCGCATGACGAGAAAAAGTCCGGTCGGCGCATTCAAACATTTCGGCAGGGGCGGAGCCTACCGGTTCGGCGGATGGATTAACGCGATCGTACCGATGATCATCGTACCGTACTACTGCGTGATCGGCGGATGGGTACTCCGCTACCTCGCGTCCTATTTTCAGGGAGCGGTTCATTCTCTCGCCGGGGATGACGCATTTACCTCGTTTATCTCAGATGCAAAATCCGTTGAAGTATTTTTCGTCATCTTCGCGCTCTGCACGATCATCGTCATTCTTCTCGGTGTGCAGAGCGGAGTCGAACGCGCGTCAAAAATCATGATGCCGGTCCTCGTCGTCCTGGCGTTCGTCGTAGCGATTTACTCGATCACACGGCCCGGCGCGATGGCAGGTGTAAAATACTTCCTGATTCCGGATCTGAGACACTTTTCCTGGATGACGATCGTATCCGCGCTGGGGCAGATGTTCTACTCGCTCTCCTGCGCGATGGGAATCCTTTACACGTACGGCTCCTATATGAAGAAAGATGTCAACATCGAGGCGTCGAATTCCCAGGTTGAATTCTTCGACACTCTGATTGCGGTCCTCGCCGGCCTGATGATCATCCCGGCCGTCTTCGCCTTCTCCGGCAGCAGCGCCGCGGAAAACCTGAAGGCAGGACCCTCTCTGATGTTCATCACGATGCCAAAAGTATTCGACAGCATGGGGCTTGGAACGATCATCGGAATCGTATTTTTCCTGCTCGTATTCTTCGCGGCGCTGACGAGTTCCATCTCGCTGGCGGAGAGCTGCGTCTCCACATTTGAAGATGAGTTCCACATGAGCCGCCTCGGTTCCTCGATTCTGGTCGGTGTCATCATCCTGGCTCTCGGAACGCTCTCGAGCCTCGGTTTCAATGCACTCTCCGGCATCACAATTCTCGGCATGGATTTTCTTGACTTCTTCGATTTTCTGTCGAATTCCGTCATGATGCCGATCGCCGCCATCGCCACCTGTGTGCTGATTCTGAAGAAAGTCACCCTCGACGGACTCGCCGCGGAAGTCACTGCCTGCGGCATGCCCTTCAAGAGACGCAAGGTCTATAACTTCATCATGAAGTACCTCGCCATCGCGTTCATCGCGGTCATACTCGTGAGCTCCGTGCTCAACGCGTTCGGGGTCATTCATATTTGAATCGAAAACTTCCTGCAATCAAAAGACTTCCCCCTCGTACGTGTAGCCCCAGTCTTTGCGGATCCCGGTCATAAGATCCATGACATCCGCGGTATAATCGAGGCACATGTCCGAGGGGTCTCCGCCTATGGCCTTCTCCATATCCTCCATCTCATACGCAAGCGCCCGGTCCTGTTTTCCGGCTCGCACGATCTCTTTCTCGCCGGTTTCCGTCCAGGTGATGACGGCTTCTTCCGCACGCGGATATTCCATGATCTCGATGTAGGCTTTGTCACAGGAAATCATCGCGCGTTTCGGCTGTTTGGAGTGCATCGTCAGACAGATTGTGACAATCTGGCCTTCTCTGTTCATCATAACAATTCCGGATTTTTCATCCGAGCCGCTGGGCGCGTATGTGACCTTCGATACGACCTGATCCGGCTTTGACTTCAGGTAGCAGCGCGCTCCGGCAATCGCATAGACGCCGATATCAAGCATCGCACCGCCCGCGAGCGCCTTGTTAAAAAAGCGGTTCTTCATATTATATTCCTTGTAGCTTCCGAAGTTCATCGTGATGACATTCACGTCACCGAACTCTCCGGAAGCGACGCGGCGGCGCAGTTCCTTGTGGATCGGCATATGATAGATCGTCATCGCTTCCGCCAGAATCACATGATTCTTCTTTGCCAGATCCATCGCCTCCCTGAGTTCCGCACTGTTCATCGTGATGGATTTTTCGCACAGAACATGCTTGCCGTTCGAAAGTGCCTCACGAAGGAAACGGATGTGCGTGTTGTGCGGGGTCGTGATGTAGATCACATTAACATCCGGATCCGTGAACATCTCGTTCAGATCATCATACACTCTGCCCACATGATATTTTTTCGCGAACGCTGCCGCTTTTTCATGCGTCCGGTTTCCGACCGCGTAGATTTTCTTTCCGACCCCGGTAAGGGCAGCCGCCATCTCATTCGCCACAACCCCGCACCCGAGAATTGCCCAATTGTACTCTTTCATCTGTTGTGCCTCCTTCTAACAGAAGGGCTGCCGAAGATATAAATACTGCGGCAGCCTTGAAATGATTATTGACGAAAGCGGTCTCTGAGGGCGGTTTTCTCAGTCAGCCAGTCCGCTCTTCTCCGGCGGAAGTTTTTTCTTCCAGATCGAAAGGATCAGAGATCCCGCAACTGCGCCGATCAGAATCGCAGCGATGTATCCAACCGGATTGTGGATGACCGCGATGACCCAGATACCGCCGTGCGGTGCCGGGCTGGTGCATCCCCACGCCGCTGACAGAGCGCCCGCAAGTGCGGAACCGACGATACAGGATGGAATCACGTGTCCCGGATCTGCCGCCGCGTAAGGAATCGCTCCCTCTGTAATGAAGGAAAGGCCCATGATATAGTTCACAATACCGGCTTTTCTCTCCTCGGAAGTCCAGCGATTTTTGAAAAACGTGGTGGACAGCGCGATCAAAATCGGCGGAACCATACCGCCCGCCATGACGGATGCCATGATCGACTGACCTGCGTCTGTTCCGCCCTCCAGCATTCCTGTGCCAAACAGATACGCCGCCTTGTTGATGGGACCGCCCATGTCGGTCGCCTCCATTCCTCCGACGACACCTCCGAGAAGCGTCAGATTTCCGGTTCCCATGCTGTTCAGAAGGCCGGTGATTCCGCTGTTGATCGCGCCCATGATCGGATTGATGCCGCACATGACGAACCCGATGCACAGGATTCCGATCAGCGGATAGATCAACACGGGTTTGATTCCTTCCAGCGCCGAAGGCATCCGGTCACAGAGTTTTTCCAGACCAAGCGTCAGATACCCGGCAATAAAGCCTGCCAGCAAGGCTCCAAGGAAGCCTGCGCTGACCGCCGACACAGACGGCTCCGCGCCGTGCACCGCGACGTTGACCTGATCTGCGAGATAAGCGAAGGTAAATCCTTCCTTCGCGATCCAGCCTCCTACAAAGCCGACCGCAAGTCCCGGCCGGTCCGCGATGGACATCGCGATAAATCCGGCGAGAACCGGGAGCATGAAACTGAAGGCGACATTACCGATCTGGTTGAAAAACTTTGCCGCGGCATTGCCCTGTCCGTAAAAGCTCTGCCCGATGGAACCCGTATCGATCAGGAAAGACAGTGCGATCAGAATACCGCCGCCGACGACGAACGGAAGCATATGCGACACGCCGTTCATCAGATTTTTGTAGATCGTGTGCCAGACCGAATCCTTCTCCCCGGAACCAGCGGCGGACAGATCGGCGCTTCCCTCAAGAACCGGCGCTTCCTCATTCAGAATCTTGCTGATCAGAACCTCCGGTTCATTGATTCCTTTTGATACGGAACACTGGTAGACCTGTTTGCCCTTAAACCGCGAAAGATCGATGTTCTTGTCCGCCGCGATGATAATTCCCTTCGCGTTTGCGATCTCCTCCGCAGTCAGGATATTTTTTGCGCCGACAGATCCCTGCGTCTCAGCTTTCAGCCGGATGCCCATTTCTTTTGCAGTCTTTTCGAGATTCTCGGCTGCCATATATGTGTGAGCGATTCCGGTCGGACATGCGGTTATGGCAAGCACATCCGGAAGAGGATTTGTCCCGGAGGCCGCTTGTGCCGCCTTCTCTTCTTCCTGCTCCTGCTTCTCGGATTCCGCCTCGTCGATCACCGCAAGAAATTCCTCCGGCGTCCGGGCGGCCCGGAGATTGTCCGTGAAGTCGTCATCCATCAGCATCTCTGCCAGACGGCTCAGTACCTCAAGGTGAACGTCATTCGCCCCCTCCGGCGCGGCGATCATGAAGAACAGATCCGACGGCTCGCCATCCGGCGCATCGTAATCGACGCCGTCCGGAACAGTCATGGCGACGAGCCCGGCACGCTTCACCGCTGCGACCTTCGCGTGCGGAATCGCGATTCCGTCCCCCATCGCAGTCGTGCTCTCCGCCTCGCGGGCGAGGATTCCTTCCTTATACTTCTCCCGGTCGGAGATGTTTCCGGAAGCGACCTGCAGATCAACCAGCTGATCAATCGCATTCTCCTTGTCCGTTGCCGAAGCCCCGAGTCTGATGCCCTCGGCCTTCAGCAAGTCCCTGATTTTCATTGATAATCCTCCTTTACAGAAAAATCAGCGGTTCCATATTACGCCGGATAAATCCGGTCCCGTTCAGGAAAGCGTCTTCAGAAGAGCCTCCACCTCTTCCTTTGTCGCAAGATCCGTCGAGAACGCGCTCGCCGAACCTGCGCACAGGCCGGTTCTGAACGCCTTGTCATAATCGCCCGTATCGAGATAACCCGTCATGAATCCTGCGACCATCGAGTCGCCGGCGCCGATGGAGTTCACGAGTGTTCCCTTCGGCGCCTCACTCATGAAGACCTCTCCATTCTCTGCAAGCAGCACGGCACCCTCACTCCCCATGGAGATCAGGACATTCCGCGCCCCCTTCTCCTGCAGCTTCTTCGCGCAGGGGACGACCTCGCCGCGCTTCTTCAGATCGACTCCGAAGATCGCTCCGAGCTCGTGATGATTCGGCTTGATCAGGAACGGATGATACTGCAGTACATTGACCAGGAGATCTTTCTCCGCATCTACGATGAACGCGATGCCCCTGCCCTGCAGACGGCTCAGAATCCGCTCGTACATATCGCCCGGAAGCGTGCCCGGAACACTGCCCGAGATGATGAGAATGTCGCCCTGCTTCAGCGTATCCAGTTTGGCGAAGAGCGCGTCGATTTCATCGTCTGCGATCTTCGGCCCCATTCCGTTGATCTCCGTCTCGCCGTCCGATTTCATCTTGACGTTGATCCGCGTAAATCCCTCGCGGACATGGATGAACTCGCTCTTAACACCGCAGTCAGCGAGCCGGTCCTCCAGTTCACGGCCGGTAAATCCGGCGACAAATCCCAGCGCCGTGCTCTCACGGCCGAGATTGCCCAGAACAATCGAGACATTGATGCCCTTGCCGCCCGGAAGAATCTGTTCATAATACGTACGGTTCAGAGTATCCGGCTTAAAATTTTTCACCCGGACGATGTAATCGATCGACGGGTTGAACGTGACTGTATAGATCATGGATTCGCCACCTCCGTGATATGCTGATATTTTCTGTACTTCGGATCTTTGATACGATCCGTAATAATAAACGCATCTTGAAATCCCGCGAACGTAACCGGTGAAATCTGCTCAAACTTACTTGAATCACAGAGGACGTACCGGACTGCGCACTGTTTCAGCGCCGCGCGCTTGACCGTCGCCTCGCCGATCTCCGGCGTTGTAAACCCCGTGTCGTCCGTCACACCGTTCGTTCCGAAAAAGCCGATGGTGAAATGATATTTTTTCAGGGACTCCGCCGTCTGCGGACCGACAATCGCCTCGGATATCACCTTCAGCTCTCCCTCCGGAAGAATGACATGACATCCTTTCAGGGCAAGTTTCCTCGCATGGGCGATCGAATTTGTCATAAATACGGCGCGTGTCTCAGAAAGACAGTCAATCAGCCGATCCGTCGTCGTCCCGGCATCGATATATACAAAGTCCTTTTCTCCGATCAGCCCTGCCGCATACACTGCGATCCTTTTCTTCTCATCCGGGTTTTTCGCACTCTTCTCCGCTACTGCCTGGTCTTCGAGTACATACCCGCGGTCAATGACCGTCGCGCCGCCGTGCACCTTGTTCAGCCTGCCCATCCTGTCCAGCTGCGCAAGATCGCGCCGTATGGTCGACTCAGAGGCGTTGAGGCGCTTTGTCAATTCCTCCACCGTCATGCTCTTATTCTCTATCACCAGAGAAAGGATCTCTCTTTGTCGTTCCTCCGCAAACATACTGCCTCCTCCGCAGCCTCATTCTTTTCCCATCGATTCCGCCTTCCGTGCGATCGATCTTGATCGATCACGCATTTTTATGATTGTTTTATCTCTGTAGTTTTATAATATGCTCGTATTCGGTCATAGTCAATCATTTTCAGTCATATCCGTTCACAAATTTTCAGGCGAATTCTTATGCACTTTTACAAATACCCGAACCCCGTCGACTTCAGTTCCTTCTCCACCGCAGAACGCTCCGGAACCGAAGTCTGACTGCCTTCGTATCGGACCGAAATCGATGCCGCCATCTGCGCGAGACACAGGATTTGCTCAAATTCCATGCCCTCCGCCAGTCCGCAGACGAAGGCGCCGTGAAAAATATCCCCGGCTCCCGTCGTATCGACCGCTTCTGCCGGATAAGCCGGCATATGGCAGACCTCTCCCCCGTGTCCGGATAAAGAATTCTCCGGAGCACGATAGAGGAGACCTTCCCCGCCCAGCGTGATCACGGCTGTTTTCCCATTGATCGCTTCCACCGACTCAAATATCTCCGCACATCCTTTCGGATCACCGACGTCGATCTTCCTGCCGGTGTATCCTTCTGCGAAAACCTGTGAAGAGACAAGATAATCAACCTCTCTCGCGACCTCCAGTGTGTAATCCCGGAAATTTCCGGCATCGAGCACGCGCAGCGCACGGGGATACTTCTCAAATGCGTCGAGCGACATCGTTTTCTCATGGCCATCCGTAAGGATGACGCCGATATCGTGATCGCCGAAAGGAAGGTGACGGGTTTCCGGATCATCGCGGAAGTTCATGACCGTCCGGTTTCCGTTGAAATTGTTCGTAAAGATATAGCTGTACGGCGTGTGAAATTCCCTTCTCTGCAGAACTTCCTCCTCAAAAATTCCCGCACGTTTCATCAGGGTGCGCATCGCCTCTCCAAACTCATCACAGCCGATCCTTGTACGAAGGTAAGCAGGAACTCCCCATTTCGCACAGAGATAAGCGGCGTTAAACGCCGGACCGCCGCCGCCCCGGGTGCTGACGCGCAGATGATATTTCTGATTCTCAACAAGCGGTCCGTCCATCGGAACCGTTATATCATAGGTAGAAAGACCGATCATCAATACAGGTTTCATACTTCTCACTCCATTCCTGTAAAATTGTATCAAAAACAGTATACCAGATTTGTATAACGATGCTTGAAATTTCTGTTCAATGATGCTAATCTAAATTGACTACTATGGTTTGATCGAACCGGAAAGGATGATAATAATGAACGCTTCTTCTGAAAGTGTAGGAAAAAGCAAAGAAGATTACCTTGAGGCGATTTTGATTATAAAAGAAAGACAAGGATATGTGCGCTCGACCGATGTGGCGGATCAGCTGGGAGTGACGAAGCCGAGTGTATCCTACGCGACACGTCATCTGAAAGAGGACGGATATATCGTATCGGATCACGCCGGTATGCTGAT
This sequence comes from uncultured Lachnospiraceae bacterium, assembly GCA_902797025.1. GTDB lineage: Bacteria > Bacillota > Clostridia > Lachnospirales > Lachnospiraceae > CADBRN01. Next base: position 17,180 of record CADBRN010000010.1, read on the forward strand.
TCTTACGGACAGCGGACGTAAAATTGCGGAACGTATCTACCTGCGTCACCGGATCCTCACAAAGCTTTTTACAGATCTCGGTGTCAGCGAGGCGCAGGCTTCCTCCGATGCCTGCATGATCGAACATGACCTCAGCGATGAAACATTCGACGCGATCTGCCGGCACTGCGGCGTAAATCTCAAATCTTTTAATGAAACGTGATTTTAATCAGATTAAAGGACTGTCCCGAAAGCAGGACAGTCCTTTTGTAGAAATCAGATGATTTAAGGGCGGATCAGATTTCATAACGGAACGAAATGCGCCCATCTTCGGATAGTTCGTAAATCAGTGCGCTGTGAGGTTCAAGATTGTCAGTCTGACCGGGCACGTCCGGGCAATCCGAAAAGGTGAGTTCCGCTCCCTCCTCTCGCATCATCTTCAGAATTTCCGGCGAAGCACTCCCATATCTGCGGTCACTTGACGCGCAGCAGATCACATACTCCGGCCTGATCCTCCGGAAAATATCCCGGCTGATTCCGTCTTTCTGGCCGTGATGCCCGACCTTGAAAATGTCGGCTGAAAGATCCACATCCTTCAGACGGACGTAGCCGTTCTGATTGGTATCGCCCGGAAGCAGAATCCTCCGTCCGGCATATTCAATCATCAGCATCAGGCTGAAATTATTCATGGCTGCATCCGCGCGGTTCGCTGCGGAGCGTGCCGCATTCTCATCCGTTTCCGTACAGATCGCCGTTATCATGCGTCCGAGCAGTTCCTCCCTGTCGAGGGCCGGCTCCAACACGGTCATTTTCAGTTGTTCGGCAGGAATAAGGCAGGAGCTTTCGCAGCTCAGCTGCCTGATTTCACATCCCTTTGCCGCGAGGATTCTGCAGACATTCCGGTAATCATTTACCGAATTGAGAAATTTCTTCTCGGTCGTCTGCAGTTCCTCCCGTACGTAAAGAGGTGTCATGGTCTGATAGAAAAGAGGCGGAAGTTCCTGCCAGAAACTGATCGGCGCGTACCGTTCCGCAACCGCCAGAAGACCGCTTGTGTGATCCTCGTGAATGTGCGTATTGACGAGCAGGTCAATATGCGTGATCTCTTTTCTCTCAAGCCAGCGGATAACGGGAATTCTTCCGGAAGAAGTGTCGTGATATTCTTCCGGCTCCGCGCTCCCTCCGTCGATCAGCGCACGGAACACGCCGTCTTTACGTGTCCGGTCCGCGGTCTCCAGAAGAATCGATTCCCCGTAACCGACATTAATAAAGGTAAGGCGCAGTCCTCTCATCAGCTCACCGTTTTGCGGATATAACCGATCGAAAGGATCAGTACAAGAATCGTCATGATAATCGCGCCTGCCGAGCCGAATCCAAATTTCAGATTCTTGATACCATAGTTGTAGAGGAACTGCGTAATTGTCGAAGTTGTGCCTGCCGGACCGCCGCCGGTCAGGATGTTGACTTTATCAAAGAGTCGGAATGTATCAATCGTGCGGAGCAGTGCGCACAGGATCAGGCCGCCCTTGATATTCGGGATCGTGATATGCCAGAAGGTCGTCCACGCGTTGGCACCGTCAATCTTCGCCGCCTCATACTGATCCTGGGAGACGCTCTGCAGAACCGCATACAGAAGCAAAAATACAAAGGGCACATTCTGCCATACGTCGATCAGAAGAATCGTATTGAACGCGGTCCCTGTCTCCATAAACCAGTTATGCACCGGGAGATGGAAAAACTTAAGAACCTGGTTGACAATCCCGTAGTTCTGGGAAAGCATCATCTTCCAGGACAGAGCGACCGTGACCGTCGGGAGCAGATAAGGAAGAAGGAGCAGTATACGAAGCACCTTCTGTCCGCGAAGCAGTGAATGCACAAACACCGCGATTAAAAGTCCGATCACCATCTCAAAAAGAACGGCAAGGATCGTAAACTTAATTGTATTCAGGACGGCTGTCTGAAAGTAAGGACTCTTGAACAGGGATTGGTAGTTCTGGAGTCCGATTATCTTATAGCCGCCCTTCTTGCCGTACTGGTAATTTGTAAAGCTGTAAAATACCGTAAACACCAGCGGATAAGCCGTCATGACAAGCAGCACGATCAACGTCGGCAGCGTCATGAGCCGCGGGAATGCCCGGTCCTCAGAATCCGGTTTTCCATATTTCAATGCTGTATTTTTTGCTCTCATAACTGGAACCTTTCAGAAACAGGATCGTCTGTTCCGATCCAACGTCCGGCGCGCCGCCGTCGCTGTCAGGGCAGGCGGCGCGCCAATTTTATAAATCAGGATTCATTCTTTCACTCGCTGCATGATCCGTCCATTGATCACTGCATCAGAAGCTCAAGCTGAGACTGCGCGTTCTTCAGAGCGTCGTCGAGGGACTCGGTTCCCTGCATGTAGTTGTCAATCTCGGTTCCGAACGTCGTGGTGAAGTCGTTCCACTGCGCGATAACCGGACGATATACACCTTTTTCCAGAGCGTCGCAGACGACGGAAAGTGTCGGATGGTTCTTCAGAACGTTTTCGTCCTTCAGGCAGGAGTATCTGCACGGTACGCCGCCCGCATCAACCGTAGAGAGCTGCACGTCTTTGTCCATGAGGTACTCGAGAAGTTTGACGCCGAGATCCTTGTCCGGAGCATTCTGCGGAACGCCGATGCACCATGTGCCGTACAGGGAGGTGTTGACTTCCTTGCCGTCTGCGGTCAGTTTGCTCGGAATGACACAGTAGCTGCCCGCGCTGTCAGAGGTCGGCGAATACCATCCCGGCCATCCGACTGCCAGTGCGCCGTCGCCGTTGTCAATCTGTGCCACAATATCATCTTTTTCCATCGACTGACCGGTAGCCGCAAGATCCTTGTACTGAGTCAGTGCCTGCTTCATCTCCGGTGTGTCAACGGTCGGTTTGTTGTTGTCATCGACGACCCATGCGCCGTTTGCAAGCATCACCGGGATAAAATCAGAAAGGATCGAATCCGGGTTTCCGCCGCGGACGATGTATCCGTTCTTTCCGGAGTCCTTCGCAGACTGTGCGATCTTCATCACATCGTCCCAGGATTTGATATCATTATCGCCGGTATATCCCGCCGCCTTGACGAGATCCTTGTTGTAAAGAAGAACGGTGACATTTCCGAAATACGGTGCAAGGTAGATATTCCCGTCCTTGTCTTTGCAGATGTCCGTTGTTCCCGGAATAATATCGTCATCGAAGGAATACCCTGCATCCGAAAGATTCGTCAGAACCTCGTTCTCTGTAAACTCAGCCATCCAGGAACCGTCGACCATAACCAGATCGTATGCTCCCTTGGAATTCTGCGCATCGAGCGCGATCTTGCTGTGAAGGTCATCGAACTCAAGCTCCAGAACCTCGATATCACAGTTATTCTCTTTCTCAAATTCCGGCAGACACTGCTTGATGACGTCGCCGTATGTGCCGCCGCGGAGAGCCAGTGTCATTTTGACTTTTTCTCCGGAAGCTGCCGCTCCGGATCCGCCCGCACTCGTCGCTGCAGCCGAACTGCTTCCTGCTGCCTCGCTCGACGCATCTGTTCCCGACGAGGAAGATCCGCCGCATGCCGCCAGCGACAATGCCATCGCTGCAGCCAGTCCCGTTGCCATTAGTTTTTTCATCTTCATGTCTTATATCCTCCTCCTTATTAATAAAAGACATCGGTCCATTGATACCAGATTATTTATACCGGCGGATCAGCTCTTTACCGCTCCGCTCGAAAGTCCGGAGATCAGATAGTTCTGCGCGAAGATCACGAACAAGGTGATCGGGATGACGGAAATCACGCCGCCTGCCGCGACCAGTCCGAAGTTTGTAAGATTATCCTCCGTATTCAGCGCGGCGAGTGCGATCGGCACTGTATTGTTCGCCGGCGACTGAATGAAAATGATGCTGTAGGTGTACTCATTCCATGCATACATAAAGGACAGCATCGCGATGGCCGCAATTCCCGGAGCAACGAGAGGCAGTACGATCTTCCGGAACAGCTGCCACTCGGTCGCACCATCGACTTTTGCGGACTCCTCGATTTCTTCCGGAAGTTCCGCGAAGAACCCGATCATGTACCAGATGATCAGCGTGATGTTGATCAGTACGCACGCCAGAATCACCGGAACTTTTGTGTTCAGGATCCCGAGTTTTGAGAACATCGTGTACAGCGGAATCGTAAATGCAACCGGCGGAAGAATACGGATGATCATGATCCAGAACGAGATCGGCTTTTTCATGCCGAAGCGGAACCTGTGCCGCGCAAGAACGTACGCGGTACAAAGTCCGATCGTCAGCGAAATCGCTGTCGAAATCAGTGTCGTCTGAAGAGAATTTCCGATTGCCTTTCCGAACCCGTTGTCCGTGAACAGAGCGAGGAAATGTTCCCCTGTCAGCGCGTGCGGAATCAGTGAAATATGTCCCTTCATCTCCGACATCGGGCGGATCGACATACCGATCAGCCAGTAGATCGGGAAAAGCGCGATCAGAAGCAACAGCGCTGCGATGATCGCTTTCACCACACTCACCCATTTTTTATGCATCACTTTCCTCCTTCGCTGGCGGCTTTTGCCGCTTCTGTATCGATTGTTCTGAATTGTCCGGCGGCCGCCGCCGTCTTATCTTATTGATCGATCCGGATCAGGTCGATCCCCGGATGACCAGCTTCGGTTCGATCACAAACCGGTTCTTTTCCGGTTTATTTCCCGATAGAAGATCGAGCATCAGCTTCGCCGACAGCTCGCCCATCCTTGTACAGTCGGTATGAACCGAGGACAGTTCCGGCTCAAGCGCCTCGCAGACCCTTGAATCATCGTAACCGATGACTGCGACGTCATCCGGTATCTTCCGTCCGAGACGAATCGCCGCTTTCATGGCGCCGGTCGCGATCACATCGTTCGCTCCGAAGATTGCCGTCGGAGGATCCTGCTGGATCAGAATTCTCTCCGCCTGTCTTTCCGCATCCGGAATATTCGGATCGCAAATTCTGACGTACCGGTCCGGGATAGGGAGTCCGTGTTCCTTCAGCACTGAGCAGAACGTATTGAATCGGACTTCACAGATATAGGGAGAAAACCGGCCCGCGAGCATCGCGATTTTCCTGTGCCCGCGGCTGATCAGATGCTCCACCGCCATCCTCACGCCGGTCTGCTCGTCCGAAACGACGCGCGGAAAATCAAACCCCCCCAGCTCATGGTTGACGAGAACAATCTTCGTGTTCTGTCTCACATAGCCCGAAATCATCCCGACTGTCGCGCTTCCTCCGAGAATCACGCCGTCTACCTGATTTCTTCGCGTGCTTCCCCAGTCATCCGCCGTGGAAACAAGCAGCCGGTAATCTGCATCTTTCGTCACACGCATGATTCCGTCACAGATTCCCGCGTAAAATTCATCCAGAATAGAAGAATCATGCTTGCATATCAGAAAAGCGATGTGCTCGGTCGTCTGGCGTGCCATCGACTGTGCGATCGCGTTCGGCTGATAGTCGAGAATCCTCGCTGCCTCCATCACCTTCGCCCGCGTCGCCTCCCGTACACTTTCCGGATTTGAAAATGCTCTGGACACCGTCGCTGTCGATACACCGGAAAGCCGGGACACATCTTTAATCGTGTGAGCCATCTGTCCACTTCCCTTCAGACCACTATATTTTCCACCGGCCATTCAGCCGTTCGTCCGGTACAGCTGCCCCGCCGCAAGGTTTGAATGTAAACGCTTACATTTATAAAACATACGCATTTTCTGCTTCCCTCACTGGATAGGGTCATCTTACCATCAGTACGAGGGTTTTTCAAGTAAAATGCAGGTAAAATCACGATATTCAGTTATTGTTTACAGAATTTATTAGATATTTTGTGCACTTTTTATGTGTTCACAGTTTGGGCACATTGTAAATGTTTACACGTTTTTTACATTAGAAAGGGAAATCCCCTGGGTACAACAGCCGGCGTTCGCGATTTCCTCGCTCTCCTGCCGATGCTTTTGTACCCGGGGGATTTCCCGGCGGGTGGTTTCCCGGAAAGGTGATTCAGACGGTATTTTTCAGTTCTTTCGGACCGCACAGGGCAGCCGCAGCACGTTTCGCCCGGACGGTGCGCGGGAAGACAGAAAAGCGTGTATCAATCCATGTAGAATTCGCGGATATATCGTTCTACGTCTTCTCTTGTTCCGCAGAACGGTCCCGGCGTCTCCATCTTGAGTGATACCAGGGCTGTCGCGAACAGCAGTGCGTCTTTCATGGTGTGGCCGAGGCGCTCGACGAGATAGCCTGCAAACGTGGTATCGCCTCTTCCGGTACGTCCTACGAGGCTTCGCGCGCGGATCGGGCTGACGCAGTATTCGTTTCCGTCGTATGCAAGGACTTCCGTGTTATGCGTGATGACAATTTCCTTCGCGCCCCACTCATGCAGAATCTTCGCCGCCTCTTTCCTGTCGTCGGTTCCGGTCAGAATCTTCGCTTCCGCCGCATCCGTTTTCAGGAAGTCGATGTACGGAAGGTATTTTTTCTTATTCTCCCAGTCATAAAAATTCATCGAACCGTCCGCTTCGCCGTGCCGGAGCAGGCACTGTACATCCACAGCCACTTTTCCCTTTTCCGACGCTTTGACAAAAAGTTCATCCGGAAAGTCGCCGTACGTCAGCCCGGCGAAATGATAAATCTTTGTATCCACCGGCGGGAGATCTTCGAACGCGAACGAATCACTCTTGGACAGGAGCGTGCACTCACGCGTCTCCTTGTCCTCCGTGAAATACTTATTCCGGATCGAGGTTGTGTGCGCGGACAGTTTCCAGTAGACGTCCGCCGGACAGTTTTTAAAGGCATCATACACATCGGCATCCGCCGGATTCAGCTTTGTGAAAACAGCCGTTCTTCCGCCGATATTCGAGGCAGCGTAACCGGACTGAATCACAGCTCCGCCGGTCAGCCGGTCTTCGTGATCATGACAGTCGATCATGATATCGAGCGAAAGCGGACCGATCACCATCGTGTCATATGCAGGTTTTTTCATTTGAACATTCCTCCTCTGTTTTGATTCACCCCGTCATACGTAATGCGGCGGCCGTTCTGCCGGGGCAAAACGGCCGCCGCACGGGCAATATTGTATTCTGCCCGGAGTTAAATTGCAACTTTGTAACGAAAACTTCCTGCCGCGCCGCGCTATGAAATACCGTCTGCGGATCGGCTTTATCGCAGTACGCGGACGCTCCCTTCGACAAGCGAGAGAGAAACTTCCTGTCCCGCCGCATAACGCTCATGAAGCTGCGGATTGTAGGTTTCTACGATATACTGTGAATCGCCGAGCATGAGTGCGTATTCGATTTTTGATCCGTAATACGTCGCACGTGCGACTTTGCAGCGGAAGACACCCTCCTTCGAAGAGAGTTTCACTCCCTCCGGACGGAAGCAGAGGCAGCAGTCCGATCCGGCTTCGACATCCTGCATCGCTCCGGGTTTCGGCACAAGCATCTCTCTTCCACCGACCCGTACGACTGCTCCGTCCGGACCTTTCGATACGAGCGTTCCGTCGATAAAATTCGCCTTGCCGATGAAGTTCGCGACGAAACGGTTGACCGGCTGCTCGTAAATTTCCATCGGCGTTCCGACCTGCTGGATTACCCCGTCCTTCATGATGACGACCTTATCGGAAATTGCCATTGCCTCAGACTGATCATGCGTGACATAGAGCGATGTAATTCCAAGCCTCTGCTGAAGGGCTCTCAGATCATCCCGCATCGTCTCGCGCAGTTTTGCATCCAGATTAGAGAGCGGCTCATCAAACAGCAGTACGCTTGGTTCGATTACGACCGCGCGGGCGAGAGCGACTCTCTGCTGCTGGCCTCCGGAAAGCTGATTCGGGAACCGGCGCTCCATGCCTTTGAGCTGCATCATCTCAATAACCGCGTCGGTTCTCTTTGTAACCTCCTCCGGAGGACGTTTCGCGACACGCAGACCGTATGCGATATTTTCATAGATGTTCATATGCGGAAACAGCGCGTAGCTCTGGAATACCATTGAAATTCCACGTTTGTTCGGCGGAATCTTCGCGACGTCGCGGTCTCCGATATAAACACTGCCGCTCGTCGGATATTCAAACCCCGAGATCATCCGGAGCGTCGTCGTTTTTCCGCACCCCGAAGGTCCCAGAAGGGTCACCATCTCGCCGGAATTCACTTTCAGATTGATATGATTGACGGCTGTAAAATCCTTGCCGGTATCCGGCTGCTGAAATACCTTCGTGATGTCTTTGAGAACTACTTCCGAGCTTTTCCTTCCCAGATTCACTCCCGTATTATTCATTTCGCTCATGGCAAAACCTCCATTTTCCTGACTGATACGTTACGCCGCCTTCTTCTCACTCGTTTGAACACGCGCCGCGGCGCTCTCTTTCGGAACCTTCGACCGCGGGGAAAGAAGAACTTTGATCACCCGGTCGAAAATACCGATAAATACGAGAAGAATCACGATCATCATTGTGACGAATGCAGCTGCCTGCCCGTATTTTGCCTGATCAAACAGGGTATAAATCTTCGTCGTGATCACATTCCACTTCGGCGATACGAGGAAGATGACGGCACTGACCGCAGTGATCGCTTTCACAAACGAATAGACGAGTCCCGAGAAGAATGCGTTCCGCAGCATCGGGAGCGTGATCCTCCGGAAGCTGTAGCCTGTATCCGCCCCGAGCACTGTCGAAGCCTCCTCGATGGAATTATCAATCTGCAGCAGTGTCGTCGTACCCGATTCGACCGCGACCGGCATGTTTCTGAAAATAAATACGATCACAAGAATCGCAGCCGTACCGGTCAGAACGATCGGTTTCGTGTTGAACGCAAGGATGTAGGAAATACCGAGAACCGTACCCGGTACCGCGAACATCAGAACCGACGAAACCTCGATGAATGTCTTGCCATAATAATGACGTTTTGCCGTGATATACGCGATAACCATACCGAACAGTCCGCCGATCAACGCGGAGATCAGCGCGAGAATCATCGACGTCTTCAGTGCGTCAAGTCCGTAGCTGAGTGCCTTCTTATACTGGCGCAGCGTGATCGACCAGTCATACCCCCACGTCTTGATGAAAGAGGCCGCGATGACGGTTCCGTACAGGAGGATGACGATACATGCCACTGCCATGCAGATCGCGAACAGCGGATATTTGATGCGCTTTTCATCGATCATCTTGCGCGCCTGGGTCGGTTTGCCGGTGACCGTCACAAAGCTCTTCTTATTTACCCAGTATTTGTTCAGCAGATACGCGATCACGGCAGGGATCAGCAGCAGCAGCGAGAGCGCGGCGCCCTTCCGCATATTGTACGATCCGGTGATGGTCGTGTAAATTTCGATCGAAAGCGTTGTGAAATCTCCTCCGATGGTGGCAGGATTCGAGAAATCCTCAAGAGAGGAAATAAATACCAGCAGCATCGCGGAAATAACACCCGGAAGAGACAGCGGGAACGTCACCGTCCAGAAGGTCTTCCACCTCCCGGCGCCCATGTTGCAGGCCGCATCCTCGACCGAAGCGTCAATCGAACTGAGGATTCCGGACAGCGTAAGGTAGGCGATCGGGAAGAATGACATCACCTGCACGATGATCAGCGACGTTGCGCCGTAGACATTGTTCCCCCGGATACCGAGCAGTGACTTTGTGATCAATCCCTGCTTTCCAAATAAGAAGATGATCGAAAGGGAAAGGACGAACGGCGGGGAAAGGATCGGAAGCGTTGCGATCGCCTTGAGAAATCCCTTGCACGGGACGTTCGTTCTCGTAGTGGTGTAAGCGAAAATATAGCCGATGAACGTCGCGATCAGGGCGACTACCAGACCCAGAAGAAGCGTTCTCCCGGTCGTTTTCATATATCTGGAAGTCGAAAGGATCGAAATCAGGTTCGACATCGACGCGTGACCGCTCTCGTCTGTAAAACTGAATGCAAGCATCTTAACGAGCGGATATATGACAAAAAGCAACAGGAGCGCGATAACAACGATGATCGTGATCAGAAGCACCGGCTGGCGTGCGATCATCTTCGTCTCGTTTCTCCTTTTTTCGCGGGCGATGCTTCTCCCGCTTCTCCCTGTATTCTCTGCCATCTGAAGACCTCCCTATGTTTCTTCGATTAAAAAAGGGGCTTCCGAGCGGGGAGCCCCCTTTTTCACTGACCGGAGTGTTTTCCGGAGACATCGGTTTTACTTGGCGTCCTCTTCCGGTGCCGCGATCACATCGGATTCAAATCTCGCGGTCAGAGTCGACTTATTGTCCGCTGCCCAAGTCGCATCATAATCGATGCATTTTACCTGATCGAGAGTCACCAGTCCGTCTGCTACCGTCGCTTTGGAGTTCGTCGGTACACGGAAAGAATCATTCTCAGCGTAGAGATTCTGTCCGTCCGTGGAAGTCATCCAGTCGATGAACTTCTTCGCGTTCTCCTGCTCGTCTGCCGGCCCGTTCTTGATGAGTGCGCATGCGCCTACCTCGTATCCCGTTCCGTCATCCGGGAAGGAAAGCTCGATCGGATATCCCTCAGCCGTCGGCTGCAGTCCGTCATGCGAGAACGTGATGGCGATCGCCGCCTCGCCCTGTGCGACCGCGTTCGGAGCCGCGGATCCGGACTTTGTGAACTGCGTGATGTTGCCGGAGAGTTTCTTCATATAATCAAACGCCTGATCCTCGCCCATAAGCTGAACCAGTGTTGCAAGTACGGTATAAGCCGTACCGGATGTGGACGGATGCGCCATGATGATCTCGTTTTTATACTTTTCATCGAGAAGATCGTTCCAGCTCTTCGGGTAATCATAACCCTTATCCTCGAACCACTCCTTGTTGCACGCGAATGCGATGCATCCTACGTAGATCGGATCCCAGCCGCCCTTCGGATCCAGCAGATTTTCCGGCGTGTCGGAAAGTGCTTTGGACTGATACGGCTCGATCAGACCCTGATCTTCCATGTTGATATAGTTATCGGTCGAACCGCCGAGCATCAGGGCCGCCTGCGGGTTATCCTTCTCAGCCGCGACACGGGTGAGCATCTCGCCCGCGGAAAGGCGGACGTAATTGCACTTGATCCCGGTCTGCTCTTCGAATTTCTGGAAATAATATTCAACCTCCGCCTCCGGGAAAGCGGTGTAAACAGAAAGCGAACCGCTGGATTTTCCTGAAGATGCGGCATCTTTCGATGCATTTGCGGAACCTGACGAAGACGATGCTGACTTTGACGCGGAAGAAGCCGCTCCCCCGGAGGATGCCGAAGCGGAGCTGCTTCCGGATCCGGATCCGCAACCCGCAAGCATTCCTGCCGTCATGACACCCGCGAGCATAATCGCTCCAAATTTTCTGAAGTTCTTCCTCATTGACTGTCCCTTCCTTTCCAACCTTGTGATGTGATAGAACCATCTGCCGCGGAATGCTCCGACTCGTTCCGGGCTTTCCGCAATCCTTTGCGAAAACATCCGGCTTTCTGTATAGAATTCTATTGCAGCCGTACAAATAATCGCAATGGATTTCTGTGAACTTTACAAGTAAACTATCATTTTGCCCGTGTATTGTCAATAATAATCATGCAATTTTGGCGAATGCTCCAATTTTATTATGCAAATTATGGTGATTCTGCGGATTCGCACACGTTTTCGTTCAAAATATTTTACACAAATAGAAACTGCGTGTAATATATATATCAGTAACGAAAACTTCCCATACACCTGATCTGCCGGTGCTTCGCCCTCAGAACCAGGCGCAGGGCGAAGGGCAGCGCAGATTTTCGGTATGGGAAGTTTCGTCAGCAATATGCTCAGAGCCAGATACAATACAACGCAACGGAGGCGGTTCATATGAAACCAGTCACACTTAGTGAACGAAGGAAGTTTGGCAATCTTTTGAAGACGGAAACCCAGGAAACGGTCATGGCAATGATTCCCCAATTTTCAGAAACTGAGACCGGAGCCTTCTCCAAACCTTCGATTTTCTTTTCCCCGGATCCGGAAAACAGCGGATTCGGAGCGATGGTTTTTAATATCGAGAGAGGGGTGAACCTCCGGGAAACGATTGATTTTTTGAACTATTCCGAGGAAATCCGTCCGTTCGATATTATTCTTGCAAATGAACTCGATGACGGCTGTGTCCGTTCCGGCGGAAAGATGGTCGCCCGGGAAATTGCGGAAGCTCTCGGGATGAATTATGTGTACGGGCTTGAATTTATCGAACTCGCAAACGAGGACGACCCGAAGGGATTTCATGGAAATGCAATTTTCACGTGTTTCCCGGTTCTCTGGAGCGAAACTTTCCGTCTGCCCGAGGAAAACAACTGGTACTTTGACCGCCAGACCCGTATCGGCGGGCGCTGTGCGATCTTTGCCAGACTGAAGATCGGAAGCCGGGAGCTCGGCGTCGTCTCTATGCATCTGGAAAACCGCACGGACGGGGCAGGCAGAAGGCGGCAGCTCGATGCGATCCTGCGCGAAGCCGGGCGGGTGTTCTCCGGAATCCCGGTACTGATGGGAGGCGATCTGAATACGAACACATTTGACGGCCGTTCCGTCCCTGCGATCGAGTTTCTCTCGGCGCATCCGGATCTTCTGCGGGACCAGATGGCCCGCGTCGAGGATTACGAGCCCTGTCTGAAGGATGCCGGGAAAGCAGGGTTCGACTGGCGCTCGGCCTCTTCGGTTTTCGAAAAAGAAAGCGTTCCGTACGCGGATACAAAAGGGACGCGCCGCAAGAAACTGCCGGACGGAACCGATATGCTGCTGCGGCTTGACTGGCTGCTGCCGAAAGATCTGACCGCCGATTCCGGACGGACAATCTCCACACTCACAAAAGACTGCGGATTCGCGCCCGATGGCAGCGCGCTCGCACATTTTGAAAAAAGCGAACTTTCGGATCACAATGCGGTGTGGGCACACTTTCGGTTTCAATGATCCCCGACCAGACAGGAGGTTAAAATGAATCACGATTTAATGTTTATCGGTCCCGCCTGCCGGGATGTGAATATTGACTTTGACGGAAGTATCGACCGCGGGATCGGCGGAGCCGTCTACTTCTGCTCTTTCGCCGCCCGTGCGGTCGGTGCGGATGTGATGAATGCGGTGAAGATCAATCCGGAAGACACCGATGTCCGGGACGCATTCGAGACGGACCGTGATCATATCCGGATTCTTCCGTCCCGCCTCACGACAAAAATGAAAAACGTTTACACGACTCCGACACGGGAAACCCGCGACGCTTCCTGCGAAGCACAGTCCGACCCGATCCTCCCCGAAGAAATCCCGGAAGATTCCTGCACGATTTATCATCTCGCGGGACTCCTTTACGGGGATTTTCCCGAACGCCTGATTCCGTATCTGGCAAAGCGCGGGCAACTCTCAGCTGATATTCAGGGGTTTCTCCGTCACAACGACAACGGACCGATGAATTTCCGCGACTGGGATCAGAAAGAAACGTTTCTGAAATACTTTGATTTTCTCAAGACCGATGCGGCGGAGGCGAAGATTCTGACCGGCAGCGACGACCGGCGCGAAGCGGCAAAAATCATGCATGACATGGGTGCAGGAGAGATCCTGATCACGCACAGCACGGAAGTACTCGTATACGACGGCGACACCTGGTTCACCTGCCCGATCCGTGCCCGCAGCCTTTCCGGGAGAACCGGGCGCGGAGATACGACGATGGGCGTCTACCTGGCATGCCGGGCGAAGAACCTGCCGATACGCGACGCGCTTCTGTTCGCCACAGCCGCGGTATCGCTGAAGATGGAACAGCCGGGACCGATCCGCGCGGACAGAGCGGCGATTCAGTCGTATATTGACGACTTTTACACAGACATCCGGTGATGTAACCGGTTAAGAAAGCGTGCTTCGACATTCCGAATGGATTTGTGCACATTTTCCAGAATTTGTTTTTTATATTGACTTTTTTTCATTATAATGCTATGTTGGTTTAGCTCAGACTGTCCCCTGTTTGTAATCGTTTACATTTGACATTCCATATTCCAACGAACAGGAACAGCATGATAACGGAGATGAATCAGAAAATGCGTAAATATAAAATTGAAACCCATGTTCATACGACCTATATCTCAAGATGCGGCTGGCTCGGAGCCGGAGCGATCGTCAGCACCTACAAAAAGCTCGGATTCGACGCAGTCTGCATCACGGATCATTACAACCGTACCGCTTTTGATTATGCGGGCATCGATCTGACAAAACCGGGAAGCAAAGTTCACGATTATCTGGAGGGATACCGGCGGGTAAAGAAATACGCCGAAGACGAGGGCGGCCTGGTCGTCATCCCCGGTGCAGAAGTCCGATTCGACGGATCCGATAACGATTATCTTTTATACGGATGGCATGAAGAGCTGCTGGCAGATCCTGAACACGTGATGAGCGAGGGTCTGGCCGCATTCGCGAAGGAGTACCGGAAAGACGGCGCGCTGCTCATTCAGGCCCACCCCTTCCGGAAGGGGTGCACGCCCGCTCCGGCTGAATACCTGGACGGTGTCGAGGTGTACAACCCCTGTCCGCGCCACTTCAGTCACAACGACCGCGCATACGACTATGCGAAGGAACACGGACTGATCATGACGGGCGGATCCGACGCACACCGCCCCGGCGAGGAAGGCCTTTCCGGCATTGCAGCGGATATTCTGCCCAGAAACGGTTTTGAACTTGCGGAGCTGATCCGTTCCGGCGACTACGATCTGATCATCATGGACGAATAAGTTGATGATCGATGGATCGTCACGGATCAATTTGTATTCTCGGAGATGCGGATATGATTCACGCCTTTGATTATTTCAGGCAGGCAAATTTTGCAGGCGTCGTCATGCGCCTGGTAGTCGCGATGTTCTGCGGCGGCGTTATCGGGCTGGAACGTGAACGAAAACACGGGGATTCCGGTCTGGCCGGCATGCGCACGTATATGCTCGTATGTATCGGAGCCGCACTTACGATCGAGATCAGTCAGTACGAATTTATCATGCTGTCCGGTCCCTGGAAAATGCTTGCAGAACAGATCGGTATCAAGACGGATGTCTCCCGTTTCGGCGCGCAGGTCATCAACGGCATCGGTTTTCTCGGAGCCGGCACCATCATCGTCACCGGCAGTCAGGAGGTAAAGGGCCTCACGACCGCCGCCGGCCTCTGGGCATCCGCCTGCATGGGGCTCGCGGTCGGAGCCGGTTTTTACGAAGCCGTCATTCTTGCTGTGATTCTGATCATCCTGTCGATCGCCGCGCTCTCGAACGTGGAATCTAAAATCATCGATATCGCCAGGAACATGAACTTTTATGTCGAATACAATACGATGAATGATATCACCGGCATCATAACTTCTCTGAAGCAGATGGACGTGCGGATCTACGAAGTCGATATTGAACGCGGCGATTTAAAACGCGGCATCAACCACAGCGCTGTTTTCAACATCCGTCTGAACCGGCGGATGTCTCACACTGCCCTGCTGATGGATCTTTCACAGCTTGATTCGATCATCACTATCTATGAAATCTGACGGAGGGAAAAACGCCTATGCTGTCTATTTTCGACGGACTTCGTCAACTGAATATGTACTCGGCGGCGTTTCGGCTTTTTCTCGCCGTCATCTGCGGAGGCATCATCGGCCTGGAGCGTGAATTTAAGCGCCGTCCGGCCGGTTTCCGCACACACATCCTCATCTGCCTGGGTGCGGCGATGACGACCCTGACCAGCCAGTTCCTGTACCTCTATATGCACTACTTCACGGATATGGCCCGACTCGGCGCACAGGTTATCGCCGGAATCGGCTTTATCGGCGCCGGTACGATCATCACGCGCCGCGAGCGGATCAAAGGCCTGACAACGGCGGCCGGCCTCTGGGCCGCTGCGATCGTCGGTCTCGCCATCGGCGGCGGCTTCTACGAGGGCGCGCTCATTACGACCGTTCTGATCGAGCTGGCGGAACTCGTATTTGCTCAGATCGATTTCGCATTGCTCAAGCATTCACCGGAAATAAACCTCTACATCGAATACGAGAGCCGGGAGGCCCTCGATACCGTCTTCGCCTACTTCCGTGAAAAGGAAATCCGCCTGATCGACCTGGAGATCACCCACTCAAAAGTCACGGCCAAACACAACGCCTGCGCCATCCTTTCGGTCCGGATGAACCGTCATGTCACCGCAGATGAAATGATGGTCAAGCTGAAATCCATCAAAGAAATCATCCTCATCGAGGAAATCTGACATCCTGTATGCTTCCTCTGCCATTTGCCCGTATATCATATCTTTGATATAATACGGACATGAACTGGCACGCCGCTAAGCCGGCGCACGAAATGAGGATGGATATGATTCAGTTAACGGACTATCTCTATTCCGGCGATACCGTAATCCGGATCCTGCATAAATACACGCGGGATCTGCTCCTGTCTGCGGGGAATGATCCGGATTCGATCGACCGGACACACGCGGAATTTCTCCAACATATGTGCGCGATGCTCGAGCACAATGACTTTCTGACCTCACAGTCTCAGAGAATCCGCGATTTCTACAAATATATGACGCAGCGTTACCCGTATCTTTCTTTCACATTCCACGGCCGGATCAAATCGCTGATCCGCGCGGAGGAAAAGTTCAACGGCTACATCATCAGCGGCGTATCAAACTATTACGCAAAACACGGCACGTATCCCTCAGCCCGGGAGCTACGGGATCAGGTCGGCCGTTTCCGCGATCTGATCGCCTACCGCATCGTGATCTCGATGCCCGCCTGTCATCTGAATCCCGGCGATGACCGGGAGAAGATCGAAATCGCCAGACTGTACGAGATCGCGAATGAGCTTCCGGATTTTCTGGAAGCCCGGGGATTCACACCGGAAGATGCAAATATCCGGCAGGAAACGGCCTCCCCTCTCCTTCATGAAAACATTCGCCAGTATTACAAAGATTACATCGCAAACCCGAAATCCTCCGGTTACCGCTCTCTTCACATCGTGTTTTACGACAACCCGGCCCATTCTTTCACCGAGCTGCAGCTGCGAACGAAGGACATGGACGATTTTGCGGAAATCGGGGACGCAAATCACTCCATCTACGAGCTGAATCAGCAGAACGAGCGTTCTCATCCTTTTTCCGTCCCGGAAGGCGAATGCATCTGGTTCGACGAAGCGTACCGGCGCGTCCAGTCGCTCCAGAACCTGGATCTGTCAAAGGTTGACGTCAATATGTTCCGGGCGATGGACAATTACCGCATCAACGACGGGTGCGGACTTTACGCGAGCCGGTTCATCCTTCCGTACGAACATCTGTCCCGCTTTCAGAACGATCGGATCGACTGAAAAAAGTCTCACCCGGCATTTTCCAGCCATGCTGATCGGTGTGAAGAAGTTCTTCGGCGCGCTCCGAAAGCGGTCTTCCCAGATACTCCCGGTAGCATTCCTGAATAGCCGGATTGTCGTGTGAGAAGCGCAGCGTCATATTCCTGTCCTGACGGTAAAGCACGGGCGCACGATCTCCCGCCATCTCGACGCCGTCATGAATCGGCTGTCCGCCGCCTCCCACACATCCGCCCGGACATGCCATCACTTCAACAAAATCATAATTCACCCGGCCGCAATCCAGCGCATCCAGAAGCGCGGACGCATTTCCGAGGCCGTTTACGACCGCGACCCTCAGCTGCGTGCCGTTCAGATCGAAAACAGCCTGCTTCCATCCTCCCATTCCGCGGACTTCCCGGAAATGATCCGGGTCGGGATTTTCTCCGTTTACCGCATAGTACGCCGTCCGGAGGGCCGCCTCCATGACGCCGCCGCTGGCGCCGAAAATATTGCCGGCACCGCTTCCGATCCCGAGCGGGGAGTCCATCTCCTCATCCGGAAGATCCTGCGGTACAATGTGCGCCATCCTTATCAGTCTCTCTGCTTCGCGCGTCGTCAGAACAAGATCCACGTCGGCGTTGCCCGCCGCATCTTTCATCGTCGGATAGTCGCACTCCGCCTTTTTGGCCAGGCACGGCATAATCGAAATGCTGCAGATCTTTGACGGATCCACGTTGATCCGTTCTGCAAAATAGCTCTTGATCATGGCGCCGAACATCTGCTGCGGTGATTTTGATGTGGAAATCCGGTCGACGAACTGCGGATAATGCGCCTTGCAGAA
>CADBRN010000011.1 GCA_902797025.1 uncultured Lachnospiraceae bacterium
AAACCAAGCCTCTCATAAAGATGTATCGCATGAATATTATTTGCCACCACTGCATTAAACTGCAGGATCCGGAATCCTTTTTCGTGTGCCATTGAAAGGCAGTCTTTTACCAGCTTCTCCCCAATATGCTCTCCGCGAATATCTCTGCGGACAGCATAGGAAGCATTGCAGATATGACCACAGCGTCCGACATTATTCGGGTGAAGGATATACATTCCAACAATATCCCCGCTGTCTGTATCTTCGGCAACCCCGGTATACGTCTGTTGGCTGAAAAATCCATCTGCATTATCTACTGTAAGGGGTTCATCCTGTGGAAAAGCTACTCCGTCCTCTACAACCTGATTCCATATTTTCATTACCGCATCTGCATCGACTTTCTTATATTCCCGAATCTCAACATTCATCTCTGCACCTCCAAATTCTGAAGAAGAAAGCCTGTATTCAACCTTCGGAGGATATCCGCATAGTACATAATGATCCCTGTATTTCTGTCATCATCCGCCCGTCCTTGCTTCTCCATCACTCCTGAACCAGCCCGTTATCTTTTTCATACTGCTTATCCAGTCTCATCTCCTTGCGGAATACGCTGTTGCTCTTTCCGTTGACGGAAAACTGAACCTTCGTGACGCCGCAGGTGTCCACAAGAGAATTGACGATGGAATAAACCTGCACATCTTCCTGCACGTTAAGAAGTGTGTTCTGAAAACTTCCGTCGAAGTTTACATAGCAGATGCCGTCCTGGATGGCGACGCTGAGGATTTTCGTGTCCGATGAAATCGCCGGATAATGGCCGTTCACCGTTGTTCCTCTGATCAGTTCTTCGATCACCGCCCGTTCAAGAGGTTCGTTGCTGCTGTAGTATACGGTCCGGTTCTCGGGAATCAGGACATCTCCTGCTTCGTTTGTATAATAAAGCGTCATTTCCGCACTCTGGTACGAATGAATCGACCGTCCTGCGTTCTCAACGAAATTGTCCGCGCTCATCCTGCCTACCGGTTTGCCGTATGAATCCCTCAGTTCCGCTCCATTTACTGTAATTTCGATGTAACTGATGCCGTCACACTGTGCAAAGGTTTTCACAAGTCCCGCGCGCACAAGCAGCTCTCTTGCGGTATCGAGACTGCTGTATTTTTCATTCATATTCAGATACAGCACTCCGTCCCGGACGACCGTACTCTTAATCTGAAGCCCGTCGGAAAGCAGCGGCTGAAGGTTCCCGTCCGAAGGATCCGGATCGGAACACTTTACGCGGAAATCCCGGATCATGTCTGATGTATCCAGACTCTCCGGGCGGTAACGCTCCGGGACGAGCTGATCTCCATCCTCGTTGATAAAATATAGATAATATTTGATTGTCGCGGTCTTCGCGCTCTCATTTCCGTCTTCCAGATCAGCGACGCCACATCCTGCTGATCCCAGCAGGAGAAGAATCGCGAAAACCACAGCCATGATTCTTTTTTTCATAAGTCTGCGCCCCATTTCTTCAGGCGTTCAATCGGTATCCTGCTGTTCCGGCAGAACCGGGAATATCTTTCCATCTGTCAGGCGATATATACGAGCGGAACACGGATCGAGAACGTCGTACCCTCTCCCGGTTCGCTGTAGACCTTGATCGCTCCGCGGTGCAGCACGATCGCATTTCTTGAAATCGCAAGACCGAGTCCCGTGCCGCCGATCTCGCGCGAGTGGCTCTTGTCGACACGATAAAATCGTTCAAATATGTGGTCGACCGACTCCTTCGGAATTCCGATTCCGGAATCCGCGATCGTGACATAGAAATATTTGTGGTCCGCGTTCAGCGAGGTACGGACCCACCCGCCCTCGGGCTTGTTGTATTTGATCGCATTTTCTATGATATTCGTGAGTGCCAGCGCGATCTTCGTCTGATCGATTTCCGCATTGACCGGACGGAAGCTTTCGAGAATCAGCTCCACGTTCTTCTTCTCCGCCAGCGGCTTCAGCCGCTTGATGATCAGCGCAAGCAGATCATTGATATTGACCGTCTCGATATTCAGATCCTGTGCCTTCCGGTCCATTTTCACAAGCGAAAGAAGATCCGTGATGATCTGATTTTCCCGGTCAATCTCTCTGGAAATATCCTCCATAAACTCACGGTACTGCTCCACCGGAGCGTCCGGCTGACTGTTCAGGGCGTCTGCCAGAACCTTCATCGACGCCATCGGTGTCTTCAGCTCATGGGAGACATTTGCCACGAAGTCCTCCCTGGAATCGTCCATCGTCTTGATCCGGCGCATCATCCGGTTAAATGCGTTCGTGATCATCTCCGTCTCAAGAAAATCCGGCACCGAGATCGTATCCTCCGCATATCCGTCTGCGAGCGCCTCGATCGAACTGCTGATCTTCCGGAACGGTTTGACCAGCAGACCCGAAAGAAAGTATCCGAGCACGAGAATCGCCGTGATGATCAGTGTGAGAATCAGAATTCCTCTCTGCTCCATCAGCCATTTCGTCACCTGAATCTCTGTCGTCGAAACGCTGATCAGCATCACACCGCACGCCTCATCTTTTTCCTTTTCGTCCGGAGAAGCGATCTTCAGCGCCATCTCGATATACTGATTTTTCTTATCGTAGCGGCTCGTCTCATCGCCGTTGAAACAATCGATCACACGCTTTGACAAAATGTATTTGCCCTGATCCAGCTTGAACGTATCCTTGATCACTTTGTAATCACGGTTCACGATCATAATGCGGCCGCCGTATATATTTGTCAGAATGCTGAGTTCCCCGTCCACTACGTCCGACGTAGGGTTCTCGATGTATCCGAGATTGGCAAGCTGATCACAGAGGATCGCGCACTGATTCTGGATCGTGATCGTCCGCTGCGACACGGCGCGCTCCTCCTGGGTTTTCACCATGACGGATTCGATGATAATCGCCGGCACAATGCCCATGATAAAAACAAGCAGCATGATCCGCATCCGGATGCTTCTCGCGAACTTCCATTTTTCAAAAAATCTTATTCTGGAAATTGATGTTTCCTCCCGCCTCATGCAAACAAACCTGACCGGAATATTTTACCGCCATCGCAGAATAATGAAACCACGGACATCGCCCGTTCAGTCTTCCCCCTCTTCCTGAAAGACTATCCCTTTGGCGTCCTCCTGAAGCTTCGCCTCCGTATCACGTTATCGCACCATTCCGCTTTTAACGGCCTCGAGCTTGATCATATTCGTGCCGCCGCGCTCCCTTACCGGTCCACCGGTCAGCACAATCGTATCGCCGACTTTCAGATCGAGCAGTTTCGCCGCCTGCTGTGTCGCATGGTAGAGAAGCACGTCCAGCGACTCAAACTCATCGGACAGAAGGGGCGTGACGCCCCAGCTCAGCGCCAGCTTGTAAAACGTCCGCCTCGACGTCGTAAGGCCGATCAGCGGTATCGGACAGCGCCAGCGGCTGACCATGCGGGCGGTGACTCCGCTCATGGAACTGACGACGATCGCCTTCGCTCCGACGTCGATCGCCATCGAGCAGGCCGCATGGGAGATCGCGTCCAGGTTGCTTCGCGTGACAAATTCGGTATTCCGGAATCGTTTCTCATAGTGAATATTGGCTTCGGTGTACTCGGCGACCTCCGACATCGTCTGAACCGCTTCGACCGGATACCGGCCGGCCGCGGACTCGCCGGAGAGCATGATCGCGGAAGCCCCGTCGTAAACGGCGTTCGCCACATCCGAGATCTCGGCGCGGGTCGGGCGGATCTTCTCGATCATCGACTCGAGCATCTCCGTCGCGATGATCACCCGCTTACCGAGGAGACGGCACTCGGAAATGATCTTCTTCTGAACCGCCGGAACCTCCATGTACGGGATCTCTACGCCGAGATCGCCCCGCGCCACCATGATGCCGTCGACGACGTCCGAAATCTCGCGGACGTTCGCTACGCCGGAACGGTTCTCGATCTTTGCGATGATGTCGATGTCCCTTCCCCCGTTCTCATCGAGAAAACGGCGCATGGCGAGCGCGTCCTGCTTCGTCGAGACGAAGGACGCGGCGACGTAATCGACCTGATTTTCGATGCCGAAAAGAAGATCACTCTTGTCCTGCTCACTCAGAAAATCATTTTTCAGAAGCTTGCCCGGAAAATTCATGCTCTTCCGGTCGGAGAGTTTTCCGCCGGCAAGAACGACGGTGCGGACGTTCGTCCCCTCTGCCGCCTCAACCTCACAGACCACGAGCCCGTTGTTGACAAGAATCCGGTCGCCGGGCTCAAGATCATCCGCAAAGCCCTTGTAGCTGACCGAAACGATCTTTTCGTTTCCGACGATGTCATCGGTCGTGAATGTAAACTCCGAACCTTCCTCAAGCGTCACCTGATGCTTCTCGAACACTCCGATCCGGTACTCCGGTCCTTTCGTATCGAGCATGATCGCGATCGGAAGCCCGAGTTCATCGCGGACTTTCCTGATTCGTTCGATTCTTTCCCTGTGCTCCTCGTGTGTTCCGTGAGAAAAGTTCAGTCTCGCGACATTCATGCCGGCCTTCGCCATTCCTGTAAGTGTCTCTTCGGTGTCACTTGCGGGTCCGATCGTACAGATAATTTTCGTCTTGCGCATGCAGTGCTCCTTTCTACTGCGGTTCAACATCCAACGCCTTCCGGCGATCGATCATTCATCATCATCCTGCCGCCTGATTTACTTATCAAAAAAATCGGGCATCCCATTTATTATAAACGAGGTCGCCCGAAAATTCAGCTTTTTGTTCAGCAGATTCTTGGAAGGCCCTCTCCCTGAAGAACCCCGATCATCCGCTCTCCGCCCACGGCAGTCTTCATGATTACCGTACCCGGCATTTTCCTCTCTTCTGCCTCCAGAACTTCACCGATCACGCAGGCATTCTGCCCGTACCTCGAACGTCGGATGACCGCGAGCGCCTTTTCCGCGTCACGGCGGTCCACGATGCAGACCATTTTCCCCTCATTACCCATGTAGAGAGGATCCAGCCCCATCATACGGCAGAAATCAGCGACCGCGGAGCTTACCGGGATCGCCTCGTCCCGGATGGAAAACACGCGTCCGGATGCTTCAGCCAGTTCCTTTAAGACCGTGCCGAGTCCGCCCCGCGTGACATCCCGCATCGCATGAATCCGGATCCCCGATGTGATCAGATTTCCGACCATATCGGTGAGCGGCGCGTTATCGCTCTTTGCATCGACGTCAATCCCGAGCCTCGATCCCAGAATCACCGCGTGATGCCCGCCCAACGTCCCCGATACGAGAATCCTGTCGCCGCCCCTTGCATTTTCTGCCGCGATATTCGTCCTCACGGCCGTTCCGTCCGGTCGCTTCCAGCCATCCATGATACCGCATCCGGCGGTATTGATATAGAGACCGGGTTCGCTTCCTGTGTGTCCCTCTATGACTTTCGTATCGCCCGCGACGATTTGCACGCCGGCTTCCGCGGCCGTCTCCGCCATCGAATGTGCCGCGCGGCGAAGAAGAGAAAAGCTCACTCCCTCCTCGAGGATAAAGCCGGCGGTAAGATAAAGCGGCCGGCTCCCGCGCATCAGAAGGTCGTTGACCGTACCGCAGACGGCAAGCCGTCCGATGTCGCCTCCCGGGTAGACCTGAGGCGTCACGACGAAGCTGTCCGTCGTCATCGCGATCTGCGTCCCGTCTCCTGTATTGAGAACCGCCGCGTCGTCCATATCGTTATGAAATTCCTTCGCGAAAATATCGCTGATCAGCTCGCCGGTCGCGCTTCCTCCGCTTCCGTGAGCCGTCGTGACCACACCTTCCATCTGTCAGTCCCTTCTGTGATTCGCAAGATAAGAAAAGCAGCTTCCCTCCTGTGAGACCATGCAGGCGCCCTGGGGCGTCATCGGCGTACATACCCTTCCGAACAGCGGGCATTCATACGGCCGGAGTTTTCCCGTCAGCACCTGATCACAGCGGCATGCCGGATTTGCTTTCCGGTCCTCCGTCAGATCGCGGCTTCCGGCATCGAACATATGGTACTGCTCTCTGAGCACTCTTCCGGAACCCGGGATCATACCGATTCCGCGCCAGTAAGCCGGAGCCGTCTCAAAATACTCATCAGCCAGTCTTCTTGCCTCAGCATTCCCGTCCCGCGTCGCGACGATCGGATAATAGTTCTTCACGACGCCGTGCCCCCGGTCATGAACCAGCCCGCACAGGGCGATCAGAAGCTCCGCCCCCGAAAATCCGGCGACGCCGAATGGGATCGAGTACTTCTCCGCGATCGGCTCATACCCCCGGTACCCCGAGATCACACAGACGTGCCCGGGAGCCAGAAATCCGTCGATCCGCGCACCATTCATGCAGAGATAATCCACCGCCGGCGGCATCGTCTTCAGCGCCGTCAGAAGACGGATGTTCTCAATCTTCCCCTGCACGATTTCTTTCATAAGAAGCGCATAGACCGGTGTCGTCGTCTCAAATCCGACCGCGGCAAACACAAAAACCGTGTCCGGATTTTTCCGGGCCATCGGAAGTATGTCCATCGGCGAATAAACCATTTTTACGTGTCCGCCTCTTCCCCTGGCTTCCGCGAGATTTCCTTCGCTGCCCGGAACACGGATCAGATCCCCGAATGTCACCACACACACATCCGGTTTCCCGGAAAGTTCAATCAGCCGGTCGATGTAGGAAGACGGAGTGACGCAGACCGGGCATCCCGGTCCGGACAGGAGACGGATCCGTTCCGAAAGCAACGACGGAATCCCGTTTTTTGCAACCGCCGCCGTGTGGCTCCCGCAGACCTCCATAATATTCATCTCCGGTCCGTCGTAATTCTTCAAAAACCGTTTGATCGACTCCAGATCCGCCATCACAGAACCCCGCTCATCTCAGACAGCAGGGCTTCGATCTCATCCGCCTCTGTCCCGCTGAGCTTCTGCATGATACATCCCGCATGGACAAGAACCCGGTCGCCCTGCCGCACCGGAACCAGCCCGGTCCGGGCTTCAACAACTGTCCCGGAAAAATCAACCTTCGCGGTATTATGACGGGTATCCACAGAACGCACCGTACCCGGTAATGCTACACACATACTCTCACCTGCTTCTTAATTCTGCTTCGTCTCTTCCGTTTTCACCGCATCCGCCGCCTTCTGTGCGGCCTCCGGCTTTTTCTCTTCCGCCGGCTTCGGCGCAGCCGCCGGTTTTGCCGCGGGCTTCATCGTTTCCGGCGGCCGCACAAAACGGTCGACCTGCTTGACCCCGTCCGGCGCCGTATACCCCGGAACGATGTGCAGGCATTTCTTCGGACATTTCATCGTACAATAACCGCACTGAATGCAGTCCATCCGATTGATCTCCCACGACCCTTCCTTCCGGTCCACCGTGATCGCTCCGGAGGGGCAGTTTTTCGCACAGAGCATACAGGAGATGCATTTTTCGATCTCAATCTCGATATGCCCCCTGCTTCCTTCCGGGTAGTCAATCGGCTCTGCCGGATACTTTGTCGTCACCGGCTTTTTAAAGAGATTGGCGAGCATCGTGTTCCTGAATGTCATAATTCCCATCTTACACGCCTCCTCACCGTTCCGTGCAGCTGATGCACGGGTCTATGCTTACAACCAGAATGCCGACATCCGCATAGTTCGCTCCCTGGAGCATCTGACAGAGTCCCGGAAGATTCGCGAATGTGGGCGTCCGGATCCGGAAGCGGTTCAGGAACCTCGTATTCTCACCGTTCACGTAATAAACCGCCTCGCCTCTCGGCTGCTCGACCCGCACCATGGCTTCGCCTTTGGGCATTCCTTTGACCGGTACGCTGAGCTCTCCGGCCGGCATCTGATCCAGCGCCTGACGGATCAGCCGGATTGACTGGTATATTTCCTTCGTGCGGACAAGAATTCTCGCGTAGCAGTCGCCCTCATCCGAAATAACCGGCTCAAAATCCAGATTTCCGTATGCTTCATAACCGGTCATACGCATATCATACTTCAGTCCGCTCGCCCGGGCGAAGGGTCCCACCGCGCCGAGATCATGAATCTGCTGCTTCGACAAAACGCCGATTCCCCTTGTCCGCTTCTGAACCGTCGCATCCTCAAACAATGTCTTTTCGCAGTTTTTCAGATCCCTCTCGATCCGATCCAATTCTCCCTTCATGAAGCGGATCTGATCTTCATCGAGATCTCTGTGAACACCGCCGACCTGATTGACCGAAAAAATGATCCGCCCGCCGGTGGTTTTTTCCATGATATCAAGAACCCATTCACGGATCCTCCAGCACTCGTAAAACAGGCTTTCAAAGCCGAATGCGTCCGCGGTAAGTCCGAGCCAGAGCAGATGCGAATGCATTCTCGAAAATTCCATCCAAATCGTCCGAAGATACTTCGCCCGCTCCGGAACCTCGACATTCATCAGCTTTTCAACCGCTTCGCAATATCCCATGCCGTGCCCGAAGGAACAGATTCCGCAGGTCCGCTCCGCGACATAAACCATCTCGTTGAAATCCTTCTTTTCCGCCAATCCCTCGAGACCTCTGTGGATGAAGCCGATATTCGGAATCGCCTCCTCAACTACCTCGTCTTCCACGACGAGGTCCAGATGAATCGGCTCCGGGAGCACCGGATGCTGGGGGCCGAACGGAATCACGCTCTTCTTGCCCATTATTCGCCGCCTCCTTCTTTCTTGATCACTTTGATTTCCGGTTTGGACGCAGGATCCGGAGCGTCCTTCTCCGGCGCCGGCATATTTGCAGCTTCCTCCGCCGCTTTGCGGATCTCCTCCGCCTCAACGGCCCGCTCCTCCTTCGCTTTTTTGCTCAGGAACGGCTCGGTCGCCTCGATTCTGTAGAATTTTCCATGATAATCGCCGTCGATCATCTCGATCTTCAGACCGAACATCTCGGACATCTCGTTTTCATAATAATTTGCGTACGGATATGAATCACAGATACTGGGGATTGTCTCATTAAGTCCCACCATCACGCGGATGTTTGTGAGCTCATAGGACTCATCATCCGCAAATGAATAGATCACCTCATACTGATTGTTGACGACCGCGCAGCAGATCTGAACAAGCCGGAACTCCGCCTGCCGTTTCCGCATCACCGTCACCAGAAGATCTCCGGCAGGGATATCTTCATATTTCTGAACCGGTTCTATGACTGTCATGCCTGCCTCCTCTCGAGATTTTTCTTTTTCATCAGAGCATCATGCTCCTCCGATCTCTTCTGGAAGAGATCCCTTGCCCGGATAATCCCGTCGATAATCGACTGCGGCCTTGCCGCACATCCCGGAACATAGATGTCAACCGGTATCACCGTGTCCGCGCCGCCCAGTATGTTGTACGCATCTTTGAAGACGCCCCCTGTGCAGGCGCAGATCCCGACGGCCACAACGACCTTCGGCCGCGGCATCTGGTCGTAAAGCTGCTTCACGACCGAAGCATTCTGCGAGTTGATGCCTCCGGTGATCAGAAAAATATCCGCCTGCATCGGATCGCCCGTATTTTCAACGCCGAGGCGTTCCGCATCGTAAACCGGCGTCATCGACGCCAGAACTTCAATATCGCAGCCGTTGCAGCTGGATCCGTCGTAATGCAGGATCCACGGCGAGCGTTTTACATTTGCCATTCGTTTACCCTCCGGAAGCGATGTTTAAATTACCATCAGCAGAATCAGGTTCACACCGGCGCTGATCAGCGTCACTGTCCAAGAAAGGACAAGCATATCCTTCCATTTCAGACGCGCGCAGGTGTTGTCGATCAGAATCTCCAGGAAATAGACGAGGAGAATGACGACAATTGCGGCGATGATACTCGCCGGATGACTGTTGATGATATAAATCGCGACGACGGCCATCATCAGAACCGTCTCGTACCACTCGGTGATTTCAAAATACGCGAGGTTTTTCGCGCCCATCTCGGTTGTGATTCCTTTGACCAGCTCCTGATGCGCATGCGTGCCCTGCGCCGTATCAAACGGCGACTTGCGCATCTTGATCGTGAGCACAAAGAGAAAAGCCGCGAAAAATCCCGGCATCTTCACGATCGCGCTCACCGGTCCGCCGATAATGCTGCCGACCTCGAAAGAACCGGTCGCCAGGTAAAATCCCACGGCCGAGAAAAGCAGCGCCGGCTCAATCGCCATGTCCTGTACCAGCTCGCGCTGCGCTCCCATCGAGCTCATCGCGGATCCGGTGACAACAGCCGCAAGATACAGGAAAACGGACGATGTGCCCAGGATGAAGAACACCATCAATACGTCCACTCCGGCAAAAAACAGACAGCCCGTGATGACCGTCAGGATCATATAAGAAACGATCAGAAAGCCCTGAGAGCGGTCGACCGCGATAACCTGCTTCTTCAGAAGCTTGATCACATCGTACAGCGGCTGCAGAACCGGCGGACCGATCCTCCGCTGCATCCGCGCGGAAATTTTCCGGTCGATTCCTGCAAGAAGCGCTCCGATCAGCGGCGCGAGAAGCACATACAGAACAACGAAAATCACTCTTACTGCTGTTGTCATAACGCGCCTCCTATCGTCATCGCAACCGTTACGATGATCACCGCCGATGTGATGGCCTCACACGGCACCATCAGCCTGCGCACACCGAATGCTTTTGTCAGGTACAGATTGGAAACCACAAGTTTCTTTTCATCACCGTATGCGCTTACGAAAGCATCATTATTTCCCGTATTGATTCCGCTCAGATACGAAAGTTTCCGGTTGACCGCCATGTGTTTATTTCTTACATAGGCGAGCACCGGCACCGCAAAGAAGAAGAGGATCAGCAGAACCAGCAGGTAGAGTACGCCCGTCGGAATAACCTCCCGCGCCTCTCCGAACATATCGCTGACCAGCGGATCCACATAAATCTTTGACAGGAGCGGAAACAGCGCACATACGGCGATCATCAGAACGGTGTGCACGCCGAGCGAAATCATCTCATTTGTCTTTGTAATATCCTTTACCACAGGCTTCGACGACCGGGCGATCAGTTTGCCGAGCCATTTCGTCCAGTAGAACGTGGTGGTCGCGGAGCCGAAGCAGATGAAGAATACAAGGATGATATTCCGGCTGTCGACAGATGCCTTCAGAGCCGCCCATTTCGAGATCAGCATTCCGAAGGGAGCCAGGTACATGCCGCAGATACCGATAAACATGATGATCGCAAGCCGCGGAAGGCGGTACAGGAGTCCCTGCATCTCCTCGACATCACGGGAATGAAGCGAGTTCTCCGTCGCTCCGACATCCTGGAACAGCAGCGATTTGCTGATCGCATGGAAAATCATAAGAAATACGCCGGCCCAGATTGTCTCGGGCCGTCCGACACCGGCACACGCGGTCATCAGTCCGAGGTTTGAGATCGTGGACATCGCCAGAACCTTCTTGGCATCGCTCTGCGCGATCGCGATAAACGACGCCGCAAGGAACGTGAAGCCGCCGACAAAGGAAACCATCGATCCCGCGAGGCTCCCCCGCAGCGCCGGCGACAGCCGGAACAGGACGTAGATGCCGGCCTTGACCATCGTCGCACTGTGCAGCAGAGCCGAGGACGGCGTAGGCGCGACCATGGCTCCGAGCAGCCACCGTGAAAACGGCATCTGCGCCGCCTTCGTGAGCGCCGCGAACGCGGTGAGCGCGACGGCGACAAGCGCCGCGTGCTGAAACATCGAGCCGCTCCAGACCATCGTCTGAAGATCCGTGTTTCCATCCTTCAGAGCATAATAAATGATGCCCGCCGCAAGTGCCGTACCGCCCAGCAGGTTCATCCACAAGGCGCGGAAGGAGTTTTTCACGGCCTCTTCGAGCTTCGTATACCCGATGAGCAGGAACGAGCAGACCGACGTGACCTCCCAGAAGAAATCGATCCAGAGAAGATCCGCGGACAGGACGAACCCGAACATTGCCCCGAGAAACAGGAACAGCACCATGAAGAAATAATATCTCCGGTCCGGAATATCCGTATGATAGTGATGATAGCCGTGCATATAGCCTACGGCATAGATCACGATCAGGCTCCCGATGATGCCTACGATCAGGCACATCAGAACCGAAAGATGATCCAGGTAGATCCGGTTGTACTCCGTCATTTCCGGGCCGAACAGCTCAAGCCAGGCGATGCCCAGCGTCGGAACGATCGACAGAAAACTGATATACCACCTTCTGTACTTGAAACAGAGCCAGGTAACTACGCACATCAGGATCAGTTCGGCGGCAAGGATGATCCGGTCCGCCGCTTCCGTGTGATAATAAAGCCGGATTTTTCCTGCTCCGCCGATGAGCCACTGAACACACAGATAAACGGTTGCGGCCATTATGACAGCTGCGCTGACATAGGCCACCGCGTTCCGAATCCTGTTTACCCGGATGCAGAACATCAGAACTGCCGCCACAAACGGAAAACAGATCAAAAATGGTATGACACCCACGAGACGCTTCCTCCCTCTCAAAAAAATCACTTCATTTTTATTATAATACACAGTTTGTATTTTTAAAGTGCAAGTTATCTTTTTGTGCATATCCACAATATTTGATTATAATATGCATTGTAGTCATAGAAACAATATGACCGATAGGGATTGAAATTCATGCATGAATTAAGCTACCTGATCCGCCTGGCGGGGATCGCATCGGAATCCGCAGAGGCAAATCACGCAAAATCCGTCGATACGGTGACCGTCGCCGTCGGGGAGATGACCGGTCTTGTTCCGGAGTATCTGCGGCGTTACTGGCCGCAGGCAGTAAAAGGGACCATTCTGGAAGGCTCGGCACTCGCGATCGAAGAAATCCCGGCAGAGATCCACTGCTCTTCCTGTGGGGAAACCTATCAGCCGAAACGGGAAAATCAATACCGCTGCCCTTCCTGCGGCAGCTCCTCCGGAACGATTCTGCACGGCAGAGAATTTATGGTTCAATCTATCACAATTGAGAATTGAAAAAGGCGAAAGCAGCCTGATCATCCGCTTCCGCCATGGTTTCCCCGCGCTATCGCTTTCTTAAAATCCGGTCAGATTCTTCAACTCTCTGCCGCAGTAAAGTAATACCCGACTCCCCACTTCGTGTGCACGTATTTTGGATCGCTCGGATTTTCCTCAATTTTTTCACGCAGTCTCCGGATATGCACATCGACCGTCCGGACATCACCGGGATACTCATATCCCCACACGATGTTCAGAAGATTTTCTCTGCTGTAAACCTTGTTCGGATTGAACACGAGAAGCTTGAGCACGTCAAACTCCTTGGCCGTCAGGTTCACCTCTTTTCCCTTGACAAAAACTCTCCTGGAATCGATGTCCAGTTTTAAATCACCGGTCTGCACAACCCGTGATTTTTCCTCTTCTTCAGAGGATCGTTTCGCCCGGCGCATGATTGCCTTGATTCTGGCCTTGACCTCCAGAATATTGAACGGTTTCGTGATATAATCATCCGCACCGCTCTCCAGTCCCAGGATCTTGTCCATATCCTCACCCTTCGCGGTGAGCATGATAACCGGAACGTTTGAAAACTCCCGGATCTGCTGAAGAACGTCAAAGCCTCCAAGCTTCGGGAGCATCACATCCAGAAGGATCACGTCAAACGGCTCCTCCTTCGCAAGCCGGAGAGCTTCCTCTCCGTCATAAGCGACCTCCGTCTCCATACCGTCCTGTTCCAGTGAAAAACAGATGCCCTTCACGATCAGTTTTTCATCGTCTACTACGAGTATTCGTTTCGCCATATCCATCTCCCCGGACGAAACCGCTCCCCAAACCGCCCGGATACCATCCCGCACGTTCCTCCTCCACAGATTTCCACCCGCAGAGGTTCTACACGCAGATCTTATCCTGCAGCTTCGCGAACAGTTTTTCCTTGATTCCCTCAATCTTCATGATATCTTCCGCAGATTGAAACCTTCCGTTTTCCCCGCGGTAGGCGATGATCGCCTCCGCCCGCGCCTCACCGACGCCCGGCAGCGTCATCAGCTCCTCTTTTCCGGCTGTGTTGATATTGACTCGCGCAGCCGGTCCTTCACCGGATGACCCGTCTCCCGGAAGGCCGTCTGCGGATTGTTCCGCACCGTTTCCGGTAATCCCGCCCGACTTCGCCTCTTCTCCGGTCAGCACGGTGATCTGCTCTCCGTCCCCGAGAATGCGGGCCTGATTCAGGCTCCTGTCATCCGCATCTTCTCTGAGGCCCCCGGCGCACCGGAGCGCGTCACACACCCTGCTCCCTTCCGCAAGCTGATAGACCCCGGGCCGGTTCACCGCGCCGCACACATAGACGCAGATGAGCGGTACGGCCTTTTCTGTCATCCCGCCATCCTGATCGCCGGACGATGTCTTTTCTGCCGTCCCGTTCTCCCGATCGCCGGACGATGTCTTTTCTGCCGTCCCGTTCTCCCGATCGCCGGATGATGCGTC
Source organism: uncultured Lachnospiraceae bacterium (assembly GCA_902797025.1). Lineage (GTDB taxonomy): Bacteria > Bacillota > Clostridia > Lachnospirales > Lachnospiraceae > CADBRN01. Next base: position 14,336 of record CADBRN010000011.1, read on the forward strand.
TGCTGCGGATTCTCCGGCCAAAGCGCCGGAAGATCCGGTCACAACGACCTGATAACCGCCTGAGCACGCCGTAAAAACAAGGGCAGCAGACAAAATCCACAAAATCCAGTATTTTCGTTTCATCGCTTCACCTCACAGTCGACAGACTGCAGGATCCCCCCGCGATTCAGTTACTATTGTAACGAATTCAGACGGCGAATTCAAGAAGGCTTCATCCTCACTCCGCGCTGTGATTGATCGTATGCGGGCGCATCTTTGAGAAAACAAAGCGCTGGCTTCCGTACAGACTGGAGTAACCGGAAAATGCATAGGCCAGTGCGATCGCCAGAAGATAATACGGCATTCCGCGGTAGCCGAACATTTCAAAACACAGCAGCAGCGATGCAACCGGACAGTTCGTAACGCCGCAGAACATCGCGCCCATGCCGATCGCGCAGCACAAAGACGCCCGGGTTCCTGTCAGACTTGCCACAGCCGCGCCGAATGTCGCGCCGATATAAAGAGACGGAACGATTTCACCGCCCTTAAATCCGGCTTCCAGAGTCACCACCGTGAACAGGATCTTCAGCAGAAACGCAAAAGGAGGAACCTCCCCCTCAAACGCTCTCTCGATCACATCCATCCCGGCGCCGTTATAGATATTCGGTCCGAAGATCAGCGTAAGGGCGACAACCATTCCTCCGCCTGCGGCGATCCGGATGTACGGGTCCTTGAAATACCGGCGGTACACCCATCCCCCGGCACGGAGAAGGCGGCAGAAAACACTGCTGAGAACTGCACAAAGGATCGCGAAAACTGCCGCGAGGACCGCGCTTCTGATTGTAAACTGCGGCATCATCTCAACCCGGAAAACATCTGCCCGGGCGCCGAGAAACTGCGCCAGATTCGCAGCGGTCAGTGCCGAAACAACGCAGGGAACCAGCGCGGAATAATACAGAACACCGACGTTCGCGATCTCCATCGCCAGAAAAGCCGCGCTCATCGGTGTCCCGAACAAAGCTGCAAATGCCGCGCTCATCCCGCACATGGTGATTGTTTTTTTATCGGTCGAACGCAGCTTCATGGCATGACCGATATTCTGCCCGATGCACCCGCCGATCTGCAGAGCGGCGCTCTCACGGCCCGAAGATCCTCCGAAAAGATGGGTCAGGAATGTCCCGGCAAAAATCAGCGGCGCCTTTTTCAGCGGTATCTGCTGATCATCCGTGATCGACTTCAGGACCAGGTTCGTCCCCTTGTCGTCGAAATCGCCAAGCAGATGGTAAAGAAATACGATCAGAAGGCCTGCCGCCGGCAGCAGCCAGATGATCCGGGGATGAGCCGTTCTCGCCGATGTCGCAAAATGCAGCGCATAGTAAAATCCGGTGATGATCACACCGATCACGGCTCCGACCGCAATTGCGCAGATCATCCATTTTACCAGATACGTGACCCGTAAATAATGTCTTCTCGGATCAATTCCAAACTTTTTCCAATTCATTTTTCCCGTGCCCTCTTCTCGCTCCGCCGCCCTTACCGGCGACAGATGATGCAAAGCAGGTGGCGCCTGCTGTCATGATCAACATTGATATCAGAAAACCCGGCTTCCTTCAGGAGCGAGCAGAGTTTTTCCTTTGTCATCTCTGCCGTCCCTCCTCCGGTAAGGAGCCGGTCTCCATCCGGAATCCCGTCACTGCTGCTGACGATCAGGAAAATTCCGCCGTTTCTCAGAATCCGCCTCGCCTCCTTCAGCCCCGTCTCCGGCTCCTCCCAGCAGGAGACGGCGTCAAACGCAGTGACGAGATCCGCGATTTCATCCCGGAACGGAATGTTTCTCACGTCTCCCTGCAGGATTCTGCACCTTTTTTCACTCACTGCCGCCCGGTTGACCGAATTCGCGACCTCCACCGCAGCCCCGGAACAATCCAGCCCGAGCAGTTTTGCATTTGGAAACTTTTCGAGCAGATTTTTTATATTCCGGCCGCCTCCGCATCCGAGATCCGCGATAACCCGGGGAGATACGCCACTAAGATGATCCATTCCCCAGTCCGACATCTTTGCATTGCTCCGGTTCATAGCGCCTGCGGCCATTTTCCCGAGCACTCCCTCCGGCTTCTCCCTCTGCCGGTACCAGCTTTTCAATACTCGCATTGTTTCAGTCCCTCTGCCTGATAACCCCTCTAACGGACTGCCCGGTGAATCATACTTCCGAGCCACGTCTGATGAACTTTCATCGCGCCCTTCGGACAAAATTCCTGGCAGCAAAAGCAGCGGATACAGACCGAACGATCGATCTGCGGCTTACCGCCGCGTATTGTGATCGCCTTCGCGGGGCAGACATTTCTGCACACTCCGCATCCGATACACTCCCGCGCGCATACACGCGGACGCGCCGCAAATACGGAATTCATCAAAAATCTTCCGGCTCTTCCCGCTCCGAAATCGATCCCGATTTCACGGATATCCGTCTTGAAATCAGGTGTCACGAACGGATCGATCGCATCCCCAGTCAGACGGACCGCCGCAAATCCTCCTGAGAGTCCCCTTTTTCTGGCCGCCGCGATCGTCGGAACCTCGCCGCCCTCAAGCCCGATCAGATGCGCGGAAACTTCATCGACTTCATACGGAGAACTCCCCGCCAGAATCAATCCGATGTGGCGCTTCGTCCCGGCAGTCGGACCGTTTCCCTCCATACAGTCGACTGCATCGACGAGATTCAGCACCGGATGAAAATACTCATTGAGATCGATCAGCATATCCGCGAATTTCTCCCGTTCCGGAAAGCGCATATGATACTCCGGCTTTGTCATTCCCGGAATCGACCCGAACATATTCTTTACGGCGCACGTCATCTTCATCATGCCATGCGTTTTCAATTTGCAAAAATTAATGATTACGTCCGCCTTCTGAAGCCACGCCGTGCACGTAAAGCTTTTCGCCGCAACCGCCTCCGGATTGGACACGAAGTTCTCCGAAAAGTCCCCGTTCAGCCTTGCGCCCGTTTCGGCAATCCCGGAAAGCCCGCACGTCCGATACACATTTCCAAGATGAGAGGCGTTATACGACCCGCCCGGACTGTCGCCGACGACCACATCCGCCCCGGACTCCACAAGCATGCGGCAGAGCTCCGCGATCAGAACCGGATTTGTCGTCGCGGCTTTCTCCGGATCCCGCGCGGCGATCAGATTGGCTTTGACAGCGACCCGCATCCCCGGATGCACGAACGAAATGCCGCCGAGCGGTTCGAGCACGCGCTCAAGCGCCTTCCGCACGCCCGCGCGGCTGTAATCCGCACAGGCAGCCGCGCTGACATACCGGCTCTTCGGATCCCGATTCTTCCCGTTCATACCGTCTCCTCCCGGAACAATGACTGCCTGGCAGTCTGACTGATATAAAAATCGGAGCCGTCACACAAATGTGTGACAGCTCCGTCGTCTGGAGCATATGAGATTCGAACTCACGACCTCCACAATGCGAATGTGGCGCGCTCCCAACTGCGCTAATGCCCCGTACCTGCCTAT
>CADBRN010000012.1 GCA_902797025.1 uncultured Lachnospiraceae bacterium
ATGGCGGAATTGGCAGACGCGCAGGCTTCAGGTGCCTGTGGTAGCAATATCGTGCGGGTTCAAGTCCCGCTTCCTGCATTATTTTTTTGCCCCGTCCCGGGTGCAGTCCGTTTCCCCGTTTTTCGCTCCTCCCGCGCAAAAGACCCCCTGCCGCACAGGCAGAGGGCCTTATTTATGCAATCATCATCAGCTCGAGAAAGGCGTGAGGGGAAGATCTCCGCAAACGATCTCTATCGCATCGAATTCATCCGCCGTCATATCGGCTTTCACCGATTCCTCCGGGTCCCAGCTTCCTGTATTGTTGTAATACACCTCACGATCCCCTTCACTGTTCATCTCCGTGAAGTAAAACCACTCACATTCCATCGCGGTCCCGTCTCTCGAAAGATAAAACGCGCCCTGCCCGACCGAATCCGCGTCTGCAGAGCCACAGTAGTAAAAATGATTGTTTCCCATGTAAGCATAGTAGCTCCGGTAAAAACCTCCGACGACGAACATCGGCTTGCCTTCGTTCATCGTATAAAGAGCATGGATCGGTCCGCAGCATTCGCCCACGACCAGCTCCGGAATCCCGTCGCCGCTGAGATCTTTCGTCAGATAGCCAATCTCGTGCACCGCATCCTCTCCGATCACTCTGGCAGTCTCAATCACCCCCAGTTCTCCGGGTTCATCGTTATCCTCAAACCCGGAGGGATCAGCCACGATTGCCCGGTATCGCGCGATCAGATCCTCGTAGCCTGCTTCATCGTTTATCTGCCCGGCAGGGTTGTTCTTGTCGACTTCGTCCGTATGTTTTACGCCGTCCCCTTTTTCTTCGGATACATCTACTGCGCTGTCCTCTCTCCCTCCGGACGCATCGTTTGCGCCGTTCTCTCTCCCTCCGGACGCACCGTTCGCGCTATCCTTACTGATTTCAGCTGTGCCTGTCACTGTGTCCGGATCCTCATCCGGATCTTCGGATGACGTATGGCCGGATCCAGTCTTTGACGCAGCCGGCTTCTCTTGCACCGCCCGTTTCGTCTCCTGCATCGGGCTGCAGGCCACAAACGCGCTCAGGAGCAGGAGTAGCAGGAAGGCTCTGCTCCATTTTTCCATGGTATCCTCCTTCCTCCGATGGTATTTTGATCGTCTTCAGAAATTTCCGCCGCCACCTCCGTGACTCGTACCGGAGGATGAGGTGTGTGTGCTGCTTTCAGAAGGGTTACTCTTCTGCTTCTCTGTGCGGTCAATCTTTTGATAGAGGAATAAATCCCGGCTTTCCGTCACCTGCATGCTGCCCTGCCGTATATAACTGCCCGCCGCGCTCCTGGCGCGGACCGTCTTCAGCTGGCGCTTCATGGAACCTACGATGATCATCGCCGTCACAAAGCCGATCGCGGCAGAAATGATAATCCAGATCGCCGAAAGCGGTTTTGCCGGAAAATCGGATTTGGAAAAGGGGCTGCCTTCTCTTGCCTGTGTCACAAACTGCGTGCCGGTCCTTGCAAACGTACGGAAGGCCTCCGGATAATTTCCATCTGACAGATCCGTCTTCAACTGTTCGCCCAGCCAGGCAATTCCTGCATCGGTAAAAGCCGTGATGCCGTATCCCCTGGTTGAAATCGCCCAGTCCCGGTCTCCGACGCTGACAAGCAGCAGAGCGCCGTCCCTGCCGCTCCCGTAACCGTACCGGCAGGAATCGTACCAGTCATCCGCATATTTCCCGGCAGTACTGCCTTCCAGACTATCCACGATCACAATCGCCAGATCAAAATTCAGATTGATGCTGTCATCGTCCAGCAATTTTTGAATCTCATCCGCCTCGTCTTCTTTCAGAATACCGGCCGGATCCTGCAGGCGTTCATGCGCCCCGGCAAAGCCCCCGTCCGAAACCGGAGCGTCCGTAGCATAAGCAGGCGCCGCCATAGAAAGACAAAGCAGGAGCACTACGAAAATCGCAAAAATCTTCCCTTTCATCGTTCTGTCCTCCTTATAAAATGCCTGCGATATGCAGCAGCCAGACAATTCCGTAAGCCGCGGCACTGCAAAGGGCCGTGAGGCCGATCGTCCATTTATGCGCCGCGCTCTTATCCACGGGAAGATCCCCCACCATCTTTCCTGTCTGTCCGTTCATGGCGAAGGTGTATTTTCCCCCGTTCCATGTGGTATTCAAAAGCCATACCGGATAGAGGGCGTACTTCACGCTGCCTCCCTGCAGTTTTATGCTGCTCGTTTCCGGAACCACACTTGTGTATCCCTCTACCGTAGCGGCGAAAGCTTCCTCTGTGCTCCGCCTGATCCGCTCATTCGCCCGACCGATACTCTGCTCCTCATCCACATCGTACTTGTCCGCCAGATATCCGGCCAGATACGCGGTTTTGAAATCCACCGCATCCGAAAACGAAAACGGCTCGATCGATTCCATCAATTCATCCGGCATTTTGGAGGAACCATCCACGGGAACCCGTTCAAATCCGAGCACCCCTCCGCGGCTGACCGAAAAACAGCTTGTTTCCTTATAATGATAATCGCTGTCACTATAGGTACGGACCCGTGTTGCCTTGTATCGGATACTCGCCTGCGCGTCTGCGTCAAACAGCCAGAACGGCACATACACACCTTTGATCTCATCAATATGGTTCTGGTCTTTGAAAACTTTCGGAAGAAGGCGTTTACCTCCATAATGCTTTTGAAGTGCCGCCTTCGCCGCTGTTTTATCCAACTTGAAGGGAATAATACAATCCGGTTTCAGCGCGCCGGATAATTGCCCGGTCATGATCACCGAATTTCCGCAGAACGGACACGACGCCGCGGCGGTCGTTTCATCACCCACGATTTCTCCGCCGCAGGACTTGCACACAAAAGAACGAAGTCCGTCCGCTTCGCCTTCCTTCCACGCGCCGCCGGCAGCCTCACCCCAATTCATGTCGTCTTCCACATCAGAAGCAGCTCCGTTTTGATACGATTCCAGAGCTTCCACCTCAAATTCCGTATCACAATACGGGCATTTCATTTTCTGAGTTCCACTGTCAAAAGCGATTGCACCGCCACAGCACGGGCATTTGTATTCCTGCAAAGCGCTCATGTGTCATTCCTCCCTGTCTTATAATCAAAGCCGCTGCACCGCACCCGGATCGAAACAGGGCCGCCGCGGCGCAGCAGCCCTGTTGATCATTCTATTCAAGACTTCGTTTTGATCACACCGAAGAGATACAGCACTGGTACCAGAAGATTCAGAATCAGACTCGAGATCTTAAAGCTTCCGCCTCCGGCCATGTTGACCGCCATAGAAACAATGCTGAGAACTGCGACCACGATCCCGAGGATCATGCATCCTCCGGCCTTCACGGGATTTTTGCAAGCCATAAGACCTTTTATCCCGGCGATGATCTCAACGACCGAAGTGACCGTGACGATGATGGAGCTCGCATAAAGCAGTCCGGTTCCCTCTGTGCTTCCCACGAGCATCGCCAGCGTACTGACGCCGAGAATCGCCAGTACCCCGGCGATCGCCGCGATGATTCCTCCTACAATCATCAGAATCGATGTAACCTTCAAAAATGTCTGTCCATGATTCGTCATATCAAAATCCTCCTTTTTCCCATCAGGGCGATTTTATCCCCGTAAATATCACAGTATTTCTTATCAAAAAAGCCCATGGAATCACACCTCCCATCCTCATTCGTTTCTGTCGCTTTCGTCAAAAGGATCGCCGCATTCCGGACAGAATTTCGGGGGATGTGTCGGATCCTCCGGCTCCCATCCGCACTTGTCGCACCGATACTTCGGCACGCCCTCCGGTTTTTTCGCGCCGCAGTTCTGACAGAATTTTCCTTTATTTACCGTCCCGCAGGAACAGGTCCAGCCGGTTTCCTCCGCAGGCTTCGGAGATCCGCACTCCGGACAGAATTTTCCTGTCGCGGTAGCGCCGCACCTGCATTTCCATGCGCCCGGCTGCGGCTGCTGCGCCTGCATCTGCGGTGGCTGCTGAGACTGCATCGGCTGCGTCTGCTGAGACTGCATCTGCTGTGCCTGCATCTGCTGCTGCCCGATATGATAAAGATTCTGTGCCGCGCCGAATCCGCTCTGACCGCCGATGCCGGCCATCCCCATGCCCAGAAATCCCGTCATTGCTCCGGCGGAGTTGCCGGCGGCGGTCTGCATGGCGTCCGCAGTCGCATTCGTCATACGTCCGGCCATCATAAACGCGTTGGTACCCACCGTGGCGGCATCCTCCATCTCGTTGATCTTCTGCATGTCGGCTTCAGTCAGCGTGATGGGGTTCAGCGCGATCTTGCCGACCGAAATTCCCCGGTTATCGATCCATTCCTGACGCAGTGCCTCATTCATCGCCGCTTTCAGTTCCCGGACCTTGCCCGGCAGCTGCGCCGGCCTCAGTTCCTGCTCGGAAAGAGCGCCGAGAGCGGGCTGAAGCGCGTCCACAAACTCGGTTCTGAGTTCTGAATCGATCCGATCTCTGGTAAATTCATCTTCAATATTGCCGCAGAGCCGCTTGTAAAATACCAGCGGATCTGAAATCACATAGGTAAATACGCCGTTGCAGCGCACCTGCACCGTACGGCTCATGCCGATGCGTTTATTCACAACCTCAAACATGATGGGGTTGGCCGTGCCGAATTTGTTATCCAGAATTTCCTTTGTATTGAAGTAATATACCCGCTGATCTCTGCCGGTATCACCCCCGTATGTGAATCGTCTTCCCAGGGTGCGGAACGTGGCCTTCAGGCTGTCGCCGAATTTTCCGCTGAAAACGCTCGGTTCCGTCGATGTATCGTACGTAAACTCTCCGGGTTCGGCGCAGACCTCGACAATTTTTCCCTGTTCGACGATGATCATGCACTGCCCGTCCGCCACAGCAATTCCGGAACCGTTTGATATGATATTATCGTTTCCTTTCGTATTGGAAGACCGCCCGCTGACCTGCTTCTGTCCGCGCCTCATAAGGACGTCATTTGGAAGTGCTTCACAGTAAAAGAATTCTTTCCACTGATCGGCCAGTGTGCTTCCCAGCGCCCCGACTCCTGCCTTGATAAGACCCATGCCCCTACCTCCTGTAATAATGAAGTCTGTTTTCTCAATTACAATGCATCGATAACCGCTGCCAGATAACTGGAAGAAACCGATCCATAGATGAAATTATCAACCAGGCCGTCCTTTTTTGCCTGTCGGACCCGGTCTGCCAGCTTTTTCTCCGTATTTTCATCTACGACAAGCACAATTTTGCAATCCGGATTACTTTTTTTCAGCTCGTCACGAATTCTCATCCGTTCCTTCAAATCCCATGGCTTATACGCGGTGACCTCCATAATCAGGATGTTCGCCAGTATGTTGCTGCATAATTCCAGTGTCTTGTCCGGACTTTCACTCATGACCGGATCAAAATCAGAATCAAATTTGCGCAGCGCTCCCGCCACCGCATCTGCAAACAGCATATTTTGCATATCAATAACGACTCTCCGCAATTTTCCTACCTCCAGAATTTCTGTCCTGTGTCCGGTCCTGGTTCCGGGAGATAAAATGATGCAGTTCTTCCATGTACAGTTTTATTGTAGCGGGGCTCTCATTTCTTTACCCTACCCATAAGGGTAGAATTCCGGAATATACAGAAAATTCCCGGCTTCCAACCGGAAGCCGGGAACATCTTCACTCTTTTCTTATAAAACGATGGGATTTTTATCGGAATCATCCTGCTCATCGAAAAGCTTCGGGATGATAAAACGTTTACCTGTCACAGCGATGGCAAGCTGGGTCTTGTTTGTATATCCTGTTTTTTGAAGAATATTACGGATGTGATACTTTACATTGTCCTTCGTGTAATTCAGCCGCTCTGCAATCTCGCTGTATTCCAGTCCTTCACAGACAAGCCTCAAGATCTTGATTTCTGTTTCCGTGAGATCCCTGCTCGTGGTGATTCCGATCTTTACAGCAGGGGGCGCATCCGGCCACATCTTTTTGCCCTGCATCGTTGCCTCCATGACAGTAAGAAGATCCTCCGGGCTGATCTCCTTATACCAGAAACTGTCCGCTCCGGCCTGTCGTGCCCGCTTGATATAACTCTCTTCTACCATGGAAGTAACCACAATGATCTTCAGATCCGGGAACCGTTTGCGAAGCAGGGCAGCCGCGTCGATTCCGTCTTTTGTCCCGTGGGTGCAGACATCCATCAGCACCAGGTCCACTTTGCTTCTGATGCAGACCGTTTCAGCGAGATCCGCCTTCGACAGACTGCCCGCAAGTTCATAGTCCGGACTGTTTTTCACGATGTTCTCCATATACTCTCTGGAAATCCGCTGATCGTCGATAATAAGCACTTTTGTCATACGGTCGCCTCCTGTTCTGGTTTCAGGCCGTCCGCCGGAAGAGTTACGGTCAGTTCAAATACCGGACGGGAGCGGATTTCCATCCTTCCTCCCTCTTCCGCAAGCCTCTTTCCGAGATCGGCGAGTCCGCCCCGAGGTATGACCTCTTCTTCCGGCGGCCTTCCGTCATTTGTCATCCGAAGGGTAACCGTCTCCGGACATTTTTCCACCGTCACGTACAGTACCGCCGCATCGGCATGGCGCGCGGCGTTGACACAGGCCTCCCGCATAACCGGAAGAAGCAGACGCAGAGTCTCCTCATTTTCCGGGAGAGTTCCTGTGATTTTCACCTGAATTCCCGACACCGCCGCATCCCGGATAAATTCCGCCACATCATCCTGCGGATACGCGTTCTCCTCCCGCAGAACCGAGATCGCCCGGCGAAACTGTACAACCGCAGCGTCATTCTCCTCAGAAACCGTATTCTGACGCAGAATCTTCCGTATCGCCGCGACACCCATATTCATCTGATCGTGAAGCCGCGATTTCATATTCAGGATTTCCTGTTCTTTTGCCGCTTCCTGCACATTCTCCGACAAAACTTCCAGTTCCTGATACATCTTTTTTAGCTCTTCCGACTGCTGCTTCAATTTCTGCCGCTTTTCATACAGTTCCGTCACATCACTGAACACCGCCTCCGTGTAAACACTGCCGTCAGCCGTTTTGACTTCCCCTTCGGAATACTTCCAGACTTTTCCATCCGGAAAAAGAAACAGATTTCCATCCCGGATGATCCCCGTCGCCCGGTCACAGTCTTCCAGTGCCTGCTTCAGTTCCCCGTAATTCTGCAGATCACTCTGGACGATTTTCCGGAACAGATCATACATCGACTTGTTGCACAGTTTGACGGAACCCGCATAGTCAAAGTAGCATACCGCCGCAGGGAGCCTGTCTAACGCTTCTTTTACCGCATTGCGCAGCGCATACCGGTTTCTGATCCGTCCGGCAAATTCCCCGATTTTCATTTTATCCCACCGCCCCTCTGAAGAGCGAACGTGAAACGGGCCGATCCGTCTTCCCGGGAAAATGAATCTGCGATCTGCGCATAGGAGGACAGGTCCGTATCGCAGACAAGTTCGACGTTCAGAAGCACCCCTCCGCCGTGTTCTCTCATGTGAATCCAGACATGGGAGAGATCATACAGAGAGGCTTCAACCGCCGTTTCGAAGCCGCGGTATACCCGGAGCATATCACCGGTCGCCAGAGAAATTCCCGACGGCAGTGTGTGGAGACAGTTTACACCGAGCAGATCCAGATTGACAAAAGATTCATCAAAACATCTCGACAGGTCGCGTATGTCGGCTGTTCTCACACGCTCGCTGACAAGCAGCAGGTTGCCGTACCGTTTGATATAGGCGCCTGTAACTGCGGCGGCTGCAAGAAGCCTGCGGCGATTCCCGGCGTCCGTCTCCCTGTCATATTGTTTCAGGATCCGGTCGATCCGGTCGATCTGCCCTGCCGTCTCCCGGTTAAGCAGATCCGTCACCCGGTTCTTCTCCTGGAGCGCCAGGATCTTTTTCTGCGTCTCCAGATTTTTCTGCCGGATGCGATTGTGCTCCGCAAGATCACGGCAGTTTTCCCTGATCTGTCCGATGGCCTCCGTCAGTTCGGAAACATCCTCCTGCCACAGAACGTGGCCGAATCCGATCGGACGGCTCCTGACAATCGTACAGTCATCAGTCAGAACCGTCTGTGTCCCCGCATTTCTCTTCTGTTCCTCCGTCAGCCTTTTTGCATTATAGCTGGCAAGACAGACTGCATTTTCATGATCCGTTATCTGCGCTCCGAGCCTTGTAACCAGGAATAACTCGTCATAACCGGTATTACTCTGGATCAGACCGGATTGGATGCATCCTTCCAGCGCCGCGCCAAAAAGGAGGCAGTACACAACGGTCATATCACCGGCAAACGCTTTGAGCCACGCCAGCTCAAAAATATCAAGCGCCCTCAGACTGTAAAGTACACCGTAGATCACCGCCAAAATGGCCGGAATAAAAGGCAGCATCAGAATTTTGCGGCTGTGTGAAATACGGCACTTATACAGCATGGTGAAAAGAGCAGCCGCCGCACAGACCACCATCCAGCCGACGGTCAGAGGGTATCCGGCCCCAAAGTGATAATCATTCATCCAGACGGCAGCATCTGACAGAAAAACGAAGACGCTCTGATGCAGATCATTGGTCAGGACAAGCAGGAAAAGCGCCGCGGTGGGGATATACAACAGCATCGTCCACTTCGGCATACGGAAGCTTTCCGCCTTTCCAAGCGACAGCGCGACAAACAATGCCAGAAGAGGGATCAGCAGCATCGGCAGATAGTACAGATACCAGAGATACCGTATCAGCCATATGCAATCATTGATCGAATAACGAATGGTCCTGACCGTGATCCAAAAAACAATCAGACCGGAAATCGTGATAAGACAGCGCCTCACCTGCGGATGGATGATCCTTCTTCGCAGGGAAACGCCCCAGACAAGGAACAGCCCGATATAGATCGCCGGGCGAAAAACACGAAACAGCGAGTCAATCAGCGAGTCTGCTTTCAGTCTCCGCAGCGCCATCGCCGCAAGGATGGCGAGAATCACGCACAGGATTATGCCATATTTTTTTATATACAATTTTTCCACCGTGCATCTCCTCTTTCATTCGGGGTATGTAAATGGTCACTTTTTGTACAGAAATCCTATGTGACACGGGACAGCCTTTCATTTTCATTATAATTCTTCGAAGACGGGAACGCACCAGAAACTTTCCCCTGCCTTCAGTCTTGCTATCAGTCGTTCCCGTACCGTCAAAAAAACGGCATGAGCGCAGTCTTTTGCACCCATGCCATTTTTCAAACGGATTCATTTCATTATTCACAATTGCGCGGCTCGTTTCTTCGATCCTGCCCGCCGGAGAGCTGCCTCTGATGGTTAAAAAACAGATTCCGGTCAGTTATTGATCTTCTGGTGGCACGCCTTGCTGTGCGGCGACATCGGAAGGAAGGTATATCCGTTCTGCTCGCCCCAGGTGAGGAATTCATCCATCGCGTCGACCGTCGACTGTTTGATGTCATGGCAGAGCAGTACGCTCGTATCGCTGTAACTGCACTGCTTCTCGCTGTCCGAAATCACCGACTCCCGGCTCGTATGCGCCTCGCCGTCTCCGCTCGAAGCATTCCAGTCGATGAAGGTGTATCCCTTCTCCTCTACCTCCTTTGCCAGTTCCGTCATGATTCCCGGGTTGAACCGGCTGATCGTATTGGAACTGCCTCCGGGGAACCGGACGAGCTCGGTCCGGTATCCGGTCTGATCCTCGATGACCTGCTGCATCTTTTCGAAATCATCCCAGTACTGGTCGGATCCTGCATAGATCGTTTTATAATCGTGCAGGTAGCTGTGCACAGCGATGCTGTGACCTTCCTCTGCCTCGCTCTTAATCAGGTTCTGGTATTCCGGAAACTGATTGGTAACAAAGAAGGTGGCCTTCGCATTATGTTTCTTCAAAATTCCAAGCAGCTGTTCCGTATATTTTCCCGGACCGTCATCAAAGGTGAGGTAGATAATTTTCTCCTTCCCCTCCATCAGTGACGGGTCGTTCTCCGGGACGGGATCATTTACATTCCCCTCCGTCGCCCCTTTCGGGCTCGCCCAGATGTATTTGGGGGTATTCACCACCTTTTCACCCTCGTTCGCGGCCATCACGATCGTCCTGCCGACCGTCCCGAATACTCCGGTATCCACCTGTGCGGACGACGAAACGGCTCCCTCACCGGCAGACGCCGCGGAGGATGAAGCGGTTCCCGCACCGGCAGACGCCGCGGAGGATGAAGCGGTTCCCGCGCCGGCAGACGCTGTGGTTCCCGCATCCGATGATGCTGAAGATGTCGTCACCGCCTCCGATGTTCCTGTTGCCGACACCGCAGCGGTACCCGCTCCCGGAGTCACAGTATTATTCTGATTCAGCTCAGCTGTCTGTTCCGCTTTTGTACTCTTTCTTCCCGAAGCCGAAACGATCGCGACAATTCCAACCACCGCAGCAGCCGCTACGCCGATCATCGTCCGTTTTATCCTTTTTACCTGACGGACACGCGCTTCATAACGCGCAATATTTTTGAGCCGTCTTTCCTCTGCGTTCATTTTTCAAACTCCTCTGACGCATCGTATGAATCAATAGCAAATCTGACTGTATCATGATAGCACACCGTGCGGCGAAAAGGAACCGGAAGATCGGGTTTCCCTTTTTTAATAAATCCCGTATAGAACGGCACACAATACGGAAGCCGGAAACTCTGCGCCTTGCAAAATCTCCGGCTTCCTAAAACTCATCGTACAATGGAATTTACCTCTCTTCTGTTGCTGTTTTTCTGAAAAAAATTAATTTTTCTTCGGACCGTACCTCCAATGTGATATTCATCATCCGGCTTTCTCGTCACCCGATCGATGTAACCAAATCCTGCAACTTACTTGTTAGTTGCCTGTTTCCTTGCCAGTTTCTTGTTTCTTTCTTTTGATGATGTAAATATACCACACATTTCCGGCTATGTCAACATTATTATTTGATTTAATCTCCGTTTTTTGCGCTATTATTTTTATATTTATCGTAATTTCCTATAATATTCTGTAAATATAAAAACTGCCGCCATTTTCCGGCGGGTACCGTTTCCGGTACTTCTGCACGGTCAGGCGGCGTTTCAGCCAGGTTCGTCAGGGATTCTTATTTTCATCCAGCGTATTCATAATGTATGTTTCCTGCCGCTGTATGTGCTTATTCATGATCTGGACGGCACTCACCGTATCTCCCGCCTCCAGGGCATCGCAGAGGCTCATATGCTCGGAGGCCAACGATTCGCGGCTTTTCCGGTCCTTCAGATACTCAACGCGGTAGCGATACATCTGATCTTTGATATTGCGCAGCATCTGCACAAGATGCTGATTTCTGGTTGCACGGTAGATCTGTGTATGAAATTCTTCATCGATCTCGGCAAGTTCAATCAGATTTCCTCCGATATGATTGCGGAACGATTCCGCAGTCGTCCGGAGATTCCGCACCTGCTCCGGTGTGATCCGCGTGCTCGCAAGGCGCACCGCCAGATTCTCAAGTCCCGCTCTCACTTCAAGAACATCCTTCAGGTCCTTCGCAGTGATTTTCGCGACGTGCGCTCCCTTTCGCGGAACGTTTACAACAAGTCCCTCCAGCTGGAGCATCCGGATCGCCTCACGGATCGGGGTCCGGCTCACACCGAGACGATCCGCCAGCCTGATCTCCATCAGGCGCTCGCCGGGCTCCAGATCTCCCCGGAGAATCCCGGTGCGCAGAGTATGAAAAACGACATCCCGCAGGGGCATGTCCGGATATTCGGTCATCATTTTACTGAGTCTGTCTTCTGTCATACAATTTCTCCAGTGTGATATTTCATCACGGTACTTCTTTTCACCGGCTGTGTTACTGAAACAAGTTCAAGATCGGTCCTGCCATGCAGGAGAACATCCGCCGCATGTTCCGCAGCCGCTCTGTCCGGAAAAATTCCGAATACGGAAGGTCCGCTTCCGCTCATCAGAACGCCTTCGGCGCCGTATTCCTTCATCGTGTCTTTTATCTCCCGGATAACCGGGAACGCGGGAATGCTCACTGATTCAAGAACATTTCCCAGACGTTCCACGATTCCCGGAAGGTCTCCCTTCCTGACTGCCTGCAGCATTCCGTCAATGTCCGGATGTGCCACTTGATCGCAGGAGAGATTGCGGTAGACATATTCCGTCGATACGCTGACTGCCGGTTTTGCGATCAGGATCGGACAGTCCGGAAGGTCCGGCAGCAAAGTCAGAACCTCCCCGATTCCCTCCGCAAGAACGGTTCCTCCGGAAAGGCAGTACGGCACATCCGCGCCGATCCGGACTGCAATACGCGACAGTTCCCCCTCTGTCAGGTTCAATCCGAACAGATGATTCATCCCTGTGAGCACGGCTGCCGCATCCGAGCTGCCGCCCGCCATGCCGGCAGCGACCGGTATATTCTTATTCAATCTTATCTTAACCCCGGAGGGAATGTCAAATTCTTTTATCAGCAGTTCCGCCGCACGCACCGCAAGGTTTCCGCCGTCTTCCGGGAGATCATCCCGGCTGTTCTGACATCGTATTTCTCTTCCCTCCGCTTTTTCCAGAATGATCTCATCGTAGAGATCCACCGTCTGCATGATCATACGGACCTCATGGTATCCGTTCTCTCTGACCCCTGTGACATCCAGTCCGGGGTTTATTTTTGCATAGGCACGAAGTTTCATCCGCATTCCTCTTTCAAAAATCCATTTCCGACATTTGTTGCAAGACCATCCGAATTATAATAAGATAAATGAGATACATCAAGATTCATGCGGAAAGGGCACATTTGAATGTTTCGATTTATACTTAGTATTCTGATCGCTATCCTGTATCTGATTATAACGCTTCCGGTGCTTTTTGTTCTCTGGATCATGCACAAAAAACACCCGGGCCGCGCGGAAAAAATCACATCCGCCATGATTCGCTGGATCTTCGGAGTGCTCACATCCGCGGCAGGCACAAAAGTCACCGTCATCGGCCAGGAGAAAATTCCGAAGGATACACCCGTTCTTTATATCGGCAATCACCGGAGCATCTACGACATTATTATTTCCTACCAGTATCTGCCGGGCATAACCGGATATGTCGCAAAAGACACCCTCGGCAGGATCCCGCTCTTCTCGCTCTGGGCGAAATACGTCACGTGTCTGTTCTTCAACCGAAGCGACCCGAAATCCGGTCTTTCCATGATCCGTGATGCAGTCGCACATATCCGCGGGGGAAAGTCCGTATTCATCTTTCCGGAAGGCACGCGGAACAAGCAGGAAGAGGATCTCCCGCTGCTGCCCTTCCACGAAGGAAGTCTGCGCATCGCATCGATGGCGCATGTACCGATCGTTCCGGTCGCCCAGAATAACACGGTGAACATATGGGAAGCGCATTTTCCCCGGGTTCACGCAGCGCACACCGTCATTGAATTCTGTGATCCGATCAATCCGGAAGATATCCCGAAAGAGGAGCGCAAGCACCTCGGGGTGAAGGCGAGCGGAATCATGACCGATGCAATCGGAAGAAACCGGGATCTTCTGCGGTAACCCCCCCAAAGGATCAGGGTTCAATGTTTTCGAACACGGCGATCTGACCGTCCGAACGCACCTGTTCGTACTCCTGCATATCGCGGACGACCCAGTTCACAACCGGAATTCTGTAAATCAGTCTGCACAGAAGCAGGCTGATTTTTTTTCGGTCCCGGATTGAGCAGGAAATATAATCCGGTTCCGTCCTGGTATTCAGCAGAAGATTCCGGACCGCAAAATCAGAGGCCTGACCGCGGAGCGAATATCCGCTGGTGTACGCACTGTCAACAATCTGACCGCGAATGTACTCCCCCCGCTGGGAGCGGAAAAACGCCAGGACTTCCGTATTGACCGATTCAACCGTGAAGACGCCTTCATATTCGTCGAGAATCGGGAAGATTTTTTCACAGAACCGGTAAAGCCTGTTCTTATCGGGGGCAAGTGTAAGAATAACCGGAACCTGTCCGTCGATCAGATCGAGGATTTCCTTCAGCATCTCCGGGGACTTTACCTCCGTGCGGATTCCGTATCCCCGGTCGATCGCGTTCTGAAAGGATTCCTTCGTATCCGGAATACAGGAACCGCCGTCTGTAAAACCCCGATTGGCATAATCGTACTTCTCCATCTCGTGCAGATCCGGTTTTTTGCTGATTCTCGGTTTTACCGCAATCGCAAGCGCAGCGGTACCTCCGGCGACCGTTCCGACCAGGCGTTTCATAAAGTCTGACATTGTCTCGTTTCCTCCTGATTCTTCTTTTATTTTTTCGCCTTATTTTTAGAATGCCCCTTGACAATCCATAGGAACAGGCGTATTATACTACTTGCTGGTTCAAACAGCGGATGTGCGTTTAGCTCAGCTGGATAGAGCGTTTGGCTACGGACCAAAAGGTCGGGGGTTCGAATCCTCTAACGCACGTTTTCTTCAAACGGAAAATCGCGTCGGCGATTTTCCGTTTTTTTATTCTTATCATTTTTCCGGATCCTTTTTCCACATCTCTGTGATACTCAGCGCAAGACGGTAGAATACCGGATCCTCGAGCGCACTGTGCCAGCTGACATACGCGCTGAGCTGGTCGAAAATCGCATCCTCGGAAAAACGCATCCCGTCCGAATGGTACTGATTACTGATGATGTAACATTTTTTTGCCGGCAGCATATCCGAATCTCCGGAAATCCGCAGCATCTTCCGCGTCGCCATCACATTCGGCTCCGTCACCATCACAACCACATCGGAACGGTCCATGAGCGCCCGGCTCGCTTCATCTACCCTGGAACCGATATCGAGGACAATATAATCATAATCCTTCTTTTCCCGCATCATCGTGATAAACGGCCCCCACTGCGTTCTTCCGACACCGAGCGCATGCGGAACACGGCTGAAGGGTTTCAGATAATGAAATTCATTTGATCCGATGTTCTGCATCACGATCCAGTACGTATCCTCGTCCGGTTCCCTCAGCTTCTGTGCGAGACGGTCCTCCGCAAAGTCATGGACATCGTAATAGGCCGCAAAGCTCTGGACGTCATCGCAGCCGACGAGAAGGACTTTCTTGTCCAGCTTCGTCAGCTTTCTCGCGAGTCCGATGCTCACAAGACTCTTCCCGCACCCGCCGATCGGAGAAAAAACAGCGATCACCCGGGTCACCCGCGTCTCCCTCTCCGGATCAAGACTGCCTTCGGAATCAAATCGCGCAAACGTATCGCTGATCGCCCGGAATACTTCCTCCTTCGGCAGATACTTGACCATCGGGCGGACATTCGCAGGAATCGTCTGACCGATCGCGATCTCCGGAATCATCAGGAATGTCTGGCGAATCGCATGCTCCGACAGATACTCTCCGTAATTATTTTGATCCACAAGCAGGACATCGATTTCCCGCTTCACCGAAAAAAACTCATCGATATAACTCTGGTCGGTCAAAATCTGCACATCGACAGAATCTGCATATCGCCTGATCAGATCCTCCTCGATACTTTTCACATACTCGTAATCGGTATCAATAATTACGAGATTATGCTTCTTATTCATCCTGTAATCCTCTTACTCAACACGAAAAGCAAAATTGCCGAACCGGACGATGCTTCCCTTTCCGATCGGCACCGGCGTATCCGGCGCGATTCTGGTATCATTGACGAACGTCCCGTATTCACTGCCGAGATCTTTCACATAAAAGCTGATGTCATTCCACCCGATCTCGGCATGAACCGCTTCCACGGTCTCATCCTGCGCGATGACTCCGTCTGCCGCATCCGGATCCTTCCCGATCCGCATCACTTCATGGCCGATCTCAAAGACAGATCCCTGCTCCGGATCCAGACTCCGCAGGACAATGGATCCGTCTTCCACAGGAATCCGTTTGTCCAGCGTTTCTTTCAGCGATGCGAAATCTCCCATCTGCCTGCTCATCTGATACTCGATCTGGCGGATCATCGTGCTGCCGCCCTCGATCCCCTGGAGAAGTTCCGTCAGCACCGCGTAAACGCGCCGGATAAAAATCTCACGGTCATCCGGAGCCTCCCGGACGACGACGGGAAGATAAATCAGCTTCACACGCGTCCGGTCATTCGAAAGGTAGATGCTGTCAAGATCGAGCACGAAGTTGTCCGGTGCAAACTCTTTGTATGACTGTGCCTCTGCGATGGCGTCAAGAAAGAGCTTGCCCGCCGCGCACGCTCCTTCGAGATCCAGTTCCTTCTTCAAGGAGCCGACCGCTGTATATCCATCCGGGAAGAACGCCAGTTTTACCTTCCGGTTAAAGCGGATCCAGCTGCACGGAAATAGAAAATCGTACCGGCCGCAGTTGATCTTCTGCAGCCATACCGGATCCATCCTGTCTTTACAGTTCAGCAGATAATCTTTCATCTTAAGAACTTCCTTTATTACAGACCGCCTGATTGTGCTTCATGTGCCCTGTCAATCTATATTATGATGATGGCGGGGTCAAAGATGATCGAACCCCCGCATCTCTGTATTATATATGAAATTGTATCAGAAGTAAACAAAAGAGGACCCTCACTCCCCCTCATGCCGCCCGGCCGGGGTTTATCAGGATCCTCTTGCATATTCTATCGGTCTTTTCAGCTGCGGTTCTTCAGGAAATCCGGAATCTGGATATCCTTTTTCTCAGAAGCCGCTGTCGATCTGGAAACTGCCTTGCGCGGCTGAACCGGCTCCGGCATCTTAAAGGACGGTGTCTTGAATCCCGCACTCGCAAAAGCGTTCTTTTTCACTTCCTCTTTTGCTTTCTTGGTTCCCTCGACGCTCGCCTCACGCGCGGTCGCGTCATCCAGTCCGGTCGCGATAACCGTGATCGTAGCGGCGTCGGAATTCGTATCATCATACATCGCACCGAAGATGATGTTTGCGTCCGGTCCTGCGAGGTTCTGTACGTAGCTCGCCGCGTCATTCGCATCCATCAGGCTGATGTCACCGGAAATATTGATGATCACATGGCTCGCACCCTCGATCGTAGTCTCAAGCAGCGGGCTGACACATGCCTCCTGAACTGCCTCGAGCGCCTTGTCGTCGCCCTTCGCGGAACCGATTCCGATGTGCGCGATTCCCTTGTCCTTCATAACGGTCTGGACATCCGCGAAGTCCAGATTGATCAGAGCCGGTACGTTGATCAGATCCGTAATTCCCTGTACCGCCTGCTCCAGAACCTCATCGGCCTTCTTCAGCGCTTCCGGCATCGTCGTGCGGCGGTCCACAATCTCCAGCAGCTTGTCATTCGGGATGACAATCAGTGTATCGACCGCGCCCTTCAGCTTTTCAATACCCATCAGCGCGTTGTTCATACGTGTCTTTGACTCAAAACGGAACGGCTTCGTGACGACGCCGACCGTGAGAATGCCCATCTCCTTCGCCAGAGAAGCTACGATCGGAGCCGCTCCGGTACCGGTTCCGCCGCCCATTCCGCAGGTGACAAAAACCATATCCGCGCCCTCGAGCAGGTGAGAAATCTCATCCGTGTTCTCCTCCGCAGCCTTCTCGCCGACTTCCGGCTTTGCTCCTGCGCCGAGACCCTTTGTGATCTTCTCGCCGATCTGCAGCACCGTCGGTGCCTTGCACATCTGAAGCGCCTGTTTATCTGTGTTGATTCCGACAAGCTCTACGCCGCTGATCGCCTCGTCGACCATGCGGTTCACGGCATTGTTGCCCGCGCCGCCTACTCCGACGACAATG
>CADBRN010000013.1 GCA_902797025.1 uncultured Lachnospiraceae bacterium
CAGCACGGAAATCGCCAGTGTGATCAGGACGATTTCCAGATGCCTCGCCAGCGGAATCAGAATTTTATCGGGATTGGCAAGCAGATAACGGATCATTCCATCACATCCTTCCAGAAATCCTCCTGTTCCCGGGCGGAGGAGATCAGCGTCTCCACAAACGGATCCGCCGGATGCCGCACGATTTCCTGCGGTGTATCCAACTGTAACAGTCTTCCCCGGTCCATGATCATCACACGGTTCCCGAGCCGGAATGCCTCATTGATGTCATGGGTGACCAGAAGAAAAGTCCGGCTGGTTTCCGTGTGGATTCGTTTCAGTTCATTCTGAAGATTGAGCCGTGTGATCGCGTCAATCGCTCCGAAGGGCTCATCCAGCAGCATGATTTTCGGATCGGTCACCAGCGCCCGGGCCAGGCCGACTCGCTGCTGCTGTCCCCCGGACAGTTGGGACGGATAACGGCTCCGATACGTCTCCGGATCCAGATCCACCAGTTCCAGAAGTTCTGTGACCCGGTCGCGGATCCTCCCGCGATCCCACTTTTCCAGCTGCGGGATGATGCCGATGTTCTGTTCGACGGTCATATGGGGAAAAAGCCCCACCTGCTGAATGACATAGCCCATGCGGCGGCGGACGACGATCGGATCCACCGTGGAAATATCTTCGCCGAAGAGTACGATCTTTCCCTCTGTGGGCTCGATGAGACGGTTTGTCATTTTCAGCAGCGTGGTTTTCCCGCAGCCGGAAGATCCCAGAATCGTGATAAACTCACCTTCCAGAATTTCGGCAGATACCTGCTGCACAGAATAGGAATCGGAACCCGAATACTTTTTTGATACATTCTGATATTGGATGGCTTTCATTACATTCCTCATGAAATGCTGTCGTAAAATGCTTTTGCGACATCCTCGTATTCCTGCTTGTCAATATCCACCCGGGCGTTGAGCTTCGTCAGTGCTTCGGTTGTGAGTTTTTCATCCACCGCGTTCAACGTGTCCGCCACATCCGGATTCAGTGAAAGTGCGTCGTTCCGGACGACCGGAGCCAGATTGTAAGGCGGCCATGCCTGTTTGTCATCTTCCAGCAGTACGTATTTATCCGTTTCAGAGAGCGCGCCTTCCGTTGTGTAAGCCGGCGCCACATCCGCCTCGCCGCTGCCGACGACCTGATATTTGAGGCTGTTGTCATATACTTTCGTAGATTTAAAATTGAAATCGCCATAGACCTCTTTCAGCCTCGGAAGTCCGTCCTCCCGCTGGTCAAATTCTCCCTGGGATGCAAAATTCAGTTCGGACGCATGCTGCTGCAGTTGGGAAATCGTGGTGATGCCGTACTGATCCGAGACGGCCCTGCTGATAAAAAGGCCCTGCCCGTCATTTCCCGGCGCATAGTCCAGCCATGTCGCATCAAACTTTTCAGCGTACTGTTTCTTTACCTCATCATACACCTTCTGCGGATCTGTGATGGGATCCTCCTTTAAAATAGAAATCAGGCCGGTTCCGGTGTATTCCGGGTACAGGTCAATGTCGTCGCTGATCAGACTGGTGTGAATCAGCGATGAGGAGATATCAAAGGTCCGCTCCACCTGATAGCCGGCGTCCTCAAGGGCGAGTGCATAGATCTCCGCTACCACTTCATTTTCCGTAAAGTCTTTTGAACCGACGCGGATCACTCCCTTTTTTGCCTTGCCGGACTTCACACCGACCGAGGCCGAGGCAGAAGAGACGGCGGATGATCCGGATGCAGAAGCGCTCCGGCTGGTGAACTGGCTGCTGCCGCATCCGGTAAGAACCGTAAGGCCGGAGGCCAGCGCGACGATCAGGAAACGGGAAATCAAATTCTTTTTCATAGGGCAGCTCCTTTCGTTGTGAATCAGACCCGCAAAGGCTGATTCTTCCGGTGCAAATCAGATCTGCAAAGACTGATTCAGCGCCTGATCCATATCCCGGATCAGATCGTCGATATCCTCGATTCCAACGGACAGGCGGAGGGAATCGGGGTAAACGCCCGCTTTCGCATTTTCCTCCGGAGTATGTCCGAAGTGCGTGGAGGACGCCGGGTGTACGATCAGCGACTTGGCGTCGCCGACGTTCGTCATATAATCAAATATCCGGACGGCCTTCAACGTGCGGAGCGCAGCCTCCTGCCCGCCCTTTACCCGAATGCACAGAATCGCGCCGGGGCCCTTCGGAAAATACTTTTCTGCCAGGCTGTGGTACGGGCTGGATTCCAGCCCCGGATAGCGGACCTCTGTGACCGCCGGGTGCTGTTCCAGAAACGCCGCAAGCTTTCCGGCATTCGCGACGTGCCGTTCCATACGCAGGGAAAGTGTCTCCATGCCCTGCAGAACATAAAATGCAGTCTGGGGACTCATGTGCGCACCGAGATCTGTAAGATACGTGATCCGCAGACGCTTTGTGAACATCTCCCGGCGCAGGGTTTCTTCATCGATCCAGTTCCGGAAGTCCTGATAGAAGGATTCAAACTCCGGGAACCGTCCGTTCAGATAGTCGAATTTTCCGCTTTCCACCACCATTCCCGCGATATTGACGCCGTGTCCGGACAGGTATTTGGTCGCGGAGTAGCAGACAATGTCCACCCCGTGCTCAAAGGGGCGGAACAGATACGGCGTGGCGAAGGTATTGTCAATCACCACCGGAATGCCGTAGGAATGGGCGAGGGCGGTGATCCGGTCCACATCCAGAACATTCATGCCGGGATTTCCCAGCGCCTCGATATAGATGGCCTTCGTGCGGTCATCGATGTAATTTCTGTAGGAATCCACATCCGTCTCATCCTCGATGAAACGTCCTTCGATCCCGTACTGCGGAAGAGTCTTCTGAAGAAGCGTAGTGGTGCCGCCGTAAAGGGTCGGAACCGATACAATGTTGTCTCCCTGATGTGCAAGGTTCAGGAAGGTGTCGGAAATGGCAGCCATGCCGGATGCCAGGGAAACCGCGGCGCTTCCTCCCTCCAGGGAGGTCAGGCGTTTCTCCAGCACGCGGTTTGTGGGATTGGAGAAACGGACATAAGAATCTCCCTCTTCTTCATATTTGAACAGCTTCAGGCAGCGCTCGTAGCTTCCGAGTTCAAACGCCGCGGTCTGATAAATCGGAACGGCCTTGGAACGAAAATGCTCCGATGGATCATAACCGGCGTGCAGCTGCCGCGTGGTAAAACCCAGTGTATTGTCATCAAATGCTTCGTAACTGATGGGAATCCGCCTCCTTATAATACAGTGTGATCATCCGGTTCAGTCAGCCGGCCTGGAAGTCTCTCTTGGTACAAGGTGCAGCGCGTTCGCAGGACAGGTACTCTCACAGATGCCGCATCCGTTGCACGCATCCATCCGGAAGGAAAGCTCCGCGTCCCGGCCGCGGCCGGCCATGGAGATGACATCGAAACGGCACCGCTTCACGCAGCGGCCGCACCCGATACAGGCATCAGCATCGTAGGAAATGATGTGGGGCGCCTTCGGCCAGAAGCCGACGCTCCCGCGGTCCCTCTGAACCCGGAAGAGATAGCAGTCCGTAGCATTGCAGTTGCAGATGCCGTGATCGCTGATGGTATGCACCAGCCCCGCCTTGTCGGAATCCCGTATGATCTGCTTCGCCTGTTCTTTCGTGATACGGTCCGAAACGTCCCGGGTCACGAAGCTGTTGTCTCCATGGACAAAATTGATGCATGTATTCGTCGGATCCCCGGCCTCTCCGCCCAGACATTTGCAGTCACAGCGGGCCAGATAAAGCGGTCTCTCCTCCCGGTCAATGAAATCCAGCATCTCCTGCAGGGATATAATCACATCGCTGGTCGGCCGGACTGCGGGATCCGGATCCAGACTTTTTTCATATTCATTGAAATACCACCGGTCCAGCTTCTTCCGCAGATCCGCCGGAAGGGTATGATAGCGGCGGGTCTCACTGACACTCAGAACATCCAGCATGCCGTAAAAGTTATTCAGCGTGTAGTCGAAGTCCGCATCCGAGGCATCGTCCGGATCCTCCGGGGTATCCTCCCTGCGGACTCTGGAAAGGACTCCCCGCCGGAACGCGTCCGCTGCATAGTCCGGATCAAGCGACTGAAACGGAACCGGATTCCCGTCAAAGGAAAGGATAAACCTGCGGTCCTCCTCGGTAAAAAAGAAGTCGATCAGGCGGACAGCTATTTCCGGCATCTTGAATTTTTCGCCGATCTCGATCTCCTCCGGTGTGAGCGGCGCCGTATTGTATCCCTGATATTCCTCATCCAGAACGTACGGAACAGCGGCGGCGATATCGATGAAATCCTGCGGTCCGATATTCTGCACAGCGTGCCCTCCTTTTTATATCATATTTATTCCGTATGATTAATAGGCTTTTGTTGTAAAGACCTTACCACCTTTTTACCTGCATGTCAACCGAATAATCGACCCTCCATTTATTCCGACCGCAGAGATTTCACCGGATCATTTCTGGATGCCTGCGTCGACGGAATCAGACCTGCGAGCAGGGTAAGACCGATGCTGAGCAGAATCATCATCACCGCGCTCTTCGGTGCAAGGAAAATCCTCACATCCTCGCCGTTGATAAAGCGCGGCAGGATCCGGTTCACCGGAATCGTAAGCAGAAGTGCGGTCAGCACACCGATCGATCCGGACAGCAGTCCCGTCAGAAACGTCTCGGCATTGAATACATTCGCAACATTTCTCTTAGACGCTCCCATTGCCCTCAGAATACCGATTTCTTTTCTGCGTTCCAGCACACTGATATAGGTGATCACGCCGATCATGATCGACGAAACCACCAGAGAAATCGAAATAAACGCGATCATGACGACCCCCACGGTATCCACGATATTCGTCACCGAGGACATCATCGCGGAGATCATGTCCGTGTAGGAAATCGCCTTTTCCTCCTGCCCCGCCTTTTTCACATCATCATTGTAGGATGCGATCCGGTCTTTGATCTTGTTCTTTGCCTGGAAATTTTTGGGATAGATGTCGATCTCCGAAGGATCCTCCATCGACGCATATCCGAATTTTGTCAGATTCCCTTCGTAACTCGTCCCATTTCCTGTCAGCATACCGGACAACAGGCTGCGTATCTGATCCGGCGCCAGATTCATTTTGATCATTTTCCGAAGCGCATCCGGATCGGTAAGCGCGGTGAAATTGTCTCCCATGCCGGACATGGCCTGCCCCAGCTGCTGCTGCAGGGCATCCTGTATCTGACCCGCCGCGTTCTGAAGCCCTGCCTTCAGCATGTCCTGAATCTGCCCCGTCAGTGCCTCCGTTACCTGCTGAAGGCCGCCCGAAACCAGACTGCCGAGGTTTTGCTGAAGCCTCCCGGTATCAATAACGGAGCTCATCAGCTGCGACAGATCCTCCCTGCCCCGGCTGCTCTGCAGGTATTCCTGAAAAGACTGCGAAAAAAGAGCCGGATCCGGCAGCGCGTTCGCCTCCGCATAGGAGGAGTAACCGGAAACAAGCTGTTCCAGAAGACTCCGGATATCATCCCGGGTCAGGGAGAGACTCTGCATTCTGGATGAGAGCTCCGTAAGCACCTGGTCGATTTTTGCCTGCGTGGATGCCTCCTGCATATAATCCTGCAAAATCTGCGCCATGGTTCCCGGATCGGTCTTCGCGTCCGCATCCTGCGACAGGCGTTGCTGGAGATACCCGGGGAAATCCCCCATCACCTCCGCGGTCATCCGGACAACATCCTCTCTCGTAAACAGTCCCTCTCCTTGCGCCGTGATCTTCCGGTTCAGGAAATCCCGGACGGTCTCCGCCGTTTCCGGCGACGAAAGATAGTTCAGCACGGCATTCTGCAAGCCGGAGTAATCCGTAGACGGATTCGAGGCGGCATAAACCATATAGTGCTCCAGGACAGAAGAAAACTGTCTCTGCATTTCTTCCTGCGGAACACTGCGGATCACGCCGTCCAGAAGTCCGGAGAGCTGATCCGCTCCGATCCGGGGCAGCTTCCCCTGAAGAGCGGACAGATCCAGTCCCTTTGAAAAATCCGGACTGTCCGGACTGATTCCCGCAAACGCATCCGCCAGCGCGGAGGAATCCAGATTCAGCGTTCCTGCCTGAAGTCCCGCGGAGGACAACATACTCTTCACCGCATCCTGATCGACGGTGATCAGGCTTCCCAGATCCAGCTGATTCGGATCGTTATCTTCCGCAAAAGTGTGGCCGGTGAGAACATTGATATCCGTCCGGTTCATCTGTTCCTTTACAATCCCGCTATCTGAAGCCTGCTTCATCAGATCGGTCAAAAGTCCCTGCGTGTAGGCAAAACCGGAATCCCGCATGGCAGATGAATTGTCCTCCTTCTGACGGACGATGCCGGAAACTGTGAGAGTAATTCCATCCTTCAGCGCATTCCGCACAAAATCCGTATCATCCGATCTGTCGATCCAGATCCCGCTCTCATCATCCCGCTCATACAGCGAAGATTTGCTGACCGTCTGAAACTGCATGCCGAGAAAATCGTCGTATGTGTACGTTTTTCCGTCGCTGTCCATGACGCCGGTATTATCTTTCTGTTCACTTTTTTCCTTCACCAGGCGGCTCAGTTCGTTCCGATCCTTCATCCCGAGTGCGTACAACATACTGTCATTCACACGGCCGTCATTGGAAAGAACCAGTATGATTTCATCCGCGCTCTCCGGCCAGTTCCCTGCTTCCAGAGAATACCGGTCATTTAAAATCTTCCGGCTTTCCGGCAGCATAAAAAAGACATCCATGTTCATGGCGCTCCCCATCATGGAGCTCATCTGGGAGTTCCCCAGATCCAGTCCTTCCAGAAGATTGACCGGGCTTACCTGTGTCGGATTCCCGTCCTTCTCCCGGTAAATCCGGGGCGTCACATCATAAAGATACTCAATCGCATCGCTTTCGTCACGGACCGTTCCGTCCTGATCCAGCCACTTCTTAAAGGATGTCAGATCATTGGTATTCACCTTGGACAACAATCCCTGCATCAGGCTTCGGACCGCAATCGTTCCCTTTCCGCCATCTTTCCCCTTGTCTTTTTCCGTGTCTGTTCCGCTCTCCTGTGCGTCCGTCATACCGGATGTACCGGAGGAATTTCCCATCAGTCCGGCCATATCAAACCCTGTCCGGTCGATCTCAAGCGGATACTGGGAAAGTGCGGCGGTCTCCTGCGCAGAAATATAGCTGTTGACTCCATTGGACAGAGCCAGCACCAGCGATATGCCGATAATGCCGATGGAACCGGCGATCGCCACGATCAGTGTCCGCGCTTTCTTGGTCCTCAGATTGCTCAGACTCAGGGAAAGCGCGGTAAGAAACGACATCCCGGTCCTTCCGGCTTTCTTCCGGGGCGGCTGCGTTCCGTCTTCCGGTATTTCCGGATCAAACGGATCCGTATCGGACAGAATCTTCCCGTCGCGGATGGTCACGGTCCGGCTTGCATACTGACGGGCAAGTTCCGGATTGTGCGTCACCATGATGACGAGATGATCCCCGGAAATTTCTTTCAGAATCTCCATCACCTGGACGCTGGTCTCGCTGTCCAGTGCGCCCGTCGGCTCATCTGCCAGAATAATATCCGGATTATTGACCAGTGCTCTTGCAATGGCCACCCGCTGCATCTGGCCGCCGGAGAGCTGATCCGGTTTTTTGTCCATATGCTTTTCAAGTCCGACTTTCCGCAGCGCTTCTTCTGCCAGTCTTCTTCTTTTCGCGCCGGTAATCCCGGATATGGTTAATGCCAGCTCGACATTGGAACGAACCGTCTGATGCATGATCAGGTTATAACTCTGAAATACAAAGCCGACGGCATGATTCCGGTAAGCGTCCCAGTCCCTGTCACGGTAACGGCGCGTCGAAACCCCATTGATCACCAGATCGCCGGAATCATAATGATCGAGACCTCCGATGATATTCAGAAGTGTCGTCTTGCCGGATCCGGACGGTCCGAGGATGGAAACAAATTCATGATCCCGGAAACTGAGGCTTACCCCGTCCAGCGCTTTCTGAATAAAATCGCCGGTTTTATATTGTTTGCAAATATCTTTGATCTGAAGCATACCAATCTCCCAGCTGCCGCCCATGTCATCCGAATTTCGGACGGACACCGGCAGCTTTATCTCCACACCAGTCCTCTGCACCGGTTAAGGGCAGCCGCCAATTCCTCTTTTCTTGGCTTTGCCATATTTCCGGAGATCCGTCCGTCTTCTCCGTACATTCCGAACCCTTCTTTCCGGAAGGCCTCTTCCCAGCCGCGCACAAGTGAGGCTACATTTTTTCTTCCATCCATTTCACTTTTGGCCATCCGCAGAAATGTCCGGGCAAGGCACTCGCTCTGCTCCCTGTC
Organism: uncultured Lachnospiraceae bacterium; assembly: GCA_902797025.1. Taxonomy (GTDB): domain Bacteria; phylum Bacillota; class Clostridia; order Lachnospirales; family Lachnospiraceae; genus CADBRN01. Next base: position 8,325 of record CADBRN010000013.1, read on the forward strand.
GGCCAGCTGTTCCACCAGCCGCAGATCGGTTTCCCCGTGTCCGATCAGGAAGCCTTCCGTACCCAGATTCTTATGCTTAACGCGACCCCGCTGTTCCTTAAAATCATTTCCCGGACGCGGGGCGCGGCTGCTCTGATCCGGACCGGTCAGAGCGGAACCGCCGGCTTCCTCATATTGAAACGGAACGAGTTTGCGAACCCGATCCGTCACATCCTTCGGCTCGTAGCGGTCCATCTGGATGATCGTATCCGCCCGGCCAAAGAATGCGCCGGAACTTCCCGCTACCAGTATCGTGCTGATCCCGGCCTTCTCATAGAGCGCTCGCATCCTGGACGAAAACGGGGTGATCGGCTCCTCATCTTCCGAGACGATTTTCTGCATCAGATCATCTCTCACCATAAAATTCGTCGCACAGGTATCCTCGTCCATCAACAGGGTCTTCGATCCGCACTCCACAGCCTCCACCACGGCGGCGGCCTGGGAGGTGCTTCCGCTGGCATTTTCGGTAAAAAAGGCTGTCGTATCCTTTTTATTCGGGAGGCGGTTGATGAACCATGAGATGTCATCACCATTGACACAGCGCCCATCCTCCGCCCGGATCTTGACGGCAGTGTCATCGGTCACGACGTATTCTCTCCCGTCTCCTGCAATATGGTTGTAGACGCCGCGCTCCAGTGCCTTCAGAAGCGTGGATTTTCCGTGGTATCCTCCTCCGATGATCAGCGTGATTCCCCGTTTTACGGCCATCCCGCTGATCGTCCCGTGATGGGGAAGCTCCAGTGTGATCCGGTCCTCCTCCGGAGAACGGAAGGGCCGCGCATCTCTCAAAGGTCTCTGCGAAATTCCGCTTTCCCTCGGCAGAACCGCGCCGTCGGCGACAAACGCGCAGAGGGACCGCTTCTCCAGCTCGCTGCGGAGAAACGCCTGATCCTCCGCCAGATCCAGGACACCCCGGACCGTCTCCTTCTTCCATGCACCCGCATATGCTGATTCCGGTACAATCTCCGGAAGATATTGAAACAGCATCTTTTCCAGTTCCCCCGCCAGCACCGTCCGGCCGGCCGCAGGGAATCCCGCATAAAAGCGGAGCGTCACATCTCCCGCTCTCCCCAGCTGGCAGGCGCTCCGGTCCAGAATCTCCTGCCCCGGCCTGCTGGCACTCAGATTCCCGCTTTTTCCTGACCCGCCGGCTTTTCCGGATACCCTGCAAAGCCGCAGGCTGAATCTCCTCAATATCATGTCCTGCAGAGCGACCCGCGTCTCATATCTTCCGCAGGCCGACTCCGGCCAGCGCGCGTCCTGCGCCTTCACCGTGACCGCCAGATCCGAAGGCGATGCAAAAGGATCCCCCTGCACATGAACAATATGCAGCACATAATCCCCAAAATCATAACTTCCCTTCAGCGATTTGTAAGCCGGATATCCCCGTCGGTCGATGCTCCGAAGAGCCCGCAGCAGATCATTTTTCGTTTTCATAAGATTCCCCTTCCTTTCTCACAAAGACGCCGCGATTCTTGTCATTTCTTCCGGCGTTTCCCTCATTTCATGCGAAAACCATAGCAGCAGGCAGGAATAAATTCCGCCGATGCGGTACGCAATCCGATATTGTTCCGTATTGTCACAGTCCGCCGGAATCTTGTCGAACTGAAAATATTCTTTCAGGACATCCAGAAGCTGAACGGAAAGTCCCGCGCGGTTCAGCAGAAGCATCCGCTCCCTGTTGTCGTAAAACGCCTGAAAAACCGGCCGGATAAAGGATGCAAAATCTGACGGAAGCAATGTTCTGTCTCCCTCTGCCTCCCGGAGCATCCGGGAGAGACAGCCGCGCAGAACTTCTTCCTTTGAGCCAAAATGGCGGTAAAAGGTCGCGCGGTGCACCCCCGCCCGCTCTGCAATCTCGCTTACAGAAATATCCGAATATTCCTTCGTCTGCAAAAGCTGCAGAAACGCCTCGGCGATATAACCCCGTATCAGACTGTGATCCAGATCTTTTCTCCTCAAAGAAAGCGACACCACCTTTTATATGTTGCAATTTCCGACATTCCGGATAAAACCGGTTGATTATAACGACATCTGTCGCTATCATTAACTATGCTTCAAGTTCAAATACATTGTCAAGGATATTTCGGGGGATTCGTATGAAAGCGTTTTTGATTCTTCTGATTCTGGCTCTGCTCGCCAGTGCCTGCGGTTTCCGCAAATACGTGTGGTTTATTTCTCTGGGTTACGGGGCTGCCGTCGCCCTGATCGGAGCCGGTCTTCTGGTTCTGTTCCGGAACAGCCTTTCGGTCGGAACCGTTCTCCAGTGCGTCCTTCTGATCGTCTACGGATGCCGTCTGTCCGGTTATCTTGCGTACCGCGACCTGAAAACCGCCTACGCCCGCCGTATGAAGGGGGAAGTAAAGTCCGACAAAAGCGTCTCCTTCGCGGCAAAAACGGGAATCTGGGTATCTGCCGCCCTTCTGTACGTTCTGCAGACTTCCCCGGTTTTATTCCGTCTTGCGGACCGGAAGGGAACCGACGCGTTCTGCATCGTGGGATTATTGCTCTCTCTGACCGGTCTGATGCTGGAGACGGCTGCCGACCTGCAGAAAAACCGCGCAAAGAAAAAAAATCCGGGACGGTTTGTGGATACTGGTCTGTTCCGCATCGTACGCTGTCCGAATTACTTCGGCGAGATGGTATTCTGGACCGGCGTCTTTCTTTCCGGAGTGACCGTTTTTCACACCGCCGCCGAATGGATCTGCTCCATCTGCGGCTATGCCGGAATCATCTATGTGATGTTCGGGGGCGCGCGCCGGCTGGAAATCCGGCAGGACAAAAACTATGGCAACGATCCGGACTATCAGAACTATAAATCGACAACGCCGATTATGATTCCGTTTCTCCCGATCTATTCCGTAAAAAAACACAAATGGCTGGTCGCATAAGCAAAAAGAAAACACACTTCAGAAGTGTCCCCCGAAGAAAAGGTATTCCATGAAACAAATCCACGATAAAACGCAGCGCCTGAAACGCGCCGAAAACGCCGCCCCACCGGAAGGCTTCAGCCTCGCGATGGCACTGGCGGACTGTCTCCCTATCCTCTTCTTCAGCATCAGCTCCTCCGTTCTGGCCGTCCGGTTTGCCAGTATTTTCTTCCGCACCGGGATTTTTCTGGTAATCCTGGCCGGAGCGATGAAAGCCGGCTGGAAATTTGTCATCGCTCTGGCCGGAAAAGACGTTTCTCTTTTAAACCGGCAGATGCGGTTTCTGATGCCTTCAGGCTTTCTCCTGATCCTTCTGTCACTCTTTGCGGACCGCGAACGTTGGTCCGCCGCCGCCATTCTGCGGCACATGATCTCCCTGCCTTCCCTTCTCTTCTTTCTTGCGGGAGCAGCAGGAATCCTGCGGCTTTGCCATCTTGCCCGTCATCTGGACGGCAGGGACGCAAAAGCAAACTGGAACGAGCAATTAACAAACGGGATCACCCAGCTGTGTATTCTGCTCGGTATTTTATTCTGACTGCAGAAAGCCGGCGGGCTGCGATTGAATTTTTCGTCCGGTCGGAATATAATAAACCCGTTTTACCGGATGAAGTCCTTCCGCAGAAAATCATAAAATATCGAACGGAGAATCAGACAAATGAGTGTACAGACCGTTACCGCAGCCGAGCTGGAGAGCTGGCGCGCAGAAGATTATATTTTGGTGGATATTCGGGACGAGAATGCCCACCGTCTCGGCAATATTCCGGGTTCCATCCGCATTCCGCTGAAGAATCTGCTCGACGGCGACTGCGAACTTCCCGAGGATAAAAAAATTGTCCTCTACTGCATGTTCGGCGTATTGAGCAAGACCCCCGCAGAGGAGCTGCTGTCAGAAGGCTATGACGCCTATCAGCTGGAGGGCGGCTACGGGAGCTGGCTCGTACGCGCCATGAAATCAGAATCCGCAAATACCGAGCGGCGTGCGGAAATTGAAAAAAGTCTCCGAAAAAAATTCCGGCACGATATTATGGGCCGTTTTGTCAAAGCCATTACAGATTATCAGCTGATCCAGCCGAATGATAAGATTGCCGTATGCATCTCCGGCGGCAAGGATTCTATGCTGATGGCAATGCTTTTTAAGGAGCTGAAACGGCGGAACAAGATTCCGTTTGAGGTGGTCTATCTCTGCATGGATCCCGGCTACAGCGAAACGACTCTGGGAATGATTCAGGGGAATTCCAGTCTGCTCGGAATCCCGCTCACCATGTTCCGCACCAAAATCTTTGACGCGGTCGATAACATTCCCAAATCTCCCTGCTATATCTGCGCCAGAATGCGCCGGGGTTATCTGTACCGTCAGGCAAAGGATCTCGGCTGTAATAAAATCGCGCTCGGACACCACTATGACGATGTGATCGAGACAACCCTGATGAGCATTCTTTACAGCGGACAGACTCAGACGATGATGCCGAAACTCCACAGTACGAACTTCGAGGGGATGGAGCTGATTCGCCCTCTTTACCTGATCCGCGAGGATGACATCAAGGCGTGGCGAGATGCCAACGGACTGCAGTTTATCCGCTGCGCCTGCCATTTCACAGACACGTGCTCCGTCGACGGGCACGGAGGAACCGGCTCTAAACGTCTGGAGGCAAAGCGGCTGATCGCCCGGCTGAAGAAAACGACCCCTTCCGTCGAAGGGAACATTTTCCGCAGCATGGAGAACATCTGCATGAACGCCGTCCTCGGATACAAAGATCACGACGGAAACCGCCACAGTTTTCTTGACAACTACGATTCAGACTCCGGCGCGACGCCCTGATCAACATCCATGCCGATCAGGGCGTCTCACCGGAACATCTTATTTCAGCTTCAGACCGTCATGAAACGCCCTGCCCACGACCGGACCGATGCTTCTGTAGGTGCAGGTACTCACGTCAAACATGATCGGCTGCATCTTATCCAGATCAACTTTTCCATCCGTAAGAATGCTGTCGTCCGCCTGTGAACTTACGATCGTCCCGACGAGGATCCCGGTCTCGTCGTCCCATGACTTGACCTCACATTCCAGCGTCAGCGGATACTCTTCAATGACCGGAGCATTGACATGAGCGGATTTGTGCACATGAACACCCGCCTTTTCAATTTTATTGACCTTATTTCCGGTCTCCACGCCGAAGTAATCAGAGATAACGACGGTATCCTTCGTCGCCATCGCAACCGTAAAAGCGCCTGTTTTTTTGATATTTTCCGTCGTCTTATGCTTTCCGAGAAACAGAGTGATTTCCCCGTAATCGCTCTGCTGTCCCCATGCCGCATTCATGGCATTCGGAACCCCGTTTTCATCATACGTCCCGATGATAAAGACTCCTTCCGGAGTAATGACCGATTTCTTTCCTGTAAATTCCATGTTTTCCAACCTCTCTTTCTGTCTGCGGAACCTGTCTTTTGAATGTAACCGTGTAATCTAATCCAGTATTTTCAGGGGCTTCCACCGCAGAAAATCCCCGGATGCCAGATAATACTGCCTCCCCCGGAATTCCCCCTGAATGCTGTCATGAAACCTGCTCTCCCCATGGCAATGAGCATAAATCACCTTTTCCGCGCCATACTCCTCCGCCATATCGGTAAAGCCGCTTCGTTCCTCCAGGACATTCGTCGGCGGATAATGCAGAAACATGATGTATTTCCGGTAGCCGTCCGCCCGGGCCAGCTCAAAGGAAGTCCGCAGGCGCTGTAGCTCCCGTTCCACCAGTTTTCTGGCGTGCTCTTCTTCTTTTTCGTCCCAGTCCACGATCCTTCCGCGCCGATCCAGCCAGAACGGGCCTTCAAAGGTATATCCCTTTGTGCCGACAATCGCATAGTCTTTATAGCTTTCGCAGCTGTTCTGCAGAAAGGTGAGACGGGGCCGGTACAGCCCGTTCAAGTGCTTCGTCTTCCTGGCGTCCCAGAACATATCGTGGTTTCCGCGGGTCAGGATCTTCCGGCCGGGCAGATCGCAGATATATTGCAGATCCGGTTCACACTCCGCAAGATTCTTTCCCCAGCTGTGATCGCCGACCAGCACCAGAGTATCTTCTTCCGAAATCATCTTATCACAATTCTTCCGGAACTTCTCCTCGTGATTCTTCCAGACCCGGTCCCGCAGCTGTCCGGGTGCTTTCAATTCTGATTGATAATGGAGATGCAGATCTCCGATTGCATATAGGGCCATGGCCTGATCCCCTTTCCCGTTTTCTTATACTGAAGTGCCATTTTCATAGCAGCGCCGATCGGTTCTGATTTTCTCAGCATTTTATGCGTGACCTTACCAAGACTTCGCTTTAATTCCCCGTAGCGCATCACTTCTTTTTTCCATAACCAGAACAGGATGTGCATCTTCCATTTCCCGTTGATCATGCCAATGGTATAGGCAAAGGGTTTAATATTTACGACCGGGTCATTCATGTATACTTTTCTTTTTGATAGTATGTTACAAATCAGGTTTTGGAGAAGCTTACACAAACACCCATCCTTATCCACACAAATCATATTACTGCAGTCGGCCTGCAATCAATCCATTTCTCATGTTCTTCTGATTTCGACTCACAGTTTTATCAGAGATTGTTGCTTCGATAATCTGTGACAGTACAGGATTTACATAGTTCCTGCCCTATCCGACAGGCATTCTCCAGATCCTTAGGAAAATTCTTCTCGTGTGCTAATCTCTTTTTGCTTTCATCAAAGCTGGCCATATTGAACTTCGAATAATCCGATACCTGCAAAGTATCATAGCACGGATAAAGAATCACCTTGCCTCCCAGCATTTCCAATTCTTTTGCATATTCCTCGAATCTTGCTCTATATAAACGGTCATAGAACTCTTTTGTAGCATTCATGCTGACAAACAACCCTACATTTACTTTTCCCTTAAAGTAATTGCTGTAATCGTCATAGGACAGGGAACAGAAATGCAGGCGCTCTAACAATTCGAAATAACGGCTCGTGGGTCTCCCAAGATAAATTGCCGTACCGATCAGAAGCACATCCGCGCCAAATATTTTATCAATGATGGGGGTTAAGTCATCTTTCCAATAGCAATGACATCTTTCTACGCCCTTGCGCTTGCAGAGCATGCAGCCCCTGCATCCGGTAAAAGTCAGATCGTATAAATCAATATACTCAACTTCTGCTCCTGCATCTCTTGCG
>CADBRN010000014.1 GCA_902797025.1 uncultured Lachnospiraceae bacterium
TGTGCGGATAACTGTGCGGAAGATATCCATATCCGGTATCCCTGGTATCAAAAGCAAAAAGAAGTACCTTCATTCCCGGATATCCGGTATTACGGACGAGTTCCGCAACATCCGGCGTCAGATACCCGAGATCCTCCGCGATAATATTGAGATGTCCGAGTTTTTTCTCAATGGTCCGGAAGAACCCGATGCCGGGACCCTTTCTCCATCGGCCGACACGCGCGTCGGCCGAATCTCCGGGAATCGCATAGTACGACTCAAATCCGCGGAAATGATCGATGCGAAGGATGTCAACAATCGTGAACTGGTGCGCGATCCGCCTCGTCCACCAGTCATACCCGTCACGCTTCATCCTGTCCCAGTCATACAGGGGATTGCCCCAGAGCTGACCGGACGCGCTGAATTTATCCGGCGGACATCCGGCAACTTCGTTCATCGATCCGTCACCTGACAGCTGAAACAATTCCGGATGTCCCCAGAGATCACTTGAATCCGGCGATACATAGATCGGAACATCCCCGATCAGACGGATTCCGTTCTGATGAGCGAATTCCCGCAGCGCATCCCACTGGATGCGGAACAGATATTGAACTCCCTCATGATAACAGATCTCCTCCGAAAGTCTCTTTCTCTCGGACCGCACCGTCTCCGGATCGTGAAGCCGTATCGCCTTATTCCAACCGGAAAACGCTCCGCCGCCGTGATCATTCTTCTCTGCCATAAACAGCGAATAGTCCGGAAGCCAGTAACGGTTCTTCTCCAGAAACGCCCCGTAATCCCCCGGCGGATCGGCAATCAGACGATCCACCGCCTTTTTCAGAACCTTCCGGCGTTCCTGACTGATCCGGTAATAATCAACCTTCTCCGGATCCTTCCCCCAGTCGATCTTGTTGTATTCCTCAGTTTTAAGAAGACCATGCCGGCAAAGATCATCAAAATCGATCAGATAAGGATTTCCGGCAAATGAAGAGAACGACTGATACGGTGAATCACCATATCCGGTGGGTCCGGTCGGGAGGATCTGCCAGAAGCTCTGCCCCGCTTCTTTCAGGAACCGGATAAAACTTCTGGCATCTTCTCCCAGTGTTCCGATCCCGTACGGAGACGGGAGCGAGCTGATCGGCATCAGAATTCCACCGCTTCGCTTCATAAACAGATCCTCCTTTTTCGGGATTGTTCCATCCGGTCAGCCCTTTACTGCACCGGCGGCAACACCCTTGATGATATACTTCTGACAGCTCAGATAGAAGACGACAACCGGAATGACCGCAAGGATCAGCGCCGCCATGATCGCGCCCATATCGACGGACCCGTAGCTTCCTTTCATGTACTGGATGATGATCGAAATCGTCTTGTATTTCTTGATATCCAACACCAGGTACGGAAGCAGGAAATCATTCCAGATCCACATCGTCTCAAGAATTCCGACCGAGATATACGTCGGTTTCATGATCGGCAGCACCACCTTGAAAAATGTCTGCACCGGCGTACATCCGTCGATCAGCGCCGCTTCCTCGATTTCGATCGGGATCGAACGGACGAACCCGGTGAACATAAACACCGCAAGTCCGGCGCCGAATCCCAGATATACGACGATCAAGCCCCAGGGCGTCGTCAGATGAAGCTTGTTCGTCACAAGAGACAGGGTAAACATCACCATCTGGAACGGAACGACCATCGAGAAAATGCAGAGCGCATAGATCACTTTTGTCCATTTCGTGCGGACCCGGGTGATAAACCATCCGCACATACTGCAAAAGATCAAAATCGCCGCAACCGAAAATACGGTGATAAATACGGTCCATCCGACCGACTTGAGCAGCCCGTATTTTCCGATCGCCTGCGCGTAGTTCTCCATTCCGACAAACGTTTTCCCGCCCGGAAGAGAGAATGGCTGCAGATTGATCGCCGTTTTATTCTTAAAGGAATTCCAAAGGACACAGAATACCGGAAAGATCCAGAAGATACAGAGAAATGTGAGAACCGTGGTGCCATACCATTTTCCCTTATTTTCCATTACTGCTGCACCTCCTTCGATCTGGTAAGTTTCTGCTGCAGCGCCGCGATCGCTACGACGAGCAGGAAGAAGATCACCGCTTTTGCCTGTCCGACGCCCTCAAATCCGGTGCGTCCATAGAATGTGTTATAAATATTCAGAGCCATCATCTCGGTCTGTTTCATCGGAGCTCCGGCTGTGAGAGCAAGGTTCTGATCAAACAGCTTGAATCCGTTTGTGATCGTCAGGAAGGTGCAGATCGTGATGCTCGGCATCATCATCGGGATCGTGACCTTGAAGAGCGTCTGCCTTGCGTTCGCTCCGTCGATCTCGGCTGCCTCCAGGACATCGCCCGGTATCGACTGGAATCCCGCGATATAGATGATCATCATATATCCGATCTGCTGCCAGCAGACAAGAATGACCAGTCCCCAGAAACCGAGTTTCGCATTCAGATTCAGCGCCGTGTTAAAGTGAACGAGTATTCCGGAGAAAATCAGCTGCCAGATATAACCGAGCACGATGCCCCCGATCAGATTCGGCATAAAGAAAACCGTCCGGAATACGTTCGTTCCTCTCCTCTTCTTTGTGAGTGCCATCGCCAGTGCGAATGCAATCACATTGATCAGGATCAGGGTCACGACGGCAAATGCCGCCGTGAACCAGAATGAGTGTGTGAAAGTCGAGTCTTTGAACGCCGTCGCATAGTTTTTGATCCCGACCCATTTCGCATCGGTAACCGTCGTGAACTTCGTGAAGGAAAGATAAATTCCGAGGATAAAAGGAATCACAAATCCGATCGCAAATGCGGCCATCGTCGGAATCAGGAAAATCGGCCAGTATTTTTTAATCGCCCGCATAATTCAATGCCTCCTTGCTCCCATCTGACCGCACCGCGTCGGATCTCAGCTCAGTGGAAGTCTAAAATTGCGCCGTTATGAAGCGGATGCCGCAAGTTCTTTCTCAGTCTTCCAGTTGTCTACAAATGCCTGCTTAACGAGATCCCAGTTTCCGTCCGTCTGATCTGCCGCATACACGGTGAGTGCCTGACCGAGTGTATTTTTCCACTCCTCAGAGGGCATCGTGGAGAAGTTCCAGGAAACCGGTGTTCCCTTGTTCGCGTTCGCGAGTTTAAACAGTGTATTCTGAGATTCCGGATTCGACTTGAACGGAATGTTGAACCCCATCTTGTCGCTGGAAGTCATCGCCTCAACACCCTTGTCGGATGTCACGCACCAGTTCATGAAATCAAGCGTCGCCTTGATATCTTCCTCAGATGCCTTGCTGTTTACACACCAGTAATTCTCTGTACCCATGCAGAGACCTTCATTTGCGTCGTCGACGCCGAAATAGATCGGCAGGAAGTCAAGATTGTCGTCTCCGATCGCCTTCACCTTATCGTACTCCCACGTTCCGTTCTGGAAGAAGACGGCTTCCTGATTGACAAATTCGGACTCCGCCTGATCTCCGGTCGCTGTGGAGAGCTGCGACGGATCCGTCGTGGAGTTGTTGATATAAAGATCCCAGATGTCGCGATAATTCTGGAGATAGGTGCCCTTCAGCTCATCCTTGTCATCCACGCCGTCCGCCTTATACTCGTAATAGATCGGCAGGTTTGCGAGATGCGTCTTGAATCTCCAGTCACTGGATGAATCCATTCCCGCGGAGGTAAATGCGGAAAATCCGAGCTCACTCTTGCGTGCGGTGATATCCTCCGCAACCTTCTTGAGATCATCAAAGCTCTTGATGTCATCGCTGGAATATCCGGCCTTCTCGAGAAGTGCCTTGTTCGTGATCAGGCCGTATGCCTCTGTGACGTAAGCGATTCCGGCTACCTTATCGCCATCCTTGAGCTCATATGCTTTATCCGTGAGCTGTCCCTCGATGTCCGATCCGGACAGGTCGTAGCAGTAGTCTTTCCAGGAAGCGAGTCCGACCGGTCCGTTTACCTGAAACAGGGTCGGCGCCTCACTCTTCGCCATCTCGGATTTCAGCGTCGATTCATACTCGCCGGACGCCGCCGTCAGAACTGTGACCTTGACGCCTGTCTCATCTGTGTATTCCTTGGCCAGCTCCTGCCAGTACTCATCCGCCTCCGGTTTAAAATTCAGATAATAAACCTTGCCGGATCCGGATGCACTGCCGGACGTGGACGCTGCATTTGACGCAGATGATGCGGATTTTCCTCCGCCGGAGCTGCCGCAGCCGGCTGCCAGCGACGCCGCCATCGATGCTGTCAGAGCCAGTACCATTGCTTTTCTTGACTTCATACTATTTTCCTCCTGCCTGAAATACCACTTGGTTTGGTTTTGAAACTGCATGGTTCTGAAAACGTCTTTCGCGTTTCGTTTTGCGTTTTCTCTGCATGTTTGAAACGTTTCCGTTAACGTTTCCATTTCTTGATTTCAGAATAGCACACCCCTGCGGTTTTGCAAGAGTTTTTTGTAACTTTGAATAATGTGTTCAAATTGCACGGCAATATTTTGTGGAATATAACAACAGATCAGCCGTCCGATGTATGGTTTCGATACCTTCCCGGCGACGCGCCGTAGAAACGGTGAAATTGACGGATAAAATAAGACAGATTTTCAAAGCCGCACCGCTCCGCAATCACGCTAACCGGATCGTTCGTTTCCTTCAGAAGATACGAGGCGGACCGAAGCCTGTACTCCAGGAGATAGCGGCCGAAGGATCTTCCCGTCTCCTGTTTGAATAACCGCATAAAATGCGCGGCAGAGTAGCCTGAAACACGCGCCGCATCTTCCACTTCGATCTTTTCGGAATAATGATCCCGGACAAATGACAGAACCGCTTTCAGCGTTTCCTCATGAATCTTTTTCCCGGGTATCATTCCGGACCGGTTTTGATAAAGCGACAGAAAAAAGCGGAAAAGGCACGCTTTGATTTCCAACTGATATCCGTCGGACGGGGCCATGCATGCGCGGTCCGCCGCATCCAGCGCGGCGGATGCCTTCTCATGAAAAGAGGTACCGGGACGGATCGGTCTTGGAAAATGAAAGGTACCGCGGTTCAGCGCCTCGATCACATTTTTATGGCACCAGTCATCCTCATCCCTGCTGTCGAGAATCGAGAGATTGAAGATGATGTTTTCATACTCCATGCGGACACCCTTCCGTCCGTCGATCGCGTGCAGTTCACTCGGAAGCACCGGAATGATACACCCCGGCATCACATCATACGTCTCCGCTCCAACTGTCACAGAACCATTTCCCTTTTTCACATAAATGATCTCCATCTCGCTGTGCCAGTGAAGATCAACCCGCTCAAAATCCTGAGGGATCGTACAGAGATACGTATTGTAAGAAAATCCGGGCCGGCCGTGCTGCTTCTTCTCGTGGTACTGAATATATCGTTCCAGATCCATACCGCCTGCCTCCTTATGCAAGGATTGTACTATTATTTACACATTTAATGCAAGAATTACCGTTCGTGTGCATCTATTATACAACCTGAAGGGTATCGATCCATCTGTCGGGAATTCCAATCCAGCAATTGGTACCAGAACCCCGACATCAGCTGATAACACGCCCGGCCGGGCGGAAGGGAGGAACTATGAGCACCACAACCGACAGCCCCGTATCTGTAAAAGCATTCACAGGAAAGGATCTCGCGTCATGCACGGATCTTGAACTTTACAATGCGATTCTGAATCTCATCAGCAGCTATGCGGGAAAGACCGGATATAATGAAGGAAATAAGAAGCTCTATTATATCTCGGCCGAATTTCTGATCGGAAAGCTTCTGTCAAACAATCTGATCAACCTCGGTATCTACGATGACGTCAAAAAAGAACTGGCTGCGGCAGGAAAAGATTTATCCCGGCTCGAGGAGTTTGAGAGTGAGCCCTCCCTCGGAAACGGCGGCCTCGGCCGACTCGCTGCCTGCTTCATCGACAGTCTGGCGACCCTCGGCCTCCCGGCGGACGGCATCGGACTTGCCTACCACTGCGGCCTTTTCCGTCAGTCCTTCGAAGATCATCATCAGTTCGAATCTCCGGACTACTGGATGCACTGGGGGCAGGAAAACTGGATGCGCCGCACCGGGCGTCATTTCACGGTTCCGTTCGGCGATTTCTGCGTCACTTCGACCATGTATGAGATGGATGTGACCGGCTACGGAAGCAAATGCGGCCGTCTCCGCCTGTTTGACGCAGATACCGTCGACGAACGGATGATCCACAATAAAATTCATTTCAATAAAAAGGAAATCGAAAAAAATCTGACGCTTTTCCTCTATCCGGATGACAGCGATGACGACGGCCGCCTGCTCCGCGTCTATCAGGAGTATTTTATGGTATCAAACGCGGCTCAGCTGATTCTCTCCGAGTGCTGTGAGCGCGGGAGCAATCTCCACGATCTCGCGGACTACGCTGCGATCCAGATCAATGATACGCATCCGACGATGATTATCCCGGAGCTGATCCGCCTCCTCATCGAACGCGGCATCGACGAATCTGAGGCGGTCGGCATCGTTCAGAACGTCTGTGCCTACACGAATCACACGATCCTCGCCGAGGCGCTGGAGACCTGGCCGGAATCCTATCTGGAAAAAGCCGTCCCGCACCTGATGCCGATCATACGCAATCTCGACGCCCGCGTCAGAAGCACGTATGACGACCCCTCCGTCCGGATCATCGACGAAAACCGCCGTGTACATATGGCGTTTATCGATATTCATTACAGTCACTCCGTGAACGGAGTTGCAAAGCTCCACACCGAAATTCTGAAAAACTCCGAGCTGAAAAACTTCTACGATCTCTACCCGTCGAAGTTCAACAATAAAACGAACGGCATTACGTTCCGACGCTGGCTCGTCATGAGCAACCCGGAGCTGACCGGACTGATCGAAAGCCGCATCGGCACGGACTGGATCCGGAATGCAGACGAACTGGAAAGACTTCTGCCCTGTGCCGGCGATCCGGCATTTCTCTCTGATCTCCGAAAAATCAAGATCAGAAAGAAAGAGCAGTTCGCAGACTGGCTGTACCGCACACAGGGGATCCGCGTCGATCCGGACTCCATCTTCGATGTCCAGGCGAAACGCCTGCACGAATACAAGCGGCAGCAGCTGAATCTCCTCTGGGCGATTCATATGTATCAGAAAATAAAAGACGGATACCGTCCGTCGCGTCCGGTCACCGTCATTTTCGGTGCAAAAGCGGCGCCGGCGTACATCATCGCAAAGGATATTATCCACGCGATTCTTACCTTTGCCTCGGTCGTCGAAAACACCCCGGAAGTCCGCCCGTATCTCCGTGTCGTCATGCTGGAGAATTATAACGTCACAGCTGCGGAGCATCTGATTCCGGCGACGGACATCTCCGAACAGATCTCCCTCGCATCCAAAGAAGCCTCCGGAACGAGTAATATGAAATTCATGCTGAACGGGGCAGTCACTCTCGGAACGATGGACGGTGCAAATGTTGAGATCGCAGACCTAGTCGGACCAGAGAACATCTACACGTTCGGGATGAGCAGCAGCACCGTAATTGAACATTACGAAAAAGCCGATTATAAGGCGGCCGATTACTACAGGAATAACGCGGATCTGAAGGCCGCGGTTGACTTCCTGACCGGACCGGAGATGTGTGCGGAAGGAACGGAGCGGGATCTGAACCGTCTTTCCGACGAGCTGACCGGCAAGGACTGGTTTATGACCTTCCCGGATTTTGATGAGTATACAAGTGTCAAAGGCCGGATGATCAAAGAGTGCAGAGACAGCGACGTCTGGACACGCAAGATGACGGTAAATATCGCAAACGCCGGCTTCTTCTCCTCCGACCGGACCATCGCCGAATACAACCGGGACATCTGGAAACTCTCCTGACTGAAATCGAGCAGGGCGGCGGGGAACCGCCGTCCTGTCCGCACACCTCGCGCACGGTCTGGTACACAATGGTTTTATTATTTACCATGTGAAGACTGACATGATCCGGGCTGTGGAAGATTTTGCAGTGCTTCTGTCAGTTTCATGTTCTCGGAATAATCAACCGGAAGATCGATGATAACGGGTACGCTTTCGAGAAACCCGTTTTCGATCGCCGGGATCAGTTCATCCGGACTGTTGATCCGGACGCCCTTACAGTGCATAGCCTGCGCCAGTAAAACAAAGTCCGGGTTTGTGAAATCAACGCAGGCTTCTCTTCCGTACTGTGCCTCCTCCTCCTAATATAAAAGTGTAGTGGTTGTACTCCCCAACAGCCAGCTGGGGGTATAGTCCTCTCGTTGCTTAAGCTGTTAGAA
>CADBRN010000015.1 GCA_902797025.1 uncultured Lachnospiraceae bacterium
AGCGGGTACAAAAATAAAATAGGAGGTACACCGATTCATGGCAAAAGTTGAGCAGAAAAAACCTGTCGTTGAAGAGATCGCCGGAGTGATCGAGAACGCGGACGCCGTTGTTCTTGTAAACTACAGCGGACTTACAGTAGAGCAGGACACCGCCCTTCGTAAAACCCTTCGTGAGAATGGCGTAGCTTACAAGGTATATAAGAACACGATGATGAACTTCGCGTTCCAGGGAACACCTTGTGAAGAGCTGTGCAAGGATCTGAAAGGAACGAACGCGCTTGCGGTATCCAAAGACGACGCGACTGCACCGGCCAGACTTCTCGCTGAGTTCGGAAAGAAGAATCCGAAGCTCGAGCTGGTTTCCGCAGTTGTCGAGGGCAATTACTATGACGCGGATGGAGTGATGGCACTGTCCAAGATTCCGTCCAGAGAGGTTCTTCTTTCCAGACTGCTTGGTTCTATGCAGTCGCCGATCGCAAACTTCGCACGTGTTCTCAAGCAGATCGCGGAGAAGGACGGCGAGGCTGCGCCGGCAGAGGAAGCTGCACCGGCAGAATAATTTTGGCTCTGTCTTATCTGAACTGAAAAATAATTAATGGAGGAAAATAAAATGGCAAAATTAACCACAGAAGAGTTTATTGCTGCGATCAAAGAGCTTTCCGTTCTTGAGCTGAACGATCTTGTAAAAGCATGTGAGGAAGAGTTCGGCGTATCTGCTTCCGCAGGTGTTGTAGTTGCTGCTGCAGGCGCAGGCGAGGGCGGCGCTGCTGAGGAAGAGAAGACGGAGTTTGACGTTGAGCTGACCGAGGTTGGCCCGAACAAAGTCAAAGTCATCAAGGTTGTCCGTGAGATCACCGGACTTGGCCTGAAGGATGCCAAGGATCTTGTAGACGGCGCTCCGAAGATGGTCAAAGAGGCTGCTGCGAAGGCAGAGGCTGATGACATCAAGGCAAAACTTGAGGAGCAGGGCGCGAAAGTTACCCTTAAGTAATCAGACTTTTACGGAACCGTCTCAGCGGTTCTGCGCGAGGGAACGCAGTACGGCGCAAACGTGCGCTGTACTGCGTTCCTGCTGTGTAAATGAAAGTGAATAAGGTGCTTCGTGAGGGGCATGGCGGATCAAAAATCCGGGAAGACGGTCTGAATCGGACCGGACACCTGAAAAATTCTTTGACACGTCATGTCTTTTGTGCTATTCTAGAAAATGCACTATTATGGCGAGTTGCGCTTATAATCAGTACCCATAGGAAACTGTTCACCTTATAAATAATACGCAAGGAGTGTGAAGCGTCAATGGAGAAAAACAGGGTACGACCGGTCAAGAGCGGTAGAAATATACGAATGACCTACCAGAGACGGAATGAAGTCCTGGAGATGCCGAATCTGATCGAGGTTCAGAAAAATTCATACGCGTGGTTTCTTTCAGACGGTCTGAAGGAAGCGTTTGATGACATCTCCCCGATCGAGGACTACGGCGGCAAGCTGAGTCTGGAATTCGTTGATTTCAAGCTCTATGAAGAGGATAAGAAGTATTCCATCGAAGAATGCAAGCAGCGGGATGCTACGTACTCTGCACCGCTGAAGGTCCGCGTCCGTCTCTACAACCGTGAGAAGGACGAGATCAGCGAGCATGAGATCTTCATGGGAGATCTTCCGCTCATGACGGCGACCGGCACCTTTGTGATCAATGGAGCGGAGCGTATCATCGTATCGCAGCTTGTCCGCTCGCCGGGTATTTATTACGCGGTTTCACACGATAAGATCGGAAAAGAGCTGTATTCCTGCACCGTGATTCCGAACCGGGGCGCGTGGCTGGAGTACGAGACGGACTCCAATGACATTTTTTACGTCCGTGTGGACCGGACCAGAAAGGTTCCGATCACACAGCTGATCCGTGCGCTGGGTCTCGGTTCGAACGCGGAGATTATCGATTACTTCGGTGAAGAGCCGAAGATTCTCGCCAGCTTCGGAAAGGATCCGTCCACGACGTATCAGGAAGGCCTTGTGGAGCTTTACAAGAAGATCCGTCCGGGCGAGCCGCCGGCTGTCGAGAGCGCGGAGACTCTGATCAACGGGATGTTCTTCGATCCGCGCCGCTATGACCTTGCGAAGGTCGGACGGTATAAATTTAATAAGAAGCTTGCACTCCGAAACCGCATCGCGGGACAGATTCTCGCGGAGGATGTAGTCGATGCGTCGACCGGCGAGATTCTCGCGGAACAGGGGACGAAGGTCACCCGCGCGCTGGCGGATGATATCCAGTACGCCGGTGTTCCGTACGTCTGGATCGCCGTGGAGGGGCAGGACCGGCCGGTAAAGGTTCTCTCCAATTTAATGGTGGATCTTCGCCGCTTCGTGGACTGCGATCCGGAAGAACTCGGAATCACCGAGGAGGTCTATTATCCGGTTCTGGAGAAGATCCTCGCGGAGAACAGCGATCCTGAAGAATTGAAAGAGCAGATCCGCCTGAGCGTACATGATCTGATCCCGAAGCATATTACAAGGGAAGATATCTTTGCGTCGATCAATTATAATATGCATCTGGAGTATCATATCGGCAATCAGGACGACATTGATCATCTGGGCAACCGCCGGATCCGCTGCGTCGGAGAGCTCCTTCAGAATCAGTACCGCATCGGTCTGTCCAGACTGGAGAGAGTGGTGCGCGAGCGTATGACGACACAGGATCTCGACACCGTTTCGCCGCAGACCCTGATCAATATCAAGCCGGTCACGGCGGCGGTCAAGGAGTTCTTCGGATCTTCCCAGCTGTCCCAGTTCATGGATCAGAACAACCCGCTGTCCGAGCTGACGCATAAGAGACGTCTTTCCGCTCTCGGCCCCGGCGGTCTGTCGAGAGACCGTGCAGGATTCGAGGTTCGAGACGTCCACTACTCCCATTACGGAAGAATGTGCCCGATTGAGACCCCTGAGGGACCGAACATCGGTCTGATCAACTCACTGGCATCCTATGCGCGGATCAATAAGTATGGATTTATCGAGGCGCCGTACCGCAAGATCGACAAGACCGATCCTCAGAACCCGGTCGTCACGGACGAGGTCGTCTATATGACGGCGGACGAGGAGGATAATTATCATATCGCGCAGGCGAATGAGCCGCTCGATGAGGATCATCACTTCATCCACCGCAATGTTTCCGGCCGATTCAGAGATGAGACGCAGGCGTATGAGCGGAGCCTCATCGACTATATGGACGTCTCCCCGAAGATGGTCTTCTCGGTCGCGACCGCGCTGATTCCGTTCCTGCAGAACGACGACGCGAACCGTGCCCTGATGGGATCGAATATGCAGCGTCAGGCGGTTCCGCTTCTCTTCACGGAGGCTCCGGCTGTCGGAACCGGTATCGAGGAGAAAGCCGCGGTTGACTCCGGAATCTGTGTCGTGGCGGAGAAAGCGGGTACGATTTCGTACGCGGCTTCGAATGAGATCCGTATGGATAATGACGACGGAACGAAGAGCAGCTACCATCTGACGAAGTTTATGCGGAGCAACCAGAGCAACTGCTACAACCAGCGCCCGATCGTGACGAAAGGGATGCACGTGGAGGCGGGCGAGGTCATCGCGGACGGTCCTTCTACCTCCTGCGGCGAGCTGGCTCTGGGTAAGAACCCGCTGATCGGATTTATCGAGTGGGAAGGCTACAATTACGAGGACGCGGTTCTGATCAGTGAACGCCTCGTCCAGGACGATGTCTACACATCGATCCATATCGAGGAGTATGACGCAGAGGCGCGCGACACGAAACTCGGACCGGAGGAGATCACGAAGGACGTTCCCGGCGTCGGCGAGGAAGCGCTGAAAGATTTGGACGACCGCGGCATCATCCGCATCGGTGCGGAGGTTCGTGCAGGAGATATCCTGGTCGGAAAGGTCACGCCGAAGGGCGAGACCGAGCTGACTGCGGAGGAGCGTCTGCTCCGCGCGATTTTCGGTGAGAAGGCGCGTGAAGTCCGCGATACATCGCTGAAGGTGCCGCACGGAGAGTACGGAATTGTCGTCGAGGCGCGCGTATTCACAAGGGAAAACGGCGATGAGCTGCCGCCGGGTGTCAATCAGTCGGTGCGTATTTATATCGCACAGAAGAGAAAGATTCAGGTCGGCGACAAGATGGCTGGACGTCACGGGAACAAGGGTGTTGTCTCCCGGGTGCTTCCGGTGGAGGATATGCCGTTCCTTCCGAATGGCCGTCCGCTTGACATCGCGCTGAATCCGCTGGGCGTTCCGTCCCGAATGAATATCGGACAGGTCCTTGAGATCCATCTGTCCCTCGCGGCGATGGTACTCGGCTTCAATGTCTCGACGCCGGTCTTCGACGGAGCGAATGAGGTCGATATCCAGGATACGCTGGAGATGGCGAATTCCTACGCGAATGATACGTGGGAGGATTTCACTGCAAAATACAAGGATCTGCTGCTTCCTGAGGTTTACGATTACCTTGATGAGCATAAGGAACACAGAAAACTGTGGAAGGGTGTTCCGATTTCCAGAGACGGAAAGGTCCAGCTCCGCGACGGCCGCACAGGCCTGCCCTTTGACAACCCGACCACGATCGGACATATGCACTATCTGAAGCTGCATCATCTGGTCGATGATAAGATCCACGCGCGTTCGACCGGTCCTTACTCCCTCGTCACGCAGCAGCCGCTGGGTGGCAAGGCTCAGTTCGGCGGCCAGCGTTTCGGAGAGATGGAGGTCTGGGCTCTCGAGGCTTACGGCGCGGCTTACACGCTTCAGGAGATTCTGACCGTGAAGTCCGATGATGTCGTCGGACGTGTCAAAACGTATGAGGCGATTATCAAGGGAGAGAACATTCCGGAGCCGGGTATCCCGGAGTCCTTCAAGGTTCTCTTAAAAGAGCTGCAGTCTCTCGCGCTCGATGTCCGCGTTCTCAAGGAGGACGGAACCGAAGCGAAGCTCATGGAGTCCGTCGATTACGGAAACACGAGCCTGCGCTCCATCATCGAGGGAGACCGCTACTCGAACAGGGACGAGGAAGAGCGTTCCTTCGGAAAGTACGGCTACAGCAAGCAGGAGTTCGAGAATGAAGAACTCAAGAACATCGAGGAGGACAGCTCCGACGATGATGAGGAAGAACTTCTGAACGAGCTGGAAGAGGATTATGACGACGGCGATAACGAGTGATGTACGTCTGTTGTTTTGAACGATCGAACCTTATGAAAGGGGTAATAGAATGCCGGAAGTCGTAAATAAAGAAGTTACCAATGACGCATTTACATTTGACGCGATCCGGATCGGCCTCGCTTCACCGGAGAAGATCCGTGAGTGGTCCCACGGCGAAGTAAAAAAACCTGAGACGATCAACTACAGAACGCTGAAGCCGGAAAAAGACGGTTTGTTCTGCGAGCGTATTTTCGGGCCGACGAAGGACTGGGAATGTCACTGCGGCAAGTACAAGAAGATCCGTTATAAAGGTGTTGTCTGCGACCGCTGCGGCGTCGAGGTCACAAAGTCCTCCGTCCGCCGCGAGCGCATGGGTCACATCGAGCTGGCTGCGCCGGTCTCCCATATCTGGTATTTCAAGGGAATTCCCTCGAGAATGGGTCTGATTCTGGATATTTCCCCACGCCTTCTGGAGCGTGTGCTTTATTTCGCGAGCTACATCGTTCTGGATCCCGGCGAGACGCATCTGATGTACAGACAGGTGCTCTCCGAGAGTGAGTATCAGGACGCAAGACAGCAGTACGGCAGTGCCTTCCGCGCGGGAATGGGCGCGGAGGCGATCAAGGAACTTCTTCAGGCGATCGATCTGGAGAAGGAGTTTGAGGATCTGTCGAAGGGACTTGAAGAATCCAGCGGTCAGAAGAGAGCGCGGATCATCAAGCGTCTCGAGGTCGTCGAGGCGTTCCGCGAATCCGGCAACCGTCCGGAATGGATGATTCTGGACTGCATCCCGGTGATTCCGCCGGATCTGCGCCCGATGGTACAGCTCGACGGCGGTCGTTTCGCGACGTCCGACCTGAATGATCTGTACAGAAGAATCATCAACCGGAACAACCGTCTGAAGAGACTGCTCGATCTGGGTGCCCCGGATATCATCGTCCGCAACGAGAAACGTATGCTTCAGGAGGCCGTCGACGCTCTGATCGATAACGGACGCCGCGGCCGTCCGGTCACGGGACCGGGAAACCGCGCGCTGAAATCTCTTTCCGATATGCTGAAGGGTAAATCCGGACGGTTCCGCCAGAACCTGCTCGGAAAGCGTGTCGATTATTCCGGCCGTTCGGTTATCGTCGTCGGACCGGAGCTGAAGATTTACCAGTGCGGTCTTCCGAAGGAAATGGCGATCGAGCTGTTTAAGCCGTTCGTCATGAAGGAACTGGTCGCGAACAAGATGGCGCACAACATCAAGAGTGCGAAAAAGATGGTTGAGCGTCTCCAGCCGGAAGTCTGGGATGTCCTCGAGGATGTCATCAAAGAGCATCCGGTCATGCTGAACCGTGCGCCCACGCTTCACCGCCTCGGCATCCAGGCCTTCGAGCCGATTTTGGTAGAAGGTAAAGCGATCAAGCTTCATCCGCTTGCCTGCACGGCTTTCAATGCGGACTTCGACGGAGACCAGATGGCGGTTCATCTTCCGCTCTCGGTGGAGGCGCAGGCGGAGTGCCGCTTTATGCTGCTTTCCAGCAACAACCTGCTGAAACCGTCCGACGGAGGCCCGGTTACCGTGCCGACCCAGGATATGGTTCTGGGCATCTATTATATTACCCAGAAGCGTGAGGGCGAGCCGGGAGAAGGAAGCTGCTTCAGCGATATGAACGAGGCGATTCTCGCTCACGAGAACGGATACATCACGCTGCACACGGAGATCCGGGTCCGCCGCGAAGGAAAAGATGTGAACGGAAATCCGATCTCCCGGATGGTAACGACGACGCTCGGACGGCTCCTCTTTAACGAGATTCTTCCGCAGGATCTCGGATATGTGGACCGGTCGGTACCTGGCAACGAGCTGCTTCCGGAGGTTGATTTCATGGTCAAGAAGGGTGACCTCAAGGGGATCATCCAGCGACTGATCGACATCCACGGAGCGACGACGACCGCCGAGGTGCTCGACGATATCAAGGCGATCGGCTATAAGTACTCGACACTTTCCGGAATCACCGTATCGATTTCCGATATGACGGTTCCGAGTGAGAAGAAAGCCCTGATCCAGGAGGCGGAGGATACCGTCGACCAGATCACGGATAACTACAAAGAGGGAATGTGTACCGAGGAAGAGCGGTACAAGGAGGTCATCGAGACCTGGAAGAACGTCGACGCGAGACTGACGAAAGCGCTGCTCGGCGGACTGGATAAGTACAACAACATCTTCATGATGGCGGATTCCGGAGCGCGAGGCTCGGATAAGCAGATCAAGCAGCTGGCCGGCATGCGCGGTCTGATGGCGGATACGACCGGTCATACCATCGAGCTGCCGATCAAGTCGAATTTCCGTGAGGGTCTGGACGTTCTGGAGTACTTCATGTCGGCGCACGGAGCACGTAAGGGACTGTCGGATACGGCTCTGCGTACCGCGGACTCCGGTTACCTGACGAGACGAATGGTCGACGTATCGCAGGAACTGATCATCAATGAGAAGGACTGCGCGGAGAATCTTACGGAGATTCCGGGTATGTATGTCAGCCGCTTCGTGGAAGGCAAAGAGGAAATCGAAGGCCTTCAGGAGCGTATCACCGGACGTTTCTCCTGTGAGGAGATCAAAGATGCGGAGGGTAACGTGATCGTCCGCGCGAACCAGATGATCAACTCCAGAAGAGCGGAGCAGATCGTGACGAGGGGCGTCGATGAGAACGGCGACCCGGTCACGAAGGTGAAGATTCGCAGCATTCTCACGTGCCGCTCCCATCAGGGAATCTGCGCGAAATGCTACGGCGCGAACATGGCGAACGGCGAGGTTGTACAGGTCGGCGAGGCGGTCGGTATCATCGCGGCGCAGTCCATCGGTGAGCCCGGTACACAGCTGACGATGCGTACCTTCCACACCGGCGGCGTTGCCGGCGGCGATATCACACAGGGTCTTCCCCGTGTCGAGGAGCTGTTCGAGGCACGTAAGCCGAAAGGTCTTGCGATCATCACCGATATCAAGGGTATCGCGACGATCAAGGACGGAAAGAAGAGAGAGATCGTTGTCACGGATGAGGAATCCGGAACGTCCAAAACGTACCTGATTCCGTATGGAGCGACGATCCGCGTGGCGGACGGAAGTATGCTGGAGGCCGGCGACGCGCTGACCGAAGGCAGCGTCAACCCGCACGATATCCTGCGTATCAAAGGCGTCGGAGCCGTTCAGGATTATATCCTGCGCGAGGTTCAGCGGGTATACAGACTGCAGGGTGTTGAGATCTCCGATAAGCATATCGAGGTCATCGTGCGTCAGATGCTGAAGAAGATCCGCGTGGAGGATGCCGGAGATACCGGCCTTCTTCCGGGAGTCATGATGGATTTCCTCGATTTCGAGGATGCGAATGCGGAGATGGAAAAAGAGGGCAAGACTCCCGCTACGGGAACCCGTGAGCTGCTCGGAATCACGAAAGCGTCCCTTGCGACGGATTCCTTCCTGTCCGCGGCTTCCTTCCAGGAGACGACCCGTGTCCTGACGGATGCGGCGATCAAAGGCAAGATCGACAATCTGATCGGCCTGAAGGAGAACGTCATCATCGGTAAGCTGATTCCTGCCGGAACCGGCATGAAGGAATACCGCAATATCCGTCTTGACTCGGATGAGCGGATAAAAACGAAGGCAGAGATGTTTACGGAAACCGACGATGAAGAGGATGCTTCCCCGGTTCTTTCGGACGATGCGGACGAAGTGCTCGGATTCGAAGAGGATGAGCCGGCGGATGCCGCATCCGCGGGTGTGTCAGAAGCCGATGAAGATGCAGATGAGCCGGACGGTGATCGTTCCGACCGTGATTCTGCGGATTCGGATGAAGCGGCGGACGATGAGACGCCGGAGACAGAAGAATAATTGCAGAGAGAAGAGGATCGGTATGTGCCGGTCCTCTTTTGTCGTGATCCGCTGAATGTCCGGATGCGTTTCAAGCGTTGCAGGATTTGTATCCCCGGGGTATGATAGAAAAGTAGGCAAGGATATTACAGGGGATTTTTCGATGAGTGCGGGTAAAGACAGGAAGAATCGACGAGGTGGAGGAAATCGCTGCATTCCCTATATCAGGACGGCTGCCGCCGTTCTTCTGCTTGCGGGTCTGATCGTATTGATCTGGCTGATCGCAGGTCCGTTTGTCGAACGGAGGCGGGAGATGCGTCTGGCTGCCGCGGAATCCTCTTCTTCTGAAGCAGTTACCGCCGATCCGGAAAATTCCGACGGATCCGGGAGTGCGGGCCGCAGGAAGATTCCGGACGGAATGAGCGTTCAGTACGAGACACCCGGCTGGCAGCACGACGGGAACGGATGGTGGTATGCTCCGGATGACCGGACCTGCTATGTCAACGGGTGGGTCACGATCAAAAATAAACAATATCACTTCGACGGCTATGGTTACATGGACACGGGCTGGACCGCGATCGGAGGGAAGGGATGCTATTTCGAGAAAGACGGAACCTACAACGAAAATGCGGATAATTCGAAACTGCTTGCGCTGACGTTCGACGACGGACCGTGCAAATATACGGCGGATCTTCTGGAGGTTCTCCGGAAACATAATGTGAGAGCGACCTTCTTTATGCTCGGTACGCAGCTGGAACAGTACGGGGCGCAGACCGTTCCGGGCATGGTTGAGCTCGGCTGCCAGCTCGGCAATCACTCTTACGATCATAAGTCTATGGTAAAACTGTCGACAGCGGAATGTGTCGAAGAGTTTCAGAAGACCGATCAGCTGATCGCCAGCTACGGAGGCAGAGATGGATCGAGTGTTGTTCGTTTCCCCTACGGCAGCTTCACGACGGAACAGAAACAGCAGGTCGGCAAGCCGAATATCTACTGGGACATTGACACAAGTTCCTACGGAAAGGCGGATGCGGCGTCGTTCACGTCGAATCTGGAGGCGAAGATTACCGGAGGAAATATTATTCTGATCAATGAGGGAAGACAGACCGTCCCTGCGGCGGTCGATCAGCTGATCCATGACCTTACAGGTCAGGGATATCAGTTCGTCACGGTGGAGGAGCTGGCGGCTGCGCACGGATACCGCCTGGAGAACGGTGTCACCTATTATGGCTTCAGCGAGGAGGATGTGAACGCGGGACGCGTCACAGATTCCTGAGAAACGGCTGTTTGGTGTCGCGGCAAGCAGATAATTGATATTCTGCGGTGAAAATCTGTGTACAGCATCGCTTTTCAAAGACCGGTAAAGTGGATTTCGGAAATCCGTTTTACCGGTCTTTTACTATACTGTACTTACGGGATCCTGATGATAGCAGAAAAAATGTGACGGCCGTTTTTATCGGGAGGTTTGAGCAGTATGAAGAGAAAGAGAATCGCGTGGATGCTGGCCGGTCTTATGGCAGTATCACTGATGGCAGGCTGTGGATCAGGAGAGAGTGCTTCCACATCGGGAGGCGCTTCTTCCGCGTCAGCTGCTGCATCTGCTACATCGGAAAAGACCGATGTAAAAGAGACCGCAGCCGTATCCGGGAGTTCCGGAATTGCAGCAAAAGAGGCAGAGGGCGTAGCGTCTTCTTCGGGTGAAGAGGAATATGTGACGGATCATGAATATTCGATCGATATGATCCTGAAGACGACCGCATCGGAATATTGGCAGTACGTGGTCGCAGGTGCGAATGCGTATGCGAAGGAACATCCGAATATCAAGGTGGATGTGAAAGGAGCATCTTCCGAAACCGCATATGATGAGCAGCAGAATATGATTGAGACGGATCTGAATTCCGGCGCCTATGACGGATATATTATCGCGCCGCTTCAGGCGGATCTGGCAGCTACGATGATCTCCGGCCAGACGAAGCCGATCATCGCGATCGACACGAAAATCAACGCCCCGGAAATCCGGACATTCGTCGGACTGGACCAGAAGGAGGCCGCCAAGCAGGGCGGCGCCGCGGCCGTTCAGGCGGCAAAAGATGCCGGATGGAAGCAGATCGACGCGATCTGCATCTCGGGCGTACAGGGAGACGGTACCTGTATGGCGCGTCTTGCCGGGTATCAGGAGGGAATCGAAGAAGCAGGCGGCGATTTCCTTGAAAATGAGGTGCAGTACGCAGATGCTGTGGCGGACAAGGCCGTGAACTGCATGGAAGGAATTATTCAGACCCATCCGGAAGGGATCGCCATTATCTGTGCGAATAACGATGATATGGCTCAGGCAGCTGCCAGAACAGCGGCGGGAAATGAGGCGTTTAAAAATACGGTGTTTGTCGGATTTGACGCGACGAAATCGGCATGTGATTCCATGCTGAACGGACAGGAGACCATGTCGGTAGGATATTCCTCGTATGGAATGGCCAAAAAAGCCATCGAGACGATGGTGAAGATCCTGGACGGCCAGGATGTGGGTGAGTTCGTTTCGGTTGATTCTGAGATCGTCACAAAGGAAAATGCGCAGCAGCGGCTCGAAACGCTGAAGAGCTACGTCTGATAGGGAAGAAATAAGAAGAACCGCGGGTTTTCTGAAAGAATAGAGAAATCTTCTTTCAGAAAGTCCGCGGTTCTTATTGCCGTTTATGGGGCGGCAGATTGCTTGCGGGATCTTATGACTGGGACGTCTGGCGCATTGCTTCGCGCTTGCGCAGTCTTGAATCGAGCTGGCGCTTGCGCAGCCGGAGACTCTTCGGTGTGACTTCCACAAGCTCGTCACGGTCGATGAATTCGATCGCCTCATCGAGAGAGAGAATCTTCGGAGGCGTCAGCGTCAGTGCATCATCGGAAGAGGATGTGCGCGTGTTTGTCAGATGTTTCGTCTTGCAGACGTTCAGTTCAATATCCTCGGTCTTCCCACTCTGGCCGACGATCATGCCGGCGTATACCCGCGTTCCGGGCTCGATGAAAAGCGTACCGCGCTGCTGCGCCTGAAACAGGCCGTAGGTGACGGCGACGCCGGTCTCAAATGCGATCAGGGAACCCTGTTTCCGGAAGGTGATGTCGCCTTTGTAGGGAGCGTAACCGTCGAACATGGTGTTCATGATACCGGTTCCCTTCGTCATGGTCATGAACATCCCGCGGAATCCGATCAGACCTCTGGAGGGGATTGAGAACTCCAGGCGCGTCATGCCGTCGCTTCCGGTGCTCATCCCCTGGAGCTCGCCCTTCCGCTCGGAGAGACGCTGGATGACGGAGCCGGAGAATTCATCGGCCACATCGACGTAAGCGATTTCCATCGGCTCGAGGAGTTTGCCGCGCTCGTCGTGTTTGTAGATGACCTCCGCGCGGCTGACGGCAAATTCATAGCCCTCGCGGCGCATACTCTCGATCAGAACGGAGAGATGCAGCTCTCCGCGGCCGGACACCTTGAAGCAGTCCGGGGAATCGGTTTCTTCCACGCGGAGACTGACGTCGGTATTCAGCTCACGGAACAGACGGTCGCGGATATGGCGCGACGTGATGTAAGTTCCTTCCTGACCGGCGAACGGGGAGTCGTTGACCAGAAAATTCATCGAAATCGTAGGCTCGGAGATCTTCTGGAAGGGGATGGGATCCGGATTCGACGGATCGCACAGCGTGTCGCCGATATGCAGATCGGCGATGCCGGAGATCGCGACGATCGCGCCGACGGTCGCGTGATCGACCTCGACCCGGTCCAGCCCGTCGAATTCATAGAGTTTGCTGACCTTGACCTTTTCTTTCTTCGCCGGATCGTGATGGTTCATCAGAAGAACCTCCTGATTGACCGAGATGGATCCGTTGTCGATCTTGCCGATGCCGATGCGCCCGACGTACTCATTGTAATCGATGGTGCTGATCAGAACCTGCGTTCCCAGATCCGGATCGCCTTCCGGCGCCGGGATATAGTCCAGAATCGCGTCGAAGAGCGGGGTCATATCCTTACCGTCGACGTTCGGATCGGTGGAGCAGATGCCGTCCTTCGCGGACGCGTATAAAAACGGCGCGTCGAGCTGCTCATCGGAAGCGCCCAGATCCATCATGAGCTCCAGCACCTCGTCGACGACTTCTTCCGGCCGCGCGTTCGGACGGTCGATTTTATTGATGCAGACGATGACCTTCAGATCCAGATCCAGAGCCTTCTGAAGAACAAAGCGGGTCTGCGGCATCGGGCCTTCAAAAGCGTCGACCAGAAGGATGACGCCGTTGACCATCTTGAGGACACGCTCGACCTCGCCGCCGAAATCGGCATGTCCGGGTGTATCGATGATGTTGATTTTTACATCTTTGTATGTGACGGCAGTATTCTTGGAAAGGATCGTGATTCCACGTTCACGCTCAATATCACCGGAATCCATGACGCGCTCCTGCACCTGCTGGTTCGCGCGGAAAACGCCGCTCTGCCGGAGAAGCTGATCAACCAGAGTTGTCTTGCCGTGATCAACGTGGGCGATGATGGCTACATTCCTCACATCATTTCTAATCATTGCAAAAGATCCTTTCTTACACTCAAAGAAGCGGCCGGATCAAGCCGGTCGCACACTGTCAATGTCATTCGCTGTTCACAACTTTGAGATTATACCACGCGCGGGAATTCTTGACAACCGTATTGTACCATGATATATTTCACCTAGATATTTAATCTTGGGACAATGACGTACCTGGCTGACTGACGGTCTGTGTTTCCGGTCTGAATCGGCGGGTACATTTTGTATGCAGATAATAAGGAGGTAGTGCTATGGCTATTTTTAAAGGATCCGGGGTTGCGATCGTCACGCCGATGAATGCGGACGGATCGGTCAATCTTCCGAAGCTGGACGAGATTCTCGAGGAGCAGATCGCAAACGGCACCGATGCGGTCATCATCTGCGGCACGACCGGTGAGTCGGCTACGATGTCGGTGGAGGAGCATCTTTCCGTGATCCGTCACTGCATCGAGACTGTGAATCACCGGATTCCGGTCATCGCGGGAACCGGATCGAATGACACGGCATGTGCGGTACAGATGTCGAAGGAAGCCGAGAAAGACGGCGCGGATGCACTCCTCGTCGTGACGCCGTATTATAACAAGGCGACGCAGCGCGGCCTGATTTCTCATTATACGACGATTGCAAAGGCCGTATCACTTCCGATCATCATGTACAATGTTCCGAGCAGAACCGGTGTAAATATCACCCCGGAGACGGCTGCATACCTCGGAAAGAACGTGAAGAATATCGTCGCGATCAAGGAGGCGAGCGGAAGCCTCTCCCAGATCGCGAAGACGAAATACCTTGCAGCGGATGCGCTCGATATTTATTCCGGCGACGACGATGAGACGGTTCCGATCCTCTCGGTCGGCGGACTCGGAGTGATCTCCGTGCTCGCAAATGTAGCGCCGAAGTATACGCACGATATGGTCATGAAATACCTCGACGGCGATGTCAAAGGAAGCGCGAAGATGCAGCTCGACGCGATTCCGCTGATCAACGCGCTGTTCTGTGAGGTCAATCCGATTCCGGTGAAAGAAGCGATGAATATGATGGGAAAGGAAGTCGGCCCGTACCGTCTGCCGCTCTGTGAGATGGCGCCGGAGAACAAGGAGCTTCTGAGAAACGAACTGAAAAATTTCGGACTTCTCTGATTGATAAAGGAACGGATCCGGTCTTCTTGAGAATTTCTTGAGCGGACCGGATCTTTTGCTGTATAAACTTTTTTAAAATGCAAACAGGAAAGGAATGGGATCTTATGACAAGGGTTATTTTAAACGGATGCAGCGGCCATATGGGCGCCGTTCTGACGGAGATCATCGCGGCGGATCCGGAGATCGAGGCGGTCGCGGGAATCGATCTTGTGGATCATCATGACCGGCCGTATCCGGTATTCACGGATCCGGACCGGTGCGAGATCGCCGCGGACGCGATCATCGATTTTTCCAATTTCCGCGCGGTAGATGGAATTCTGGAGTTCGCGAAGTCAAGAAAGATTCCGCTCGTCCTCTGCACGACGGGACTTACGGATGAGCAGCTTGCAAAAGTGGAGGATTACAGCCGGGAAATCGCGATTCTCCGGTCCGCGAATATGTCCCTCGGCATCAATCTGCTTTTGAAACTTGTCGGGGATGCCGCAAAGGTTCTCGGCAGCGCAGGCTTTGATATCGAGATCGTCGAGCAGCATCACAACCGCAAGCTGGACGCGCCGAGCGGAACAGCGATCGCGCTCGCGGACAGCATCAATGAGGCGTCCGGCGGCAAATACCATTATACCTGTGACCGGAGTGAACGTCACGAGAGCCGTGATCCGAAGGAGATCGGGATCTCTTCGGTCCGCGGCGGCACGATCGTCGGTATCCATGACGTCATTTACGCCGGGACGGACGAGGTTGTCGAGATCAGACACACCGCGTATTCCCGCGCGATTTTTGCCAAGGGAGCCGTGGCAGCGGCGAAGTTTCTTGCGGGGAAACCTGCCGGAAGATATGACATGAGCGATGTGATCGGATAAAAACAGGATCAATCATTCAGCATCAAAAAGGGCGGCCGTTGAGGCCGCCCTTTTTTCTGGATGCGCCCGGCGGGCGCAGATGATCAGATCTTTTCGTGGTTCGCGTATTTGCGCAGGATTTTCTGAATCCGTCCGGACGGCTCCAGAAGCGAACTGATGGAGGAGTCGTGGTTCAGCGTATCGATGATCAGCGCGATATATTTGGAAAGATCGCAGCTGTGATAATACGGTTTTGTCAGGAGCTCCGCAGGCTGGTAGATCAGGTTCGTTGTGAACAGACCCTTGAAATATCCTGCCTTGTATGCGTCGTCGAATTTCGAGAGGCCGTTTGTGAACATCCCGAATGTCGAGCACATGTAGACGTTGCGTGCGCCCATTTCTTTCAGAAGGCGCGCGACGTCGATGATCGTATCTCCGGAGGAGATCATGTCATCCGCGATGATGATGTCCTTCCCGGCAACGTCCGCGCCGAGAAATTCGTGTGCGACGATCGGGTTGCGGCCGTCGATGATGGTCGAGTAGTCGCGGCGTTTGTAGAGCATACCCATGTCGACGCCGAGGTTATTTGCGATATAGATCGAGCGGGTCATACCGCCCTCGTCCGGGCTCACCACCATCAGGTGATCCGCGTCGATATGAATATCTTCGCCGTAGCGCAGAATGTTCTTGATGAACTGATATGCGCAGGTGACGGTTTCAAAGCCGTCGAGCGGAATCGCGTTCTGAACCCGCGGGTCGTGTGCGTCGAAGGTGATGATATTGTCGACGCCCATATTGATCAGCTCCTGCAGGGCGATCGCGCAGTCGAGCGATTCCCGGCCGGAGCGCTTGTGCTGGCGGCTCTCATACAGGAACGGCATGATCACGTTGATGCGGCGCGCCTTTCCGCCGATCGCCGCGATGATGCGCTTCAGATCCTGGTAATGGTCGTCCGGCGACATATGGTTGATCTGTCCGAAAAGCTTATAGGTGAGCGAGTAGTTGCAGACATCGACCATGATGTAGATATCGTCGCCCCGGATCGAATCGCCGATCACGCCTTTCGCCTCGCCGGTGCCGAA
Organism: uncultured Lachnospiraceae bacterium; assembly: GCA_902797025.1. Classification (GTDB taxonomy): domain Bacteria; phylum Bacillota; class Clostridia; order Lachnospirales; family Lachnospiraceae; genus CADBRN01. The sequence goes on from CADBRN010000015.1 coordinate 16,597, forward strand.
TCGCGGAACAGAAGAGGAAATAATGAAGCTGTCGCGGTCATAGCCGTCGAGGTACATATTCTGATGCTCCTCGTGCTCGCGGCTTTTGCGCCAGGAGACGAGGTAACGGTTCACCTTTTCCCCGAGCGTCGCGCAGCTCTGCAGCGGGATCAGGCCGAGACGGCCTACCGGAATCGAGTCGTAGTACATTGCGTTTTCTAATGACATGGATTAGTCTCCTCCTCGCATCTGCTTTTGAATCCGGATGTCACTGCCGGACAGCCGGATCAGCTTATAAGAACTGAAAATTCTTGACGAAATCCGTTCGGAGTAACGATTTTGAAATTCCGAAAGATTCAGATTCGTCGAGATGATGGTCGATTTTTTCTTGAGAATGCGTTCGTTCACGCACGCGAAGAGGCGTGACGACACGAACGCGTTTGTGTATTCGGTTCCGAGATCGTCGATGATCAGAAGATCCGCAGAAAGAATCTGATCCGCGTGGCGGCCTTCCCCGTTCCGGTCCCGGCGGAACGCATCGTCGCCGAGAAGCGAGAAGAGATCACTCGCGGTCAGATAGAGCACGCTTTTTCCCTTCCCGATCAGCTCATGGGCGATGCAGTGGGAGAGAAAGCTCTTGCCCGTTCCGGTCGCGCCGTAGATCAGAAGGTTTTCAAAAGTGAGGTCGAAACCCCGCACGAAGTCGAGCGCGGCGTCTCTCGCGATCACGGCATATTCCCGGGGCGAAGTTTTTTCGCCTTCTCTGCAGTCCTCCCGGTAATATCCGAGATTGAACCGGCTGAAATTTTCATCCTGAAGGATTTTGCTGTCGTTTGATCCCGTGTAAAGATAATTGATCTCTTCGCGCAGAAAACACTCGCATTTTCTGCCGCCGACAAATCCTGTGTCGTGGCAGATCGGACAGGCGTAGTGCATTTCCAGATAATCCGGAGCATACCCGCCGCGCTCGAGAAGAGCGGTGCGCTCCAGAGCGAGGGCGGAGAGTTCCGCATTGTAATCGAAGTCTTCCGCGCCATCCGCACCGAGAGCGGCTTTTGCCTTTTTGACCGAGAGTGAGGCAATCTCTTCCGCGATTTCACGGAGTCTGGGGAAACGGGCGTAGGCTTCTGCACGCCTCGCATCCAGACTGCGGCGGTTATTCAATTGGCGGTCGCTGTAGATGCGCATGATCGCATCAAAGTCCGTATTTGTAAGTGCCATTTACCCGGCCCCGTTATTCTTTGTATGTTCAAGAAGCTTCTGCTCGAGATCTTCAAAATCGTAGTCCCGCTGTTCGAAATCGTTGAATGCGTTCGGCTTTGCGGTTTTCCGCCTGGCGGCGGAAGAAGAGTCTCTTCCGTTTCCGGCTGTGTTTCCGCCCGACCCGGATGCGTTTCCGCCATTTCCGGCCGCGGCGCGCTGTCTTTCATGCGCGAGGTCTGCATCCCTCACCTGGCTGAGTGTCGTGATCCGTGCGTCGTACCACCGCGAAAGAATCCGGTCTGTGTAGGAAAACAGATTTCCCGGGGTCTGCCGGTCCGTGTTCCTCAGGGCGCGGGCGCATGCCTCTGCTACGAGCTCCTGCGAGAACCCCCAGGTGTCCAGCCATTTCTTCATTCTGGCGGTTTCGTTCGGAAGCGGATCTCTTCCGCTGATACCGAAATACCGGAGGATCCTGAAGAAGCGTCCGTCGACCGACGATGCCCTGGCTTTCGCTTCCGCTACCGTTTTGATGCCGTCATTGTACCACCTGACCCCGACGGATTCAATATAACGGAAGCTCCGTTTGTTTTTTGAGACGCAGTATTCGATCAGGTAATCGATCAGGTCGACGGAGAGGTGAAGCTCGTCGTACAGGTAGAGAACGCGGTTCACGTCCGTTCTGCTGAGCGGCCGGCCTGTGTAGCGCTCGGCGATCGTGATCAGGACGTCGACATTCTCGTCGTTTCCGTTGATCAGGGTGCGGCTCCGGTCATTTGAAACCGTTCCATCCGGCTGCGGCCATACCGGCCGGGGCATGGATGATTCCCCGCCGTCTTTCTGAAATTCCGGGGATTCATCGGGGATTTCCGGGAGCCGCACGGAGACGATTTCCCCGCCTTCTCTTGTCAAAATCAGAAGCCCTTCGGATTCCCAGAAGTTCAGCGCCTTTGTCACGTCCTCCTCACTGCAGTTAAACGCTCCGGCCATGGACTGAATCGAAAAGGAGGCGGCGTTTTTCTGAATCGCCTTCAGCAGATAAATATATACTTTTACATATTCCCCGTTCGCGTGCGGCATATACCGGTCAACGAACAGGTCGGAGAGCAGCGTGTAGGAGACGGTGCTTCCGCGCGTCAATGCTATGGATTTCATCATTCGTCAATTTTTCGCGGTCAGGGCGTCGCCGACTTTTACGATATCGCCGGCGCCGACGGTCAGGACAAGATCTCCCTCCCGGACATTCGCCCTGAGAAAGTCCTCGATTTCACCGAAGGAGGGGAAGTAGTCACACGCCGTTCCGCGTTCCTGAATTTCTTTCTGAAGCGTCCGGGATGAGATGCCGAGCGTATCCGTCTCGCGGGCCGCGTAGATGTCGGCGAGGATGACGTGATCCGCCATGGAAAGGGCGTCCGCAAATTCCGGGAGAAGCGCCTTCGTCCTCGTGTATGTATGAGGCTGAAAGACGCACCAGAGCGTCTTGTGCGGGTAATTTTCCGCCGTCGCGAGCGTCGCGCGGATCTCGGTCGGATGGTGCGCGTAGTCGTCGATGACATCCGCTCCGTTCAGACTGCCCTTCAGCTGGAAACGGCGGTTTGTCCCGTGGAAGGACTCAAAACCGCGGGCAACTGTCGCTGCATCGATGCCGACACAGTCCGCCGCCGCGACAGCCGCAAGGGCGTTCGCCACGTTGTGTGCGCCCGGAACTTCAAGGGTGAACCCGGAAGATTTCCCATCCGGCTGATGGCAGATAAATGATGCGCAGCCTCTATTATTATAGGAAATATCGGATGCCGTATAATCGGCGCCGCCATTTACAGAGAATGTCACAACCCTGCAGGAGATGCCGTCCGTGATCTCATGAAGATCCGGGATATCGCCGTTGATGATCAGCACACCGTCCGCGTGGATCTGCGCGGCAAATCGGTGGAAGGAGTGGCGGATATCATCCAGATCCTTGAAAAAGTCAAGATGGTCCGCGTCGATGTTCAGGATGATGCCGATCTTCGGGCGAAGCGAGAGAAAACTGTTTGTATACTCGCAGGCTTCGGTCAGAAACATTGATTTGGCGCCGACGCGGATGTTTCCGTCGATCAGCGGGAGTATGCCGCCGACGGAGATCGTCGGATCGGTTTTTGCTTCCATTAAAATATGGGAGAGCATCGATGTCGTCGTTGTTTTTCCGTGGGTTCCGGCGACGGCGATCGATGTGTCGTAATGATCCATGATCTGACCGAGCACTTCCGCCCGGCGCAGCATCGGGATGCCGGATGCCGCAGCGGCGGCGTATTCCGGATTGTCCGGATGGATCGCCGCCGAGTAGACGACGGCGCTGATATCATCTGTAATATTATCCGCACTCTGCGGACAGGAAATCTGTGCACCGTGCGCGGTCAGGCGGTCGGTCAGCGCCGATTCATGCGCGTCTGAGCCGGAAACGGTAAATCCTTCCTCGAGAAGAACCTCCGCGAGTCCGCTCATGCTGATACCGCCGATTCCGATAAAATGAATATGAGAAGGCTTTGAAAAATCGATCTGATACATGGGAACCCTCCTGCCGGGTGATTTTTGTCCCGGATAATGTACGATTCTGCGGGCAGTTTACTGTGCAAGACAGTATTATAAACAATGCCGGAAGAATTGTCTAATGGCAAAATGACGATGCCGTTCTCCGGCCCCGGGGAACGACGCAGTCAGGAAAAGCCGCTAATTTGATCGGAATTGTGCAAAATTCATCACAAACGAATCAAATTTAGTTATTTCATATAAAAAAACATCGGTAAGTATTTATTTGTTGTAAATATTGTTCACACGAAATAGGAACTATGCTATAATCAGTATAGCATAAATAACAAGAGGTGATTGAAATGATTAAGAAAGAGATGATTGCGATGCTCCTTGCCGGCGGACAGGGCAGCAGGCTGGGCGTGCTGACTGACAAGGTCGCAAAGCCTGCGGTTGAGTTCGGCGGAAAGTACCGTATTATCGACTTCCCGTTAAGCAACTGTATCAATTCAGGAATTGATACGGTCGGCGTTCTCACCCAGTATCAGCCCCTGCGCCTGAACGCGCATATCGGCATCGGTATTCCGTGGGATCTTGACCGGAACGTCGGTGGTGTCTCCATTCTTCCGCCGTATGAGAAAATGAACTCAAGTGAGTGGTATTCCGGTACGGCGAACGCGATCTTCCAGAACCTCGCTTATATGGAGTCCTACAATCCGGATTATGTGCTGATTCTCTCAGGCGACCACATCTACAAGATGGATTATGAGGTCATGCTTGATTATCACAAGGCAAATAAAGCGGATGTGACGATCGCCTGCATGCCGGTTCCGCTTGAAGAAGCGAACCGTTTCGGCATCATGGTCACGGATGATACGGGCTGCATCACTGAATTTGAAGAGAAGCCGGAGCACCCGAAGAGTAATCTCGCTTCGATGGGCATCTATATTTTCAGCTGGAAGGCGCTGAAGGAATCGCTGACCGCGCTGAAGGATCAGCCCGGGCTCGACTTCGGAAAGCATATTCTGCCCTGGTGCCGTGACAATGGCAGAAAACTGTATGCCTATGAGTTCAACGGATACTGGAGAGATGTCGGAACGCTTACCTCTTACTGGCAGGCAAATATGGAACTGATCGACATCATCCCTGAATTCAATCTGTATGAAGAATTCTGGAAGATCTACACGAAGGCGGACATAATCCGTCCGGAATATATTTCCGCGGACGCCGTCGTCGACCGCTGCTGCATCGCGGAGGGATGCGAGATCTTCGGTGAAGTTTATAATTCGGTGATCGGTCCGGATGTGACGATACAGAAAGGCGCGGTGGTGCGCGATTCCATCGTGATGCGTCACAGTGTGATCGGTGAGGGAGCGAAACTGGAGAAGACGATCGTCGCGGAGAGCGCGAGGATCGGAAGAAATGTGGAGACGGGACTCTGGGATGAGGAGCCGAATGTCTACAATGAGAAGATCTACCGGGACGGACTCGTCACGATCGGTGAATATACCGAGATTCCTGACGGTGTCCAGATCGGTAAGAACACAGTGATCTCCGGCAGAACGAAACTGGAAGATTACCGCGACGGAAAACTTCCGAGCGGAAGCGCTCTGCTGGGAAAAGGCGGTGATCTGTTATGAGAGCGTTGGGAATCATTCTTGCCGGAGGCACGAGCACGAAGATGCGTGAGCTCGCGGATAAGCGGGCGATCGCCGCGATGCCTGTGGCAGGAAGTTACAGAAGTATCGATTTTTCGCTCAGTAATATGAGCAATTCGCATGTCCAGAAGGTCGCGGTGCTGACTCAGTACAACGCGAGATCTCTGAATGAACATCTGATGTCGTCGAAGTGGTGGGATTTCGGAAGAAAGCAGGGAGGCCTGTACGTCTTCACCCCGATGGTGACTGCGAATAACAGCTGGTGGTACCGCGGAACGGCGGATGCCATCTACCAGAACATCAACTGGCTGAAGGAGAGCCACGAGCCGTACGTCATCGTCGCCTCAGGTGACGGCGTCTATAAGCTTGATTATAATGATGTTCTCCAGTATCATATAGCAAAGCGGTCCGATATCACAGTCGTCTGCACGGAGTGCCGGCACGACGATCCGAGCCGCTTCGGCGTCCTGAAGATGAACGAGGACTACCGGATCGAGGAATTCGAGGAGAAACCGATGGTTTCAACGTCGAATCTGATTTCCACGGGCATCTATGTGATGCGCCGCCGTCTGCTCATCGAGCTGCTGGAAAAATGTGTGCACGAGGACCGCTACGATCTTGTGAAGGATATTTTTATCCGTTACAAGAATCTGAAATGTATCTACGGGTATAAGATTGACACTTATTGGAGCAACATTGCGACCGTCGACTCATATTATCGGACGAACATGGATTTTCTGAAGCCGGAGGTGAGAGATTACTTTTTTAATCAGTATCCGGGAATCTACTCGAAGAGTTATGATCTTCCGCCCGCGAAGTACAATCCGGGCAACCATGTGCGGAACAGTCTGATTTCCAGCGGGTGTATCGTGAACGGCACCGTCGAGAATTCAGTCCTGTTTCACGACGTATACGTTGGAAACAACTGCGTGATTAAAAATTCGATTATATTGAACAATGTTTATCTTGGGGACAATACCCACATTGAGAATTGTATCGTGGAGAGCCGCGATACGATTCGGGCTAATTCGTATTACTGCGGTGAGGATGAAGTCAAGATAGTGGTGGAAAACAACGAAAGGTACGCAATCTAAGCCGCAGAGGAGCAGTCCTCTGTAGAAGAGGAGGAATTGGTATGCAGATTACGGATGTCAGAATTCGACGTGTCACGAAGGACGACGGCAAGATGAAAGCGTTCGTTTCAATCACGATTGATGACCAGTTTGTCGTTCACGACATCAAGGTGATTGAAGGCGAAAAAGGGCTGTTCATCGCCATGCCGAGCAGGAAGACAGCGGATGGAGAGTACCGGGATATTGCACATCCGATCAACTCGGAAACGAGAGCGGAGATTCAGAACATTATCCTGGAGAAGTATCTGGAGACTGAAGACGAGACCGAAACAATGTGAGCATCAAGTACTCCGTATACCAGACTTGTTGAACATTTATTAAAATCAGAAGAAACGTAAAAAAGAGGCGCAGAGATGCGTCTCTTTTTTACAGGGCGGGCGGGCCGGTTCGTTCTTGCGTAAATCGGGGTCAGCCGCTACAATCAAGATGATGTTGTCATAATTTTGAGAAAGAGGGATCCGTAGATGAAACTTCCGGAAGCATTTTTGAATCGAATGAAAACGATGCTCGGCGATGAGGAGTATGAATCGTTTCTGCGCGCCTGCTCCGGAAATCCGGTGCGCGGACTTCGAATCAACCCGATGAAAATTACTCGGGAGGAGTTTGAGGCTTCCGCACCGTTTCCCGTGCGCAGGGTTCCCTGGGTTGAGAACGGCTACATCTATCCGGAGGATGTGCGCCCGTCACTCCATCCGTACTATTCGGCCGGCGTCTACTATCTGCAGGAGCCAAGCGCGATGACGCCGGGAGACCGGCTGGATATCGGACCGGGGGATACGGTGCTGGATCTCTGCGCGGCGCCGGGAGGAAAGGCGACGCAGCTGGCGGCGAAGCTTCTCTGTGCGGGAGAGGGAGGCCTTCTCGTCGCGAACGAGATCAGCAATGCCCGGGCGAAGGCGCTTCTCCGGAATCTGGAGCTGTTCGGTGCGAGAAATTTCCTTGTGACGAATGAGCGTCCGGACCGGCTTGCCGCGGCATTTCCGCTCTTTTTCGACAAGATTCTGATCGATGCGCCGTGTTCCGGCGAGGGAATGTTCCGCAGACAGCCCGATGTCGCCGATGCGTGGAGCGAAGAGAAAGTGAGGAAGCTTGCCAGAGTTCAGAGGCAGATTCTTGAAGAGGGCTACCGGATGCTGAGACCGGGAGGACAGCTGCTCTACTCAACCTGCACATTTTCTCCCGCGGAAAATGAGGAGAATATCGCGGATTTTCTCGCGGATCATCCGGATATCACCCTGATTCCGATCCGGCCGTATGAAGGATTTGCGGAGGGTCGTCCGGACTGGGTCACCCGGGATCTGCCGGAAAGCCGCCTCGCGACACTCCGAAGATGCATCCGGATCTGGCCGCACAGGATGGAGGGAGAAGGGCATTTTCTCGCGCTGATGAAAAAAGAAGATGACGGCAGCGGCGAGAGAGTGGAAGGTTCGGAGTTTCCGCGCAGGAGCCGGAAGAGCGAAAGGAAAAATCCCCCCGCCGGCAGGAACGAAAGAGCGTCCCGGGGCGGAGTCGGAAGGAAAGAATCCCGCCGGACCCGTCAGGGAGAGAAGAAGAACGGGAATCCGGAAGATTTCCGCACCTTCCTGGATGAAATGGAGATCCGTCTCCCGGAAGGCAGGATCGAGATTCGCGGGGAGCGTGTATATCTGCTTCCGGACCTTCCGGAGGAGGCGCTTCATCTGAATTTTCTCCGGTGCGGCGTCTGCCTCGGCGAACTGAAAAAGAACCGGTTTGAACCGGCCCATCAATTCGCGCTGATCCTCTCCCGTGAAACCTGCGGCGCCTGCCTGGAATTTTCCCCGGGGGACCGGGCACTCGCCTCGTTTCTTGCGGGCGGCACCGTCCGGTTTGACGGGACGGAGGCACAGCGACAGGGAGGGGCCGGCGCGCCTGTCCCCGGATGGAATCTGGTTCTTGCCGGCCGTTTTCCGGTCGGATGGGGGAAGTACGCGGACGGTGTTCTGAAGAACAAGATTCCTCAGTCCTGGCGGATCGAACCGTGACCGGACGGCGGCGGAACGCACCGTATGAAATGACAAGCCGCTGAAAAACCGTATATAAAATATGATGAAAAAGAATCGCAATTGCCTTGTATGAATGTGATAATTGACGAAAGTGGGGCTTCCCTTTATAATTATTATTTAAGAATGCTCATCGGATAAAAGATGTGTAAAATTTCATTCAAGAAAGATGAAACAAACTGACCCTGCACATGAATCGAATCCGGGGCAATATAAGAAAACAGAGGAAGAAATATGGATAACAACAAAGAAGAATTTAAGCCCTACATATCTGCTGACAAAAATTTACCCGAGCTGACCGCTACTTCGATCATCCTCGGTATCATCCTCGCGATTGTGTTCGGCGCGGCGAACGCTTATCTCGGACTCCGCGTCGGACTGACGATCTCCGCGTCGATTCCCGCGGCGGTTATTTCGATGGGAATCTGCCGCGGACTGCTTCGAAGAGACAATATTCTTGAGAATAACATGGTTCAGACGATCGGTTCGGCCGGCGAGTCGCTTGCAGCCGGCGCGATCTTCACGATGCCGGCTCTGTTCATGTGGGCGAAGGAAGGCGCGGTGGCCAATCCGTCCGTCGCGACGATCGCCGTCATCGCCATGCTCGGCGGTACGCTGGGCGTTCTGTTCATGATCCCGCTCCGCAACGCACTGATCGTAGAGGAGCACGGCACACTTCCGTATCCGGAGGGGACAGCGTGCTCGGAGGTGCTCCTTGCGGGAGAAGAGGGCGGATCCAGCGCCAGAAGCGTCTTTGCCGGTCTCGGCATCGCTGCGGTTTACAAGTTCATCGCGGACGGGCTGAAAGTATTCCCGTCTGAGATCGCTTATGACTTTAAAAATTACAAGGGCGCGGGATGTGGTATGGATGTGCTCCCGTCTCTGGTCGGCGTCGGATTTATCTGCGGTCCGAAGATCTCTTCCTATATGTTCGGAGGCGGCGTTCTGGCGTGGTTCGTTCTCATGCCGCTGATCTTCGTGTTCGGTTCGGCTCTTCCGGACGTGGTTTATCCGGCGACGAAGACGATCGCGGAGCTCGGAACCGGCGGCCTGTGGAGCAATTACATCCGCTACATCGGTGCGGGCGCGGTCGCCTGCGGAGGCATGATCTCCCTGATCAAGTCGTTCCCGATGATTATCCGTGCGTTTAAGAAGTCCATGGCCGCACTGAAAAACAAGCAGGAAACGTATACGCGTACGACGAAGGACCTTCCGCTGAACTTTGTCCTCATCGTCTCCGCGGTGATCGCGGTTCTTCTGTGGCTGATCCCGGCTGTTCCGGTGAGCCTCGGCGGTGCGATTCTCATCGTGATCTTCGGATTTTTCTTCGTGACGGTATCCGCCCGTATGGTCGGTATCGTAGGAAGCTCCAACAACCCGGTATCCGGTATGACGATCGCGACGCTGCTGATCACGACGATTATTCTGAAGGTGACCGGAAACATCGGGACAGGCGGAATGATCGCGGCGATCACGATCGGATCGGTGATCTGCATCGCGGCGGCGATCGCGGGAGATGTCTCACAGGATCTGAAGACCGGCTACATCGTCGGGGCTACGCCCTGGAAGCAGCAGGTCGGTGAGATCTTCGGCGTCCTTGCATCGGCGGTCGCGATCGGATTCGTTATGTATATCCTGAATGCGGGATACGGTTTCGGTTCCGCCGAGCTTCCGGCTCCGCAGGCAGGGATGATGAAGATGATCGTTGAAGGCGTTATGAGCGGAAACCTTCCCTGGGCCCTCGTATTTGTCGGTGTGTTTATCGCCCTGATCGCCGAACTCTTCGGTATTCCGGTGCTTCCGTTCGCCGTCGGCATGTATCTTCCGATCTATACCACGACCGGTATCATGGTCGGAGGCGTCATCCGCTTTATTTTTGACCGGAAGAAAGGGACGGAGACCGAGAAGAAGGCCAGAGCGAACCGCGGCGTGCTGTTCGCATCCGGCATGATCGCCGGAGAGGGTCTGGTCGGAGTTCTTCTGGCTGTCTTCGCGTTTGTCGGCGTCGATATCTCGCTGAAAAACGGCCTGAACCAGATCGGATCGATCGTGTTCTTTGCAATCCTGATCGCTCTGTTCGTCTGCATGACCGGTAAGAAAAAAGCCGGGAGCGACCGGTGATCAGCCGCCGGAGAACCATATAGTATGACAAAAAAGACGAAAGAAAATTATCTGGACTTTGTTCCGCGCCCGAACCGCCTGTTTGAAACATCGGTCAACGAGGCCGGGCATGTGGAAATTCTGACGGAACATCGGGGGTTCTACAACAAAATCGCCCAGAAAGTGTTCAAAAAACCGCGTTTTTCCCATATCGAACTGGATGAATTCGGAACATTCATCTGGAATCAGATGGACGGGAAGAAGAGTATCTATGAGATCGGCGCGGAGGTAAAGAATCAGTTCGGAGAAAAAGCCGAGCCGCTCTATGAGCGGCTCAGCAAATTTATGAAGGTACTGCACGATCAGCATTATATCGTCTATGAGAACAAGCTGACCGGCGGGAACAAAGAAGCATAAGTGAAAAGAGGCAGCATCATGAGAGTATTGGAAAATCTGGAGCCGAAGGCGGTGTTTCATTTCTTCGAGGATCTGACCGGGATTCCGCGTCCCTCCTACCATGAGAAGGCAGTCAGCGATTATCTTGTAAAGTTCGCGAAGGACCGCAATCTGGAGGTTTATCAGGATGATCTCTTCAATGTGATCATCATAAAGGAAGCTTCCGAAGGGTATGAAAATGTGGAGCCGATCATCCTGCAGGGTCATATGGATATGGTCTGCGAGAAAAATCCCGGCGTGGAGAAAGACATGGAGAAAGAGGGCCTCGATCTCGAGATCGACGGCGACTATATCCGGGCAAAGGGTACGACGCTGGGCGGAGACGACGGCATCGCGGTCGCGTACGCTCTGGCGCTGCTTGATTCGGATACCCTGAAACATCCGAGACTGGAGTTTGTCTGCACGGTCTCCGAGGAAGTCGGTATGGACGGCGCCCATGCGATCGATCTTTCTCCGCTGAAGGGGCATCTTCTTCTGAATATGGATTCAGAGGACGAGGGCATCGTCCTTGCAGGGTGTGCAGGCGGAGGATCCGCGAATATCCGGCGTCCTCTGATCCGTGAGGAGAAGGATTGGGACCGTATGATGATTCATATCGACGGTCTTGCAGGCGGACATTCGGGAACCGAGATCAATAAGGGACGGGCCAGCTCGGTCGATCTGATGGGACGTGTCCTTCGCGGCCTTTCGGCGGTCACGAAGCTTCGTGTCGTCGCCCTTGAGAACGGAACGAAAGACAATGCGATTTCCCGGGAGGGACGCGTCGTAATCGCGGTTCAGAGCAGGGAGGCTGCCGCGGCGGAGCTGGAAAAGATCTGCAGCGCGGTTCAAAGTGAGTACAGTGTGGTTGATCCGGATATCCGCATCACGGCGGAAGATCCGGCGGGATATCCGGAGGACATTTCGGGTCTTGATCCGCTGGCGAAGAAAGATTCGAAGGCGGTGATTTCTCTTCTGACCGCGCTGCCGCAGGGGATCCGGCGCATGAGTGACAATGTGCCGGGAATGGTCGAGACTTCTCTGAACTGGGGTGTCGCGTCGGCTGCGGGCGATGTGTTCACGATGCGCGCCGCGGTCCGCAGTTCCGTCGGAACGGCGAAAGAGGCACTGTTCGAACAGGTCGGATGGATCGCGAAGAGTTACGGAGCATCGATGGAGATAACCGGAGAGTATCCTGCCTGGGAGTGGGTTGATCAGTCCGTGCTCCGCGACAAAATGGCGCGCATTTACAGGGAGATGTTCGGCAGGGATCTCGTTATTCAGACGATTCACGCCGGCGTCGAGTGCGGGCTGCTCTCGGAAAAGATCCCGGGGATGGACGCGATTTCGATGGGACCGGATATTCTCGATATACACACGCCGAACGAACACCTCTCCATTTCTTCGGTACAGAGAATGTGGGATTTCATCGTCCGGATTATTGAGACAAAATGACAGCCGGGCGGCGCGGCGGACAGCAGATCTGCCGCGCCGGAGATTTACGAAAAAAATAATAAAAAAGTGTTGACAAGAAGGGTACACCCATATATAATTATTTTTGCTGACGGGCCAAAGGGTAAACGGTCCGGGCGGTGAATCGAAGCGTGGCTCAGTTTGGTAGAGCGCTGCGTTCGGGACGCAGAGGCCGCTGGTTCGAATCCAGTCGCTTCGACTGTGAAAGCTCAGAGATGGTTGATCATCTCCGGGCTTTTTTGCTGTTACGGGCTGTTCCGTTGAGATACAGCGGTAATTATGTTATGATAACAGTATCACAGCTCGTTTTGACGAGGAGGAATACAGATGAGATACACAGAATTAACAGAAAAAAGAAGGTCCGTACGGAATTACAGTGACAGAGAGATCCCCAAGGCTGAGATCGAAACGATTCAGTCGTGGTTCAACGATGAAGCGAAGCATCTGATCCCGGGGATCGATGTAGAGCTCGGCATTTTTACCGGAAATGCGAAGAACCGCCTGGAGGGCGTCGCCGGATACAAAGGATATGCGCTCGGAGCGCCGGCTTATCTGCTGATGCTTTCTGAACCGGATCCGTATTATCTTGAAAATGTCGGATTCATCGGCGAGGATCTGATGCTGAAGCTGACGGACATGGGTCTTGCGTCCTGCTGGCTGAGTGTCCATGACAGCGATCAGGTCAAGCAGGCACTTTTGCTTCAGAATGACAAGGAAGTCGCAGGCATCATCGCCTGCGGATATCCTGAGAAAAATACGGGAGAGAGAAAGCTCGACATCAAGAGTCCTTCCAATGTCACACTTCAGGAAGAAAAGAGTAAACTTCCGAAGCTTTCCCAGCATGACCTCGTCTATTATGAAGAGTGGGGGAAACCGGTGGACTGGGAATCCGGCGCTGTTCATGAATATCTTGACAATGCGCTTTACGCGGCCAGCCTCGCGCCGACGTACATGAACAAACAGCCGTACCGGTTTATTCTGTCCGGGAAGAAACTGCTTCTCTGCGTTTACCGGCCGTCGGAGACCCCGAAGATTGAGCTCGGAATCGACCTCGGCGCAGTCATGCTGAACTTCTACGGAGTTTATCAGGAGTATATCAACAGCGGAAGTACATGGCAGATGGTACAGGGTACCGATGATCATGAGGATCACCGGATCGTGGCAAGCATCGAGATCTGAGCCGTCCCTGCAGCTGCGGTACCGGTCTTGCGGAACGGACCGGTACCGTGGGGAACGATCCGTACAGAAACGTAATCTTTCATTTTTCTTGACGATAACCGCAAACTTTACTATGATGGAACAGTCTTGTGAAAAGAATAACGTCAATGAGGGAAGATGAGAAAGATGAAAGGTTTTATGTACATACTGACTCAAATCGATGATGCCGTATGGGGTGTGCCGCTTATGGTGCTGATTCTCGCGGGCGGCATACTTCTGACCGTGCGGATGCGCTTTCTTCAGACCAGAAAACTTCCGCTTGCGCTGAAGTGGATGGTTCGCAATGAAGAGGGCGGAAAGGGTGAAGTTACCAGTTTCGCCGCGCTGTGTACGGCACTGTCCGCAACGATCGGCACCGGCAATATCGTCGGCGTCGCGACCGCGGTGGGAACCGGCGGCCCGGGCGCGCTGTTCTGGATGATCGTCGCCGCGTTTTTCGGGATGGCGACGAAATATGCCGAAGGACTGCTGGCGATCAAGTACCGCGAGTATGATTCGAAAACCGGTCATGCGCTGGGCGGCCCGTTCTATTACATCGAGCGGGGCATGGGAAGCAGATGGAAATGGCTCGCGAAAATCTTTGCGTTTTTCGGGATCTGCGTCGGTCTCTTCGGGATCGGAACTTTCAGTCAGGTGAACGGGATCTCCAGTGCGGTTCAGGGATTCTTTGATCCGGACAGACAGAGCACCGTCACGATTCCCCGTATCGGCACCTATTCCTGGGCGGTTGTGATCGCGTCATTGTTTCTGACGCTGGTGGTGGCCCTTGTACTGATCGGAGGTCTGAAGAGAATCGCCGGCGTCAGCCAGGTCATCGTGCCGTTCATGGCGATTATCTATATTGTGACAACGGTGACGCTTGTGATCTTCAACATCACAAAAGTTCCGGAGGCGATCGGGGAAATCGTCGTGAGCGCCTTCAATCCTAAGGCTATCACAGGCGGTATCGTAGGATCGATGCTGGTTGCGATGCAGAAGGGAATTTCCCGCGGTATTTTCTCGAATGAAGCGGGTCTCGGAAGTGCGCCGATCGCGGCCGCGGCGGCTCAGACAAACGAGCCGGTCCGTCAGGGACTCGTCAGCATGACGGGGACGTTCATCGATACGATCGTCATCTGCTCACTGACCGGTCTTTCGATCGTCACGACAGGCGCGTGGAAGGTGGAGGGTCTTGAGGGCGTTCAGGTCACGACGTACGCGTTCCAGCACGGACTGCCGTTCCCTGCGCGCGTCGCGAGCTTTATTCTGATGATCTGCCTGATTTTCTTCGCATTTACGACGATCCTCGGCTGGGACTATTACAGTGAGCGATGCCTCGAATATATGACGAACGGAAAAGAGAAGGCAATCAGGATTTACCGGTGGCTTTACATCCTGGCTGTTTTCATCGGGCCATACATGACGGTAAAGGCGGTCTGGACGATCGCGGATATTTTCAACGGCCTGATGGCGATACCGAATATGATCGCGATCTTTGCGCTGTCCGGCGTCGTCGTGAAGGAAACAAAAGAATTTTTCGAGGCGGGCAAGGATAAAAATCAGGGATGAGGTGTCTGCCGGAAGTCCGGCAGCCGCAGAAAAGAGGAATGATATGGATCAGAAGATTTTGGTCGTTTATTATTCGCTGGAGGGAAATACGGAATTCGTCGCAAAGGAGATCGGGCGCTGTACAGGCGCAGATCTCCTTCGCCTCGTTCCGGAGAAGGAAATTCCGGTCAGCGGGTTCGGAAAATATTTTTTCGGGGGAAAGGCGGCGCTTACCCACTCCCTCACGCATCTGAATCCGTTTGATGAGAAGCCGGAGGAATACGGCACAATCGTACTCGCAGGGCCGGTCTGGGCGGGGACGTATCCGCCGGCGATCGTGACATTTCTGGATGAGCATCGTTTTAGCGGAAAAATATCTATCTCGTTGCGACATCAAAGAGCGGGAATGCGGGGAAGTTTTTCCGGGAGTTGGAGGCGATACTCGCCGGAAATCAGATCCGCAGTGTGCTCAGTGTCGCGAATCCGCTGAAGAACCAGGAACAGGCAAGGGAGGAGGCCCGTGCGTTCGCAGAGAGCATCGCTGACAGGGTATAACGCATGAAACCATTTTCTGAATTTGAACAGCTCCGCTCGGTCGTTGCCCGGCTCCGTGCGGAGGACGGCTGCGCCTGGGACCGCGTGCAGACCCATGAGAGCCTCAAGCCGGAGTGTATGGAGGAAGCCGCGGAGGTGATCTGCGGCATCAATGTTCTGAAGGCTACGGGAAACGCCGATAATCTGAAGGAAGAACTCGGCGACCTGCTTCTTCAGGTTGTATTCCATGCGCAGATCGCGGAAGAAGAGGGTCTGTTTTCTATGGACGATGTGGTGCGCGGCGTGAAAGATAAGATGATCCGCCGTCATCCCCATGTGTTCGGAGACGCGGATCCGGCGGAAGTGGACTGGGAAGCGATCAAGAAGGCGGAACATGCCGGGAAAGAGGCGGTTGACGGCCGCATGCTCGATGAGGCGATGTGCGAGGCGAAAGAATTGATCGACCGCGCCCGCAGGAGAAAGGGATTCCTTTGAAGGGATCCTCTCCCGTGCAGACACGACGGAAGCAAAAGACGCACGAATATTCTGAATACGAATCATTTCATAAAATATATTCAATAAACACTTGACAAAATGGATACTATGTGCGAATATATAGTCAAGAAGTGAGACTACTTCATAGGTCTCAAGGGTTGAGATCCCGAATAAGCAATCTCAAAAAAATAATAAGGACAGGAGGTTATGAAGTGAAACTTCTGAATTTTCACGGATGACCCGGGAATGATGATGAGTCAGTTCCCGGGTCTTTTTCTGTCCTGCCGGATAATTGTTTCATTTATCTTAAGTTTCTTCTTCGCGGTTGAATTATGTGGGATTGCGGATTCCGGTATGATAAGATAGGAATAAGAAACAGAAGGTTTCTTAAAATGCGTATCGACAGTAAAAGAGGGCGGAATTATGAAAAAGCGGAACTATTTTCTGACTGCGTCGATCCTTGCCTGTGTGTTGTTCGCGGCGTCGCCGGCATCGATTTTCGCGGATGGGACGGGAAAGGATCCGGCCACATCCGGAGCAGTGAGCGCGGAACAGGCCGGGGCAGATCAGACGGAAGATTCTCGGGAAAATCCCGGGTACATCCGGGGAACGGAAGGACAGACGACGGATCTTCCGGATTCTTCGTGGCAAAAGGCCGGCGACAAGGAAGAGAACAGCGATGCCTATGCGGTAAAGACCGTCGAGGACGGGACGTACGTGATCGCCATGGCATCGGATGGGTTTAAGGTTCTGGATTCTTCCGCGGCAGACGGAGCGGTGAAGCTTGGCGAGGCGGACGGAAGCGTCACGCAGAGATTCCGTGTCGCCTGGGATGAAGGCGGAAAATATTATACGATCCAGACGACAGACGGTTCGTATTTCGCTGCGGAAGACGGCTATCAGTTGACCTATTCCAGCGTCGTGAAGTCATCCGGCCCCGAAGCGTGGTATATCGTACCGGACGGCAGCGGACATTATACGATGATTGCGAAGCAGAGCGGGATGGCCGCGGAAATCGCCGCCGCAGGTCTGTCTGCGGGCGCGCGGCTGTGCCTCAACGGAAAAAGCGGCTCCGCACTCCAGAAGGTTGATTTCCTCGCGGCAAAGGACAGCGAAGCGCCGGGAGAAGGCTATTATGAATTTGCGTCCGCTTCGGACCTTTCACAGGTCCTCGATGTGGAGAATGGAAGCGTTTTGTCCGGGGCGAACGTGCGGATGACCGGCGCGAATGGTACGGATGCGCAGAAGTTTGCGGTAAGGGCAAAAGGAGACGGAACGAGCTCGATCATGGCCGTGACCTCCGGACTGTTTGTTGCGGCGGACGGGACGGCTTCCGGGGCGAATGTCCGCCAGATCGTGAAGAGCGGCGATGCAGTCTCACGATGGATCGTGAAGGCGGCAGGCGACGGAACGTACTACATCCGTTCCGCGGCGGACCGGGACAAGGTGCTGACGGTTTCGAACGGGAATGTTCAGATCCGGGGTTCTGCCGGAGCGGCCAGTCAGAAGTTCGTGATGAAGAAGACGGATTACCGTCCGCCGACCGGTATTTATTACATCGCGAGTGCGGTGAATACCGGATACGTCATAGATGTTTACGACGGTTCGAGGAAGATGCAGGCAAATGTGCAGCTGTTCGCGAACAACGGATCAAATGCGCAGAAGTTTGAAATCATCGATAAAGGATATGGATATGTCGCGATCAGAAACGTGAAGTCCAAACACTTCCTTGACGTAGCCGGCGGAAGCAGGAAAAACGGCGCGAATATCTGGCAGTACCGCGACAACGGCGGGGATGCCCAGCTGTTTGCGGCTCACAGGAACATGGACGGGACATACACCTTCGTGAATGCGGGAAGCGGGAAGGTGATCGATGTGGCGGGCGGAAAAGCGGCGAATGGCACCAACATCCAGCAGTATGATTCCAATGGCACGGCGGCGCAGAAATTCGTCCTTCAGGCGACTTCCGGCTCGGATGGAACACCGGTCGATTACTCCGTATATCAGCCGCCGAAGCCTTCCGATCCGCCGTCTTCAGGCGGGTCCGGATCCCCACTGATCCGTGACGCGATCGATCGGAAGGCACAGGGATATTCCAGCGCCACGAACTATGAGATCCTGGTCAACCGTTCGAACCACACGGTGTCGATCTACCGCGGGTCAAAGGGAAACTGGACCCGGATTCAGCGGTACGCGTGCGGCGACGGAAAACCGAGCACGCCGACGATTGAGGGCGTCTTCAGTGTCGGTATCAGGGAGAAATCGTTCGGACACGGATACACATGCTGGTACGCGACACAGATCTCCGGCAACTACCTGTTCCATTCCGTTCTCTATTATCCGGGGAGCATGACACGGATCAAGGACGGGCGGCTCGGGATGGGCGTATCCCACGGATGTGTCCGTCTGGCGATCGAAAACGCGAAGTGGATTTACGACAATATTCCGAGATCGACACGAATCGTTATCTATCACTGAGTAAAATAACCGGGAGCTGTCATCAGAATGACAGCTCCCGGTTTGGATTTTCGGTCAATTCGTTCCGTACCAGCCGATTCCTTCGTCCTTCCATCCCTTTTTCACAAGGTTTCTGTGTTCGGATTTTGAAGTGGTGTAGTTGTGCGTACCGGTCACGGCGTTCGGGTTGTAATCGCGGTACAGCGGTGTTCCGCTCGAATCCGCGGTCTTCCAGCCGACGCCCTCATACTGCCATCCGATGCGCACGAGGTGATCTTTCTCCGAGGCATTGGATGTGTAATGGTGGTCGCCCGAGTTCGGATTGTACAGACGGTAGACATCCGCTCCCTCGGAGGGCGCGTACCAGCCGATTCCTTCATAGACCCAGCCGATTTTTCGGAGGTAATTCCGCTCATTCACGCTTGCCGTGTAGAAGTGCTCGCCGCTGGAGCGGTTATAAAGCCGGTACATCGCGACGGAACTGCCGGAGGATGTATTTGCGTTCGAATCAGAATTCGAAGAATTCGAGACGGGCTTGTACCAGTAGTCCAGGTCGGTGGTTCCTCCCGACTTGATTCCGTCCACGACGCCCTTGCTGCTGTACTGCCACATATCGTAGAGACCGGTGTAGTAGTGAATTGCCGGGCTGTAGGACGCCACCCACATCGTGTACTTCTTTCCGAGAGAGACTCCGTCCACATTATTCCTGAGCAGCGAGTCGCCGGAATAGATGCCGGGAGTGTATCCCCGGGATGCGACGGTCCGGCAGAAGGCGTCGATGATCTTCGTGCGGGTCTCGACCGTGGCGCCGTTATCCATACGGTATCCGCTCTCATACTCGTAGTCGATGAAAACCGGAAGAGAGACGTTGTATCCTTTGATCTTGTCGCAGGTGTAATTCGCTTCTTCGACGGCTTCCTTCTCGGTGATGGCCGCGCTGAAGCAGTAGACACCGACGGGAAGGCCGGCTTTGATTGCGCCCGACAGGTTCGTTTTGAATGTGCTGTCTGTGTAAAGACCGCCTGTTGAGTTCTTGAAGCAGCTCCTTCCGGTCGCCTTGATGACCGCGAACTGGATGCCGCTTTTCGCAACCTTTGCCCAGTCGATGGTATTCTGCCAGTGAGAAACATCGATCCCCTTCAGCGTCTCGTAGTTTGAACTGCGGATTGTCGCGGTCGGCTTTGCCGCTCCGTGGAGATTGAATTCGGAATCGCTGCTGTCCTCATCCTGCATGGTCATTCCCATGTACGTCATCTCTTCTTCTCCTTCGTTGTATCCGGAGGAGGAGTCCGTATCCTGCGTATCGGCAACGCTGTCAGAAACGGCCGGATCCGATGCGGAATCGCTGACGGTGTAGGAAACCGAAGAAGAGCCGGCTGCGTTTTCCGGGGATGCGTAAACAGCGCCTGTGCTCTGCAGTAGAAGGATCGAGGCAACGGCGGTAGAAAGAATTGCTTTTTTCAGTTTCATTGTGGTTACTCCCTGCCTGATTCAGTATATGTAAACGGTATCATTACCATAATATATTAAAATTCTATTAATATCAACGGTAGATTTGTGCCTTTTTTGTAACAATTCGCGGTGCGTTTGTATGAGATTTGTATTCCACATTTCCCGGGCGGCTTGCATTCCGGACCCGGGGATTGTAAACTGAACCTGTCAATTTATCGGAGGTGAGGACATCTATGAAACGGGAAAGCGGCATTTTGTATCCGATCTTATCGCTTCCGTCCCGATACGGGATCGGATGCTTCTCGAAGGATGCGTTTGAGTTTATCGATTTTCTGGAACATGCGGGTCAGAGTTACTGGCAGATCCTTCCGATCGGACCGACGGGGTTCGGGGATTCGCCGTATCAGTCTCTTTCGTCGTTCGCGGGCAATCCGTACTTTATCGATCTGGATGCGCTTGTACAGGACGGACTTCTCCGGGAGGATGAGATCCGGAGTGTCTCATTTGGAAATGATCCGGGACGGGTCGATTACGGTGCACTCTATGAGGGACGGCCGAAGATTCTGAAGATCGCCTGTCAGCGGTTCTGTGAGGGAGAAACGCCGGAGGATTACCGGCAGTTTCTGGATAAGAATTCCTACTGGCTCGACGATTACGCACTGTTCTCGGCGATCAAGGAGGACTGCGGCGGCATGCAGTGGACCGGATGGGATCCGGAGCTCGTCTGCCGGAAGAAGGAGGCACTTGAAGCAGCGCGGGAGAAGCTGGCGGATGCGGTCGGGTTCTATCGGTTCTGTCAGTATGAATTCGAGAAACAGTGGCAGAAGCTGCACGCCTACGCGGCAAAGAAGAATGTGAAAATTATCGGCGATCTTCCGCTCTACGTCGCCATTGACAGTGCGGACGCCTGGGCGGAGCCGGAGCAGTTCCTGTTCGATGAGAATCATCAGCCGATCTCGGTCGCGGGGACGCCGCCGGACGCATTCTCACCGACCGGGCAGCGCTGGGGAAATCCGCTTTACGACTGGGAATACATGAAGAAGCATCATTACAGCTGGTGGATTTCCAGAATCCGCCGCAATCTTGAGCTGTACGATGTGGTCCGGATCGATCATTTTAACGGTCTGGATTCGTATTACGCGATCCCCTATGAAGATGAGACGGCTGACGGCGGTACGGTTCACGCAGGTCCGGGGAGCAGTCTGTTCCGGGCCGTGAAGAAGGAACTCGGGGATGTGCCGGTCATCGCGGAGGATCTCGGAACTATGACGGATTCGATCCGCAAGATGCGGGAAGAAACCGGATATCCGGGGATGAAGGTGCTTCAGTATGCCTTCGACTGGAGTGAGAACAGCGATTATCTTCCGTACCGTCACGAAAAAAACTGCGTCGTCTATACCGGAACCCATGACAATATGACGACGCGGGCGTGGATTGAGTCGATCAGTGATCATGACCGCGATTTTGCGAGGCGCTACATCAACTCGATCTTCACCGACTACGGTCAGTTCACATGGGATTTTATCCGGGAGGCTTTCCGCTCGCCGGCGGATCTGTGCATCGTTCCGATCCAGGATTTTCTTGTCAAGGGAAATGAGGCGCGCATGAACACGCCGGGAACGTCCGGAAAAAACTGGCAGTGGAGAACGCTGCCGGGCGAGCTTTCCGCCGATCTTTCCAGGAGTATTTTCGAGATGACGAAGCTGTACGGCCGGCTTCCGAAGCCGGATGAGGACCGGAAAGAAGACGGGAAACTGAATGCGGACGGGGAAGAAGAGAAGGCGGGTGATTGAATGCGGAGCAGAGGCAGTGACCGGAGAATCCGGTCATGCCTCCTCCCTTTTTTGTTCTCCGGCGTACCGGCAGATGTCAGCGAGGCAGCAGACGCCGCACTGCGGCCGCCTCGCGATACAGACGGCCCGTCCGTGATAGACGAACCGGTGGCAGAGATCACTGCCTTCTTCCGGCGGGATGATTTTCCAGAGCTCGCGTTCGACCTTTGCGGGCTCTTTTATATGGTCCACGAGTCCGATCAGGTTGCAGAGGCGGATGCAGTGTGTGTCCGTGACGATGGCGGGTTTCCCGAAGACATCGCCCATGATCAGATTTGCGCTCTTTCTTCCGACTCCGGGAAGCGCGAGGAGCTCCTCGAAGGACTCCGGCACGCGGTCGTGATACTTCTCGTGAAGCACGCGCATACAGGCGGAGATATCCCGGGCCTTGCTTGCTCCGAGCCCACAGGGCCGCACGATTTCCTCGATTTCTTTCGGATCCGCCGCGGCGAGCGCCGCGACGTCCGGAAATTTTTCATAAAGCTTCGGTGTGATCTGATCGACGCGGGAATCCTTGCACTGCGCCGACAGCCGGACGCTCACCAGAAGCTGCCACGCCTTGTCGTAGGCCAGCGTGCAGTGGGCGTCCGGATATTCTTTTTTCAGGCGGTCGATCACTTCGAGCGCCAGTTGTTTCTTTGTCATATATGTCTCCTTCCGGCTGCCTGCATGATGCAGAATCAGAGGCCGTACCAGCCGATTCCCTCTTCGCGCCATCCGAGAGACGCGAGGTAGTCGTTTTCCGCTTTGCTCGTCGTGTAATTGTGGGATCCGGATACCGCGTTCGGGTTGTACTGGCGGTAAAGCGGAGTTGTCTCGTTATAATCGGAATACCAGCCGATGCCTTCATAAAGCCATCCTGCCTTTTTCAGCATATCTCTCTCTTCACCGTCCGATGTGTAGTGATGATCCCCGGCGTTCGGATTGTAGAGACGGTAAACAGGCTTGTCCGATCCTTCCGGGGCGGTCCAGCCGATGCCCTCCTCTCTCCATCCGACCTGTACGAGGGTGCTCTTTTCCGAGGCGTTCTTCGTGTAAAAATGCTCGCCGCTGTTCGGATTGTACAGGCGGTACATCGGAATCTTCGCTCCGGAGGTGACGAGTAAGTCGGTCTGTCCCGAAACGTCGATTCCCCCCACGTTTACGACCGCGTTCATCGTCGTTCTGCCGATGGAATTTCCGGAGATGGTGCCTCCGCTGATCGTGGCATGAGCCTGATCCGCGGTTGTCCAGGATGCGTTTGTGTCGCGATAGATGATGTCCGGGGCCGCGTCCGGATAGTTTGAGGCGTTCGGAACCGCATCCTTCAAAAGCAGGTCGACGACCGGGTCCGGGACGGACCGCTCCGATCCCTTGTAGACGCAGAAGGTTTTCGGAAAGTAGACGGCAACTGCCTTGACCGCGTTTCCGGAGGAATCCGTCATATCCTCGATTCTGGAGGCGCTGATATTGACCGTGACATTCTTCGGCCCGTCTAGTGCGCTCTGTTCCGCAACACTCGTACTTGAGCCGAATTCCTGTACCCAGAAATAGAGGCCGTTGACCTTCACGCAGGCGGCGCCCATCGCGGTCCAGTCAGAGTCAAGCATGTTGATGCGGTGTCCCTGTTCGCTGTGTGTTTTATCGTCTTCCCGGAACTGTATGAAGGCGGATTCTGCGGAAGCGGATCCGTTGACCGCGATATTTTCCCCGGAGGCCCGGCTGCCGTCAGAGGCTTCCGCCGTGAAGCAGAGGGTTCCGTCCGGACGGGTGTGGTTAAAGCTCGCCGCGATCTCGGCCGCGCGCTGCATCGCGATTTCTTCCAGGCCATAGTCGTAGACCAGGGCGGGGGCGGATACGGATACCTTCTCGGTATTCGCCTCGTTCCAGTACCACGCGGTTCCGGATGTCCGGAAGCCGTTGATCATTCCGAGCATCGTGCGCGCCTCACTCTGGCGGTAGGGGATGCCCTGCAGAGTTACGGACGTCACCGGAGATGAGGCCGCCCCTCCGTGGATCAGTCCGGTCAGGTCCGTTTCGGAATCCGGTGTGGACTTCGTATAATCCGGATCATTTTCAAAGGGATTTTCCGATGAAATGACGGCAGTGCCGTCTTGTGGAACCAGATCCGATGAATCGGATGCGAACACGGGAACCGCCGTCAGCAGCAGAGTCCCCGCCGTGATCAGAGATACAAACCATTTGAGCTTTTTCTTCATATAATAATCCTCTCATTTTATTTCAGACGGCGAACCGCCTCTCTACCATTATTCGTGATTTGAAAAAGTCTGTCAATAAGCATCTTCCGGATCGGTTCCGGCGATGAAAATTGCGATAAATTGTTCGATTACTGCTGTGTTTTTGAGAAAAATATGTGTATAATAATAGAAACGGATCAATCGTTTCAGTCGCGCCGACATCAGGCGCAGGAAATCAGAGGTGAATCAGGATGAAAAAGCTGTTGAAATTTCTTATTATCGTACTTCTGATCGGCATCGTCATCTATTTCTTCTGCAAAGAGGGCATCATTGACGTAGATAAGCTGAAGGAAAAATGCGGCGGCTGCTGCGGCAGACTCTTCGGAGGAAAGGGCAGCGACGATTCGATTTTTGAAGAAGAGTGAGCGGGATGTGTTGCGGGACTCAGATCTTTTGAGTGCCCGCAATTCTCATATAAGGGAGAGGACCGATCGACATGGATACGAAAAAGGCAGCGCTGATCTTTCCCGGAATCGGGTATCATGTGGACAGACCGCTTCTGTATTTCGGGAAAAAACTGGCATCTGCGCGCGGGTACGAGATCATCGATGTGCCGTACGGTCATTTTGAGCACGGAATCAGGGGAAATGAGAAGAAAATGTGGGAGGCGTTCGAGTCTGCGCTCCGGCAGGCGGAGGAGATTCTCGCACAGCGGAAAATCGAGCAGTACGGAGAACTGCTGTTTCTCTCAAAGAGTGTCGGGACGGCGGCGGCCGCGGCGTACGCGGCGAATCATCATCTCACGGAAGCGGATGGGAGAACCGTCCGTCATATCTACTTTACGCCGGTGGAGGCTACATTCCGCGTGGCAAAAAGAAGAAGTGGGATCGTCTTCCACGGAACGAAAGATCCGTGGGCAGGGAACGAGGCGGTGCAGGAAGGATGCAGCGCCCTGTCGCTCCCTCTGTTCCTCATTCCGGATGCGAACCATTCTCTTGAGACGGGAGACGTTCTCCGGGATCTGGACAATCTGAAACGCGTCATGGAACATTGTGCATCCTATCTGGACCGCCCGTTTTGATCCGAAGCGGCGCGGCCATGGTAAAATTTATGAGATCAAGGACAGCGAAAGGGAGGGGTCCGGATGAGCGGCATCAGCATAGAAAACCTGAGAGAGTTGATCGGCAAATGCATACCGGGAGGTGACAGCGCGTTCCGCGATTTCCGTCCGCTGTATGCGGATCCGGAAATCATGGACGGAATTGTGAAAACACTTGCTGCCCCGTGGCGGGGGAAAGCGGATTATGTCGCGTCGCCGGAGTCGCTGGGGTTTATCGTCGGAAGCGCACTTGCCAGGGAGCTCGGAGTGGGATTTATCGCGATCCGGAGCGGAGATCATTTCCGGACGGTCACGGATGATAGTCTTTCCGCTTCGTATATTGATCACCGCGACATGCCGCGGTCTCTGGTCGCCGACCGGCATCTGATTCCGGAGGGCAGCAGGGTTCTGCTGGCGGATGATTATGTTGAGACCGCAGCTACGATACAGGCCTGTATCGCCATCGTAGAGGAGGCCGATGCCTCGGTCTGCGGCATCGCTGCGCTTGGGGCAAATGCGGACAGCGCGGCGGGAAGTGTCATCGATTCGGGACTGCTGCGGGCGATTCTGATCAGCGGAAGGTAACGATCGCCGGGAGGCATCGGGAACATGGAGCAGAGAACAGCACGGCCGGCGGGAAACCCTGCCGGCCGTATGATTTCGTTCAGATATACTCGTCGTTTCTGGACTCCTCCTGGATCAGACGGATGATGATGAGATACATCGCGACGACGAAAACGATAAATGCGATTCCGGCCGTCCTGCTGGTACTCATCGCGCAGAAGTCGTAAAAGCCGTGGAGAAGCACCGCGATTACGTACGAGAGGACGAGGCAGAGTACCTTGAGAAAGCCGCGGCCGAGATCCTCGCACCGCTTCGCGCGGCCGTACAGTGCGCCGGCGGCGACGGAAAATCCGAGGTGACCGGGCACAGAGAGGAGGGCGCGGGGGCCTGCGACGGAAAGTCCGTAGTTGAAGACGTAAAGGATGTTTTCAAATGCCGCGAATCCGAGCGATGTGAAAGCCATGTAGACGATGCCGTCAAAGCGGGAATTGAATTCCGGATTGTTCCAGGTCTTCATCGCGCAGAATCCGTACTTTGTTCCTTCCTCGATCACAGCGACGACAAGAAACGCGAGCGCCGCGGTGTACGTCATGCTGTTCCGGTCCGGAATGAGCGCGTTCAGGATATTTTCCCCGAGCGTCTCCAGCGCCATGGAAACCAGCGCCGCCGCGACGCCGCGGACAAGAAGGCTGAGAAGAAGCTGAGGGGATTCTTTGTCGACCCGGTCCATCTTATAGATATACCGGAGCAGAAAAACAGCCGGGATAATTGCCGCGAGAAGATAAAGAACGAGGATGGAATTGAAAATCGGGAAAAAGAAAAACATGAAGCTCCCCTTTCGCTTTTTTTTGCAGAAGATTATAATGACGTATATGCAGTTAAAATTATAACATCGTAAGGAACAGTTGAAAACAGGAGGGATTTATATGGCGATCAATCCGGCAGTTTTGATGAAGGCAAAGGGAAGATATCACATTTTCAAGAAACAGCACCCGAAGTTTCTCGCTTTTCTGGGAGCGGTCAACGCAAAAATGCTGGAGCCGGGCACGGTGATCGATGTGAAGGTGACCGGACCGGACGGGAAGGAGATCGAGACAAATCTTAAGCTGACGCCGGAGGATGTGGAGACCGTGCGGATGTTCAAGAACAAATAACAGGAAGCATATGGTTCAGGTAAGAGTCGGGAGTACAAAATACAGAAAGGTCTGGCGCTCGTGGCTTCATCTGCGGCGGATCGGCCTCCGGAAGGATGGCAGCGGCGCCTACCGGGGCGATCTGAAACGGCGTCAGGTGGAAAAGCTGAAGCAGTACTGTGAAAAAAAACGCCTCTCCTTCCGCATCGATAATGAATACGGCAGGAGGGGCGGCTCTTATCGGAGCATCTTTTTCCGGACGCACGCGCCGGCTTTCGGGAATTATTATTTCTGCGCCTACTGTGGAAGGCTTCTTCCGGAGAATCAGGTGACGGTCGATCATCTTTATCCGGTCGGAACCGCTTCGCAGGATCTGAAGGTTCAGAAAAAACTGAAGCGGCGCATCAGCGGGATCAATGATCCGGACAATCTTGTCGCGGCCTGCCGCGCCTGTAACCAGAAGAAAGGCATACAGACGGGACGCTGGATCCGGCGCGGAAAAATCGGCCGGCACGCATGGTACTGGGAACTGCGCTGGGCCTTCCGTTTCGCACTTGCGGCCGGGGTTGTTTTCCTGATCCTGTGGGTCGGTTACCAGGTAACCGCGATGTCGAGCTGATTCGGATTTGAGGCAGCGAAGCTTCCGGTATCACAGACGATACAGGTTCCGAGGCTGCTCTCCACCAGAGAACCGCGCGGGTGCACATTCAGATTTGCGGCACACATGATGTAATTGCCGAGCATCTTTACGCCGTCCTCACGGACCCAGTACGCATCGGTGTTGCCCATGCTGCGCATGATCCGGACTACACCGGACATATTCAGATTGTAATACGTTTCTTTTCCGCTCGGTCCCTGCACGGTTCCGGCACGTTTTGTGAGAACCGGGCCCGTCCATCCGGAGGAGACGGCCGTATCGGAAGAAGCATCTGCCGATGCATCTGCCGATGGGACGGAATCGCGGTCCTCCACATCGAGGTAATTGCCCGATACGTATGCGCTCTGGCCGTTATAGCTGATCTTGTACCAGCCGTTGCTTTCCAGTTCACTGACGATGACTTCTGTGCCGCCTGAGAGTGTTCCGAGAATCGAATTGTCCGTCGAGGAACCGCTCCGTACGTTCAGGGAGTCCGCCGTCACAGTTGCGGAAGAATCTGCGAATACCGGAGCGGCTGTACAAAGACTCAGCACAAGGGTGCCTCCGATGATTGCCAGTTTCCGTTTTATCATATGGAATACCTCCGTAGTGATTGATTTTTGATAATTGTTACAAAAGTGTTTCGAAATATTACAAAATGCATTATATTTGATTGCAGTTAGTGCGTCAATATTATAAAGAAATTATTAACAACAGATTTGATATGCAATTTTCACAGGGGAGTTCGCCCTATGCGTTGATTCTATGTGCATAGAACACAAAAAGAGATCGGAGCTCCGGCGGGCGAAACGATCGGAATATCCGAAATCGGCCGAAAACATTGGAAGTGTTTCACAAAAAAACGCGGGCGGTTTGCAAAGAACAGGAGAAGAGCCTATGAATATCCGTGAAGAGGCAGGAAAAATGAAGCTGGATGCGCCGGTGATGGCGTCGTCCTCACTCCAGATGAGAAACGCGGCGCTGGAGGCGGTCCGTGATGCGCTGATTGCGGGGAAAGATGAGATATTCGCGGCAAACGCGAGGGATATGGCGGCGGCGGAAGATGCGGGAATTTCCGGCGCGATAAAGAAACGGCTGAAATTTGATGAGGGAAAGATGCGCGATGTGCTCGCCGGTCTCGACGAGCTGATTCGTCTTCCGGATCCTCTCGGGAAAACCTCCCTGGCACGTGAGCTGGACGAAGGGCTGAAGCTGTACCGTGTGAGTGTACCGATCGGTGTGATCGGTGTGATTTTTGAGGCGCGTCCGGACGCACTCGTGCAGATCTCATCCCTCTGTATCAAGAGCGGGAACTGCGCGATCCTGAAGGGAGGCAGGGAGACGGCGGAGACGAACCGCACGCTGTTTCGCATCATCTACGGGGCTGCTGCAGGTGCAGGGCTTCCGAAGGGATGTCTGCTCCAGGCGGAACTGCACAATGAGATCGATGAACTGCTCTCCTGCGACCGCGATGTGGATCTTCTGATTCCCCGGGGATCGAACCAGTTTGTCCAGTATATTATGAATCACACGAAGATCCCGGTGATGGGCCATGCGGACGGGGTCTGCCATATTTATGTGGATCGCGCGGCGGACAGGGAGGCGTCCATCCCGGTGATTCTCGATGCGAAGACGCAGTATCCGGCGGCGTGCAATGCGGTTGAGACGATTCTGATCGACCGGCGGGCAGCGGATGATTTTCTCCCCGCTCTGGCAGAGGCGTTTGCGCGCGCCAAAGTTGCGATGCGGGGCACGAAGGAAGCTTCGGAGCGGATCGTCCGGCTCGGATATGACTGCGTTGAAATGGCGGAGGAGGAATTTCACAAAGAGTACCTGGATCTGACGGTTTCCATCAAACTGGTCAGCGGCGTCAGGGAGGCAGTGGAACACATCAACCGGTTCGGTTCGCATCATACGGATTCGATTCTGACCGAAGATGACGAGGCTGCCGAATACTTCATGCAGATGGTCGATTCCGCCGGCGTGTACCGGAACTGCTCGACGCGCTTCGCGGACGGATACCGGTACGGATTCGGCGCGGAGGTCGGCATCAGCACCGGAAAGCTTCATGCGCGCGGACCGGTCGGGCTGGAAGGTCTTGTCACATATAAATATAAATTATACGGGGAAGGCCATATTGTCGGTGATTACGCGGCCGGCAGAAGGCAGTTCCATTTCAGGGATCTATGATGCGCGCGTTTGATTATGAAAGGGAACCGGAAAAACTTCTGACGCCGGAGGTTGTGAAACTTCTGACCGAGATGCATGAATATAAGGGAAAGCAGTCATTCCTGCTCAGTCTCCGGGGCGGAGATCTCGTGGCGATGCGGGATACGGCGAGGCGCGAGAGCGCGGAAGAGGAACGTATTTCCGGCAAAAACCGCGAAGAGCGGTATCTCGCGTGCCTGGACCGGATCCGCGAACATTTTAATGAGATTCCCGTGACCCCGGAGGCGATCGCTTCCCTGCATGCCGAACTCTGCCGGGGTGAAGAGGGAGCGGGGCAATACAAGAAGACGGATAACGTGATCACGGAGATTGATCACTGGGGAAAGCCGCGGGTGCGGTTTTATCCGATGGCGGCGGCCCGGACCCGGGAGGCGATGGACGCACTCTGCGCGTCGTTCGCGGGAGCGTTGGACGCGGGTGTCTACGATCCGCTGATGCTGATCCCGGTATTTGTCGTCGATTTTCTGAGCATTCACCCGTTCAAAGACGGGAACGGGAAGGTCAGCCGTCTGCTGCAGACACTGCTTTTGTATCAGGCCGGCTACTACGTGAATGCGTACGTCAGCATGGAAAAATTGATCGGAAACTCGCGGGAACGCTATTTCCAGGCCCTTCAGTACAGTTCGATCTTCTGGAACGACGGGACGAACAATTACGAGCCCTTCGTTCTGTACTTTCTGGATATTCTCGGAGACGGATGCCGCGAGTTTGAAATCCGGACCCACTATCTGTACGGGGAGAAAAAATCAAAGCCGCAGCGCGTCCGTGAGGTCGTCGACAGGTGTCCGGGAGCAGTCACAAAACGGGATATTATGGAACAGTGTCCGGATATTGCGCGCGTGACAGTCGAGCGGGCGCTGACGGCGATGGTAAAGGAAGGCTACATCGAGAAGACGGGAGGCGGCCCGAAGACCGCCTATATCCGAAGGAGGCAGACATGAAGGTCACACATCTTTATCACAGCGGTTTCTGTGTCGAGATGGAGCATTCCATCCTGATTTTTGACTGGTACAGAGGGCAGCTTCCGGATCTTCCCGGAAATAAACCGGTATACTGCTTTGTTTCTCACGGTCACGGGGATCATTATGGAAGCTGTATCTGGGGACTCCGCGATGAATTCTCAGACGTGACTTACATTCTTGACCGCAATATCAGGGTACCGGGGGCGGGACTCTCGCTGCACCCCAGTCTGCCGCACGCGGCAGTACGGAAGGTGCGTCCGCACGAGGTGATTCATATCGGAGAGGTCCGGATCGGGACACTTCTTTCGACGGATCTCGGCGTGGCGTATCTCGTGGACACGGAGGGAAAACGTATTTTTCATGCGGGAGATCTGAATATCTGGCACTGGCTCGATCAGTCTGTGCGGGCAAATCAGTGGCAGGCGGATACGTTTCGGGCGGAACTGAAGAGGATCGAGGGCGTTCCTGTGGACGTGGCTTTTATCGCCGTCGACCCGAGGCTCGGGGAGCATGCGGCGGACGGGCCGGCGTTATTTATGAAAAAGATTCATCCGGAGTACGCATTTGCGATGCACTACTGGGAAAAGAAAGCGGAATCAAAAAAGGCGCTCGCTGATCCGCAGCTTGCGCCTTTTGCCGGCCGCATCCATTACGAGGATGTACTCGAAATCTGATGCACCGTATTATTGAGCGGGATTTTCATCGTCCGCGAATTCCGCTTCCGCCCGCTCTTCGATCGTGAGATCGTTTTTCGGAGGACGCGAGAAGAGAATCGATACGATCGCGGAGATCATGAGAAGGTAGGAATACCAGCAGCACCCGACGACCTGGAAGGGACTTCGCAGGTTTTTCAGCAGTGCGCAGGCATACAGCACCTGGGCGCCGTACGGGATGATGCCCTGAACGACACAGGAAAAGATGTCGAGCAGGGAAGCGGACCGCTTCGGATCGACGCCGTATTTGCGGCTGAGATCCCGGGCGACCGGGCTGCTGATAATGATCGCGACTGTGTTATTTGCAGTCGCGAAATCGGTCAGGGCAACCATCGCGGAGATGCCCGCTTCCGCTGAGCGGCGGCCGCGGATGACCCGGCTGACCTTCAGAAGAATCCAGTCAAGTCCGCCGGCTTCGGTGACCATCGCGCCGAGTCCGCCTGTGACCATCGACAGAAGGAAAATCTCAAACATCCCGGTGAAGCCGCTGTAAATATTCTGGGCGAATCCGAGCATGCCGAAGCTTCCGTAAGCAAGACCGATCGCTCCGGAGAAGAGAATTCCGCCGATGAGCACCACGAAGACGTTTACACCGGCCAGCGCCGCGATCAGAACAAACATGTAGGGAAGAATTTTGATGAAATTTACCGGATAATCCTGTACCGGCGGCAGGGTATCCGGCCTGCCGAAAATCAGGAGCAGCACGGTGGTGGCAATCGCGGGAGGGAGGGCGATCAGAAAGTTCGCGCGAAACTTGTCCTTCATCTCGCAGCCCTGTGTCCGGGTGGCGGCGATCGTCGTGTCGGAGATCATGGAGAGATTGTCGCCGAACATCGCTCCGCCGATCGTCGCGCCGACGACGAGATATACATTCAGCTGCCCGGCCTGTGCAAGACCGATCGTGATCGGGGTGACCGCGACGATGGTGCCGACGGATGTTCCGGTCGATACGGCGATGAAAGCGGAGATGACAAAAGCACCCGCAGCCAGAAACTGGGGCGGGATGACCGACATGCCGACATTGACCGCGGCGTCGATGCCGCCCATCTCTTTTGAAACCGCGGTGAAGGCGCCGGCGAAAAGATAGATCATGCACATCGTCATAATATTCTCGTCGCCGCATCCTTTCATGAATACCCGCAGCTTTTCATCAAGGCTGCCGCGGAACATGGCAAAGGCCGCGATGATGCCGACGAATGCCGCGATCGGCGTCGGCAGCTGATAAAATGCCGAGTCGACCCCCTGAACATCCAGAACGATACCGGTGACGAGATAGACACCGACGAAAATGATAAACGGGATCAGTGCACTTCCTCTTGGCACCCGCTTTTTCTGTTCTTCCATAACCTTCTCATTTTCCCCCTCAACCGTTATTTTTTCAGACGCCGTTCCAGCTTCAGAGCCTGATCCATGAGCTGATTTCCTTTTTTCGAGACGAGCACCAGCAGCACGATCTGAATCGAGAGCGCCCCGATCATGAAGCCGATCTGTCCGTGCTTCAGGAACCCTCCGGCCAGACAGTTAAAAAAGATCTGAATCCAGCAGGTCGCCATAATCGCCTCGATGAAGCGGATGCTCCGGATCGAAGAACGGGCGGAGATGTACGGAATGATCCCGTTCGGGATGATCGGGAGCAGATTCGCGACGGCGACGACAAGGGTCGGCCGCTGGGATTTCATCTTTTCCATCAGTTTTGTCGAACTTTCACGGTTCTTCTTTGAAGTCGGGAGCAGATCGGTGATCTGGTCTCCGAGCTTTCTCGCCACAAAGAACACAAGGATATTGCCGAAGACGTATCCGAAATAACAGGCTAAAAATGAACGCCCCCAGCCGAAAATCACACCGGCGGCGATCTGAATCGCGAAACCCGGGAAGAAGATGCTGATGACCTGCAGTGCAGATAAGATGAAGGTGCTCAGAAGCCCCTTCCAGGCGCCGTTTTGTTTCAGGTAAGCTTCGACGGAGTCTTCCTTGCCCGAAAATACGAGCTTCAGAAGATCAGTCAGTGTGTCTCCGAAGAACAGCCAGATCAGATAGACGGCAAGTGCAAGGAGTGCGATGAACAGAAGCAGCCTCCATATTTTTTTCGACTTTTCTTTTTTTGCCATAGAAATCTTTCCATACAGAGCCGGCCCGGCGGCATTGACAAGTGATAAATATACATCGGGAATCCGGGCATATTCTTCCGTATTATATAAGACGAAATATCAAAAGTCAATGTCACGGGAATGGCGCCGTTCTGTGTGTGACCGCGGTTTCGGGACGGCAACCGTCTCTCACAGATAGAGAAGGATCAGCCCCATCGCGAGCAGTGACAGACACATCGGCAGCATGTAAATCATCGCCCGGATCGGATTGACTTTTTTGCCGAGCATACCGCCGACGATCCCGGCTACGACGAAGGTCGTCAGGTCAGCCGGCGGGAGTCCCTGTCCGGCAGCCGCGAGGTTTGCTCCGGCGAGCGCGACGAATGTCGGCTTCAGACCGATTGCGATCAGCGCCGGGCCGAAGAAAGAGAAGACGACGTTCTGCGCGGTCGACTGAGATCCGGTCAGCATGCCGATGAGAGCCATCGCAGCGGCGCCTCCGATACGGAGCACGTTCGGGTTCAGCCCTTCCGCAAATTGCGTGACCGTGTCGATCTGTCCGCCTGCATAGAAGCAGCCGAGCATGAAGGCGGCGCAGAGCTGAAGACCGACGGTGATCTTGACGTTCGAGAGCCCCTCGGAGATGACGCCCCGGATATCCTTCCGTACGCTTTTGAAGGCAAACATCGTGATGATCGTGACGAAAACGAGAGAGAGAACGATTCCGTTTGAGAGTCCCCGGATGATGGTGACCTGCGTCATCCATGTGTACAGATCGGTGACGGTCCCGTTTTCAGATGTATGCCGGATATTCTTCAGAAACTCCGGGACCAGATCGAATTTGACCGATTCATTTCCGATCGTGCGGAAGACGACGATAACGATCAGCAGCATCAGCGGAATCAGTGATTTCCAGTTTGACAGAAGGATCCGGAATCCGGAGCGTTTTTCTCCGGATGAAACAGTGCCGTCGTCCGATACGGAAAGCTTCGACGGACGGATGTAGACGCGCGTGACGAAGAGAACCATCGCCACGATGATGATACCCGTCGTCAGATATCCGAGCCGCAGTACCGGGTCGGGATCGGTGCCCACAAGGGACGAGGAGAGAGCCATTGCCTGAGTGATCGGCGGCATGATGGAACCCATGGAAGCGCCCATCACGATGATGCAGCAGATCATCTCCGGCTCAAGACCCATCGACGCGAGGGTGGTGACGGTCAGCACGCCGACGACGGTCGAGGCTGCGATCGCGTCCCCGAGCAGAGAGCCGGCGAGGACGAGCACCAGGATGATGCAGGCGACGAGCGCCCGCGGGTGACGGCCGAAACGGGCCTTCAGAGCCGCCATGATTGTGTCGATTACCCCGATACGGACCTGAGTCTCCGCGTAGATACTTCCGAAGACCGACAGGAAGATCACCCACGCGAGACGGTCGGCTCCGTCGATGAATGCGGCGATCCATCCGGACGGCGTCGACACTCCTCCGAGAATCAGAGCGAGTATTCCGGTGATGATGAGTGCGGCCTGTACGTTTCCGCCGATTTTCGGCAGCCGCTTGCATAAAATGATGAACAGCAGTACTGCGATGGGAATTAAGACGGTGATCATGTGTACCCCCTGTATTTCTGTTTTTGTATTAATTTTAGTACATACCTGACGTCTTTACAAGATCGTTTCAAGGCACGGAAGCGGTGCCCGGCATCTTGATAAATGCACCGCCCTGCGGTAAAATTTACAGCGTTGGTATTGCTTCATTATTATAGAGCAGAGGAAAGTCAATGCGAGTTGCAAAGCATCCGATTCTGGATGATCTGGATCAGTCAAAAAAGGTAACGATTTATTACAATGGCAAACCGATTGAAGCGCTTGAAGGAGAGCCGATCGCTTCGGCTCTGATCAATGCGGGGATCCGTTCCTTCCGTCTGACGCAGAGACGTCACGAGCCACGCGGAATTTTTTGCGCGATCGGCCGCTGTACGGATTGCAAGATGATTGTGGACGGCGTCGCGAACACACGCACCTGTGTCACGCCGGTGCGCGACGGGATGCGTGTCGAGACGCAGGACGGAGTCGGCCGTTTTGAAAAGCCGGCCGGGACGGCAGAAGGAGATGGCAGGCCATGAGAAAAATAACAACGGATATTGCGATCGTCGGAGCAGGCTCAGCCGGTCTCTGCGCGGCATATCAGGCGCGTAGCGCGGGCGCAGAGGTTCTTGTGATCGATGAGAACCACCGTCCGGGAGGACAGCTTTTTAAACAGCTGCATAAGTTTTTCGGATCTTCGGCACACCGGGCCGGAACCCGCGGGTATGTCATCGGCCGTGAGCTTCTTGAGCGCGTCGAGAAGTCGGGCGTGACAGTCTGGCTCGATTCCGTCGTTTACGGGATGGAGAAGGACCGGTCCATCGGCGTCATTCACGACGGAGAAAATATTGTCGTCGATGCGAAGAAAGTCATCGTTGCGACCGGGGCGAAGGAAAATTATATGGCATTTCCGGGATCAACGCTTCCCGGTGTTATGGGAGCCGGCGCGGCGCAGACGATGGTGAACATCAACCGTGTCCTTCCCGGAAAGCGCATCGTCATGCTCGGGTCGGGCAATGTGGGACTGATCGTTTCGTATCAGCTGATGCAGGCCGGTGCGGATGTTCTTGCGATCGTCGAGGCGGCTCCGAAGATCGGCGGCTACGGCGTCCACGCGGGGAAGATCCGCAGAGCCGGCGTTCCGATCCTCGTGGGGCACACGATCACCAGGGCGATCGGAGAGAAAGAGGTCGAGAAAGTGGAGATCGCGGAGGTCGACGATCATTTCCGTCCGATTCCGGGTACGGAGCAGATCATCGAGGCGGATACGATCTGCCTTGCCGTCGGACTGAATCCGATGACCGAGCTTTTGTGGATGGCCGGCTGCAGATTCTGTTTTATTCCGGCCTTCGGCGGACATGTGCCGATGCATGACGCAAATATGGAGACGACGGTTCAGGGGCTTTACGTCGCCGGCGATGTGACCGGAGTCGAAGAAGCTTCTTCCGCGATGGAGGAGGGCAATCTCGCCGGAGTTTCCGCGGCGGCTTCACTGGGACTTCTGACCTTTGAGGCGGCGGAGGAAAGACGAAAAGAAATCCTCGGAAGACTGGACACACTGCGGTCCGGGATGTTCGGGGAGAGGCGGCGGACCGCGAAGGAAAAGCAGCTTGCGGAGACGGCAGCCTATGAAGCAGGAAGGAGAGAGTGACGGTGGAAGGAATCATTTACACGGGTGTCCCGTCAAAGGAGGAACTCGCCGCGGCTCCCGGCGTTCCGTCGAGGGAGCGGATGGAGAAAGGCCGGGTCGCCTGTATCGAGTGTGTACAGGAGATCCCCTGTAACCCCTGTGAGAGTATCTGCAAATTCGGGGCGATCACGATCGGCAGTCAGATCACGAATCTTCCGCATCTTGACGGGGAGAAGTGCACGGGATGCGGTCTTTGTGTGGCGAACTGTCCGGGACTTGCGATCACAGTCATCAACCGGGCATTTTCCTCCGATGAGGCGACGGTTGACTTTCCGTTTGAGTATATCCCGCTTCCGGAAGCGGGTGATACGGTGGATGCCGTCAATCGTGCCGGCGAAGTGGTCTGTCAGGGAAGAATTGTCCGGGTCACGAAGATTCCTGCCTACGCGGGGACAGCTGTCATCAGCATGGCGGTTCCGAAGGAATTCTGTGATGAGGTGCGCAGCATGAAGCGGCTGCCGGGGGAGGATATAGATGAAGAATGACGTCATCATATGCCGCTGTCAGGAAGTGACAGAACAGGAGATCATCGATGCGATCCGGGACGGCGCTTCGACCGTCGACGGCGTCAAACGCCGCACGCGGGCCTGCATGGGGCTCTGCCAGGGAAAGACGTGCGAACGCCTGATCGAACGGATCATCGCCAGGGAAACCGGGAAAAATCCGGCGGAGATACTGCCGAATAACGCGCGGATGCCTGCGAGGCCGATCACGGTCGGACTGTTCCGGGATAAGGAGGGTGAGTGATGCAGGATGCAGATGTGATTATCATCGGCGGGGGCATCATGGGATGCTCGATCGCCTGGCAGCTCGGTAAATACGGGAAGCGTGTTCTTGTTCTGGAACGGAAAGACGTGGCGGCAGGATCCGCCGGCGCGACGGACGGCGTGGTCGGTTACCATACAAAACGGCCGGGGCCGCAGATGGATCTCGCGGTCGCATCCATCGCGATGTTCCGGGACCTTGCCGGCGAGCTCGGAGAAAACATTGAGTTTGACTTTACCGCGGGCGGCATGCAGCCGGCTGAGGATAAGATGCAGTATGATCTGCTGGCATCGATCGCCGAAGAACAGCGAACGAGCGGCGTCGACATCCGCATGATCAGCGGGGATGAAGCCCGGGCGCTGGAACCGAATCTTGCAGATGACGTCTATGGAGCGCTTTACTGTCCGACGAGCGGAAAGGTAAATCCGCTGAAGCTGACGAACGCGTTCGCCCATGCGGCAAAGCGCGGGGGTGCGGTCATTCAGACGGAGACGGAGGTCACCGGATTTCTTATCCGGGACGGCGCCGTGAAAGGCGTTTGTACAGACCGGGGCGAGTATTACTGCGATACCGTCGTGAATGCCTGCGGTTCGTGGGCGGGGCTGACCGCGAAGATGGCGGGGCTTGATCTTCCTGTCACACCGAGAAAAGGCCAGCTTGCCGTCACCGAACCGGTTGATTTCTTCATGCGGGCTACGATACAGTGTGCGCTGTACAACATTATCAAATTCCGACCGGAAGCGATCCGGGACAAACGCGCGCTGAAGCTCGGCGCATCCCTTTCGATCGAGCAGACGGAAAACGGGGGAATGATTATCGGAAGCACCCGGGAATTTGCCGGTTTTGAGAAAGAGAATACCTTTGAAGCCATCGATGTCATGATGAAGCGCGCGATTCGTTTTTTTCCGGCCCTCGAGAATGTCGACATCATCCGGTTTTTCTCGGGATTCCGCCCGTATACGCCGGACGGCCTTCCGATGCTCGGGGAAACCGCGGCTCTGAAGGGTTTTTATATGGCGGCCGGCCATGAGGGAGATGGAATCGCACTTTCGCCGATCACCGGAAAGCTGATCGCCGAACTCATCGCGGAAGGAAAGCCATCCTATAATATTGACGTGTTCAGCCCGAACCGATTCCTGGGGTAACGGGACGCACCATTCCAGACGGGAGAGATCCCTGCCGGGGTGGTGCCTTTTTTTGCGGGGAAATCGGATTGACCGCAAGTGTACTATATGATATAGTACACATATAACAAATAGGACACCTGGTCTGTCTGCGTCGGATAATGAGGAGAACGGACCGTCGAAGGTACGCGGAGGTGACAAATCGTGATTCACATTGATTATCAGGATCCGAGACCGATTTACGAGCAGATCATCGATCGCTTCGAAAAAATGATTCTCTGCGGTGTCCTGCAGCCGGATGAGAAGATGCCGTCGGTACGTCAGATGGCGACGACCCTTTCCATCAACCCGAATACGATCCAGAAAGCATATACGGTTCTGGAACTGCGGGGATATATTTACACAGTCCGCGGACGGGGGAGTTTCGTCTCGGATCCGTCGAAGCTGCAGGAACAGAAAAAAGCACACTGGATTGAAAAGTTCTACGCGAGTCTCAGAGAAGGAAGGGGACTCGGCGTTACGAAGGATCAATGCGAGAAAGCCGTCCGGAAGGTTTATGAGGAGGAGAAAAATGATCGAGCTTAAGAGTGTTTCAAAACGGTTCGGAGAGATCTCAGCCCTGAGCCGGGTCGATCTGACGATCAACGATCATCAGATTTTCGGACTGATCGGTTCGAATGGCGCGGGAAAGAGCACGATGCTGCGTCTGATATCAGGCATCGTAAAAGCGGATTCCGGCGAAGTACGGATCGATGGAAAACCGGTATATGAAAATCCGGCGGTGAAGCAGGAAATCTGTTTCCTTCCGGACACGGGCTTTTACTTTCAGAACGCGACGCCCATCGTGATGCAGAGAGCGTATCAGATGCAGTTTCCGAAATTCGACGCGGAGCGGTTTTCGAAGCTGCTCATGGCGGCGGGGCTTTCTCCCGAACGGAGGATCCGGACCTTTTCCAAAGGAATGCAGAAGCAGCTCTCGATCCTGCTCGGAGTTTCTGCGGGAACGAAATACCTGCTCTGCGATGAAATCTTCGACGGACTTGATCCGGCGATGCGTCAGGCGGTAAAAAGTATCTTTGCCAGGGAGATGATGGAGCGCGATTTTATCCCGGTGATCGCGTCGCACAATCTGCGCGAACTTGAGGATATCTGCGATCATGTAGGACTGATTCATCACGGCGGCGTGCTTCTCTCGGAGGATCTGGATGATCTTCGTTTCCATATGCAGAAGGTTCAGTGCGTCGTCCGGGACCCTGCGAAAGAAGAGAAGATGCTCGCGGGTCTTGATGTGATACGCGCGGATCATCAGGGATCGCTGCTGACTTTTGTCGCGCGCGGCACACATCAGGAGATTCTGGACGTGGTAGAGAGGGCAGACCCGTTGTTTGCCGAAAGTATTCCCCTGACGTTGGAGGAGGTTTTTATCTGTGAGACGGAGGTGGCAGGATATGACGTCAAAGCGCTTATTTCTTAACCTGATCCGTCAGGACCAGCGCAACCGGATGTGGCTGACGGCGATCCTGTCTTTCGTTGAATTTCTGCTGCTTCCGGTGATTTATCTGATGGAGCTGGATTCCCGCGGAGGCGGCATGGGTAAGATCGCAGAGCAGGATGCGAGACTGAGACTGTCGATGACGGAATCGTTTTTCGGGGTTGAACCGTGGATCCTGCTCGTCGGCGTCAGCGCCTTTGTTGCGGCGGTTACCGGCTTCTCGTGGCTCTGCTCTCAGAAAAAAATCGATTATTATCACGCGATGCCGATCAAAAGGGAAGGAATCTTTTTCGCGTTTTTTACGAGCGGATGGATGATCGGGACCATTCCCTTCGCGGCGGCGGATCTGATCGCTTTTTATGCAGTCGGCGGAGTTTTCCGTCAGGTGACCGGAAAAACCATGGTATCGTTCTGGAAATCCCTGCTGATTCTGGTTCTGTTCTATCTCGCGGTCTACGCGATCACGGTGCTTGCGATGGTGATGACAGGGCGGATTGTGATCGGAGTGCTGTTCGCAGTGATGATCGAGGTGTATGTTCCGCTCTGTGTGTTTCTTTACGGAGCACTTATGGAACGATTTGATACGTACTGGTCGGAGAATATTTCATGGGCGACTGTGCGCTGGACGTCTCCTCCGATCGTCGCCGTGATGGGAGGAAGCAGCCGTACGGCAGTATCAGCGGCCGTCCTTCTTCTGTATGCGGCGGCAGCGGTCGCCGCCGGAGTGCTTGTGTACCGCTTCCGACCGTCTGAGACAGCGGGTTCGGCGTATATGAATCCGCGGATCGCTTCTGTGATCAAGGTGATGGTGTCGATCCCGTCCGGAATCGTTTTCGCGTCTCTTTTCAATAACGTATTTGGTGTTTCCAACGGGAAAAGTGCGTGGACGGTTGTATGGGCGCTGACCGGCGCCGTGCTCGCGGATATCGTGATGGAACTGATTCAGCGCCTCGATCCGTCGGCGATTATAAAAGGATGGCGGTCGGCCCTTGTCATAATCGGGGCGATCACAGCGGTGATGGTGCTCATAGTGGCGCGGCCGTTTGACTATGATCAGTATCTGCCTTCCCGGGACGGAATTGCAGAGATGGGATTTGCGTGCATTGACATCAATGAAGTTCTGCTGCCGGACGCATCGTACAGCGGCGATGGATTAGACGGCAGGGATATGGTGAGCAAGACGCTGACGTCCGATTTTTCCGAGATTTACAAGCTTGCTGAAGCAGGAAAAAAGTATGCCGGACGCAATAAAGATCAGAGCGTTGAAGGAAGTACGGACGACAGCAGCGACTACAGCAGCATCGTCGTCGCATACCGGAAGAACTCCGGCAGACTTGTGTATCGGAGCTATCGCATCCCGAAAGATACGGTGAATGCCGCACTCGCGCGTCTCTCGAAAAATGAGGCGTTCCGTAAAAATATTAATCCGGCGAATCGTCTGAATCCGTCCGATTTCAATCAGATTGATGTCGTGAACTGGATGAATTATCAGGCGGATAATGAAACGGAGTCGATCAATCTGACGCCGGAGGAATCGGAGCAGTTCACGGACGCAGTGCGGAAGGATATGAGCAGTGTGGAATTCGGGACGCTTCTGGATGAAAAGCCGCTCTTATCCGTGACGATGCTGCAGACCAGCGAAGATTATATGGGCGATGTTCCGGAACTCAACAATATCTACGTCTATCCCCAGTATGAGAATACGCTCGCATTTCTCAGGGGGAAGGGATATGAACAGACCAGACCGGAGAGCGCCGGCGAGATCGCCGATACGATCAGCTCGGTTCAGGTTTATTACGATACACCGGGTGCTCAGACGGGCCAGTCCCAGACGTTCACGGATCATGATTCCATCGTAGGTTTTCTCGAAAGTGTGGAACGGACGAGACGTGAACAGTCCGATCAAAATGTCACGGTAATCATGACAGACCGGAGGGGAGGGATCCTTTATCCGGATGTCCGGATCCGGGACGACGCTGCGTTTCAGGCGGTGACGGGATTCACGAAGTAAGAAACTCCGGAGGAGACAGGGTATGAAGAAGCAGAAAATGGTTCGCAGAGTTGTTATCGCGGCGGTGGTCATCATCGCCGCTGCCGCCGTGTTCTATTTTGTGCGGAGACGGAACGCGGGCGGTGAAGCGGCTGCCTATGTGGAGCCGGTGTCCGATTTCACAGGATCCGGTCTGTCTTTTACAAATCGTTTTTCCGGTGTTGTTGAGCCGCAGGACACCTGGAAGGTTCAGCAGAATCCGGACAGCACCGTGAAGGAAATCCTGGTGAAGGCCGGCGATGAGGTGAAAACCGGGACACCGCTTCTGACGTACGATATCGATAAGTATCAGGACGACCTGGATCAGGCCGAGATCGATCTGGAGCGGATGAATAATGAATCCGCATCCATATCGCAGACGATCGCGGAGCTTACGAAGCAGCAGAAAGGCGCTTCTGCTTCTGACCGGGCGAATCTGACGATTCAGATTCAGGAACAGGATCTCGCCAAAAAACAGAAGGACATCGATATCCGGAGCAAGCAGGCGGATATCGACCGTCTGAAAACAAACATCGCGAATGCGACTGTGAAAAGCGCGGTCGACGGTGTCGTAAAATCCGTGAACAGCGTGCAGAATGCGGGTGAAGGCACCGTGTCCGATTCCGGGAGCGGGGATACGCAGGATCTGATCACGATCATGAAGACAGGGGATCTCCGGGTAAGGGGAACGGTCAATGAACAGAACATCGGTGAAATCACGAAGGATATGCCGGTGATCGTACATTCAAGAGTCGGCAGCCAGACCTGGAAGGGAACGATCGAGTCCATCGATACGGAAAATGCGAAGAGCCAGTCGGAGAGCGGATCCATGGGCGGCTACATGTCGGACGCATCTTCCGACACGACAAGCAGCAATTACCCGTTTTACGTGAAGCTCGAGTCATCGGAAGGACTGATGATGGGGCAGCACGTCTATCTCCAGCCGGATAACGGCCAGACGGAGAAGAAGGACGGGCTGTACCTGCCCGAGTATCTGATCGACCGAAGCGATGAGACACATCCGTTCGTATGGATCGACCGGGACGGAAGGCTGAAGAAGCAGGCTGTCACGCTCGGGGAATATGACGGGGAGAACGGAGCGTACCAGATTTCGGACGGCCTGAAGGAAACCGACAAGATCGCCGTACCGGATGATTCTCTGAAAGAGGGGCAGAAGACAGCTCCGATGAGTGAGATGCCGGCGGACTTTGGTACAGTGGATGTGACCGACAGCACGTACGGCGACTCCTATGCGGAGGGCGGTGCCGTGAATGGGACCGGTACAT
Source organism: uncultured Lachnospiraceae bacterium (assembly GCA_902797025.1). Lineage (GTDB taxonomy): Bacteria > Bacillota > Clostridia > Lachnospirales > Lachnospiraceae > CADBRN01. The sequence continues at coordinate 60,190 of CADBRN010000015.1, forward strand.
CAGAAGAAAGCGGCGGGAGGTGATCCCTGTGATTCTGAGACTTGAGGATGTCAGTAAACGGTATAAGCAGGGCGCTCTCGAAGTCCCGGCGCTCTCCCATGTGAATTTTGAGATGAACGAGGGAGATTACACGGCGGTCATGGGGCCGTCCGGATCGGGGAAGTCGACGCTGATGAATCTGATCGGCTGCCTGGATCAGGCGACGGATGGGGAGATTTATCTCGACGGCCGTCCGCTTTGCCGGTGCAGCGACGATGAATTGGCGGAGATTCGTCTGAATAAGATCGGTTTTATCTTTCAGAGTTTTCAGCTGCTTCCCTATGAGAACGCGGTGGAAAATGTTGCGCTGCCGCTCACGTATGCCGGCATTCCGCGCGGTGAGAGACTCCGCCGCGCGAAAGCGATGCTTGACCGTGTCGGTCTGTCGGACCGGGCCGGTTTTTATCCGAATCAGCTTTCAGGTGGCCAGAAACAGCGGGTCGCGATCGCGCGGGCGATGATCAATCACCCGAAGATCCTCCTGGCGGATGAACCGACCGGCGCGCTCGACTCAGCCTCCGGTGTACAGATCATGGATCTGTTCCGCGAGCTGAACGAGGAAGCGGTCACGATCCTGATGATCACCCATGACGCAGCGATCGCGCGGCACGCCGGAAAGATCGCGACGATAAGGGACGGTATTCTGACCGGGCCGGACCCGGTGGAAACGGAGGCGCGTCTATGAGAAAAATCCATCTGAAAAGCAGAAAGAAACTGACGGCAGCGGTTGTAACCTGTGCGGTTGTAGCGGGAAGCGCGGTGGGGGCGGCGGCAGCTGTAAAAAGAACGACAGGAGGGGATTCGCGCGTTCTGGTCGTCCCGGTTTCTGAAATCTCCGGCGGATGGTGGAGCGACGGCGGCTCCGCGCAGGGAATGGCGGGCAGCGGTACAACGCAGAAGATCTATGCGGGCGGAACGGAGACGATCAGCGGGATCCGCGTGAAGGAAGGCGATACGGTCAGAAAAGGCGACGTTCTGCTCACATACGATGCGGCAAAGACGAATCTGGAATTGGAGAAGGAAAAACTTGATCAGCAGACGATCCGCCTCCGGATCGAGACGGCTGAGAAAAATCTTGTGACACTTTCGAAGCTGAAGCCGGTCTCAGAATCGGTGCAGCCGGAAGAACCGGAGCCGGGAGACACGGATGGAGATGGGTCTGTAGATGAAATTCCGGATGTGAACGGGGATACGGATGACGGAGGAGAACCGGGCGGAAACGTGGAGATACCGGATGGCGATGGCCGGAACGCCGGTCAGAATCCGGGGAAAACCCAGGCGCCCCAGGAGAAACCGGACGGCGGAACGGTACTTGCGGGAAATGTAGTTCTGAATCGGTCGCTTTCTTCTGACGCGTCGTATTTCTGGAGAGAGGGTGATGGCACCGGGGCGGGTTCCGAGGGAAATCCGTACCGTTTTCTCGTTTCCGCCGGCGCATCTGTGGACGGAGGATTTATCCGGCTTCTTAAAGGACTGAAAAAAAATGAGAGCGGCGACGCCTACTTTCTGCTTGAGATCCGCGAAGGCGGAAGCCCGGCAGGAAAACTGGTCCGGGCATGGGCGGAAAATGCATCGGATCTGGCGGATGTCTCCGATGGATGGAAGAGTGAGATCCCGAAGAACGGCAGTTTCATTCTTCCGGAAAAAAACGGAGAGGAGGACGAAAAGGAAAACGGCGGAACGGCGGAAAATCCCGGGACCGCTCCGGAATCTCCGGATGATATCGGGAGCACTCCGGAATCCCCGGATGATATCGGGAGCACTCCGGAATCCCCGGATGATACCGGCGGAGATACCGGGGAAGAGAACGGATCCTCCGCCGCGGGTTCAGAAGAAGGGGACAAACCGGCCGGAGCCGGTGAAACCCGGAAGAACGAGCTGACATCGTTCTCCAGTGTCCGGACAGCTTCGTCCTCCGCATCATCGGACGACAGCCTCTCCGGAGGCAGTGTTACGTTGATTCCCGGAGATGCACAGTATTCGAAAGAAGAACTCGCGGACGCGAAAAAAGAGCAGCAGGATACGCTGCGGGATCTGCGTCTTGATTACCGGGAATCGGAGCTGAAGGTGAAGAAAGCGGAGCAGGCCCTTTCGAACTGTGAAGTGAAAGCGTCCATAGACGGCATCGTCCGGAAAGCCGGAGATCCGAACAATCCTCCGAACGACGGCTCGCCGATTTTGGAGATCCGTGCCGGAACGGGGATGACGGTGCAGGGAGGATTGTCCGAGGATCAGTACAGCCAGGTAAAGACCGGCGACACCGTCACGGTTCAGTCGTACATGAGCGGAATGGCATATGATGCGGAAATCACGTCGATTTCGCCGTATCCGGATACCATGAATCTGTTCGGGGACAGCAGCAAGACCTGGTATCCGTTTACCGCGGTTATTCAGGATGAGACAGCGGAGATCGAAGAGGGCGAATGGCTCTCGATCACATTCGACAATTCCGGGGATATGCAGGATGGCGGGCCGATGATGCTCGATCAGGCGTTTGTGAGGACAGACGAGGGGAGTCCGTATGTTTATATCGATGAGAATGGCACGCTGAAGAAGCAAAACGTTGTGCTTGGAAAACTGCAGGGCGGGATGTATGAGATACGGTCCGGCCTGACGCAGGAGGATCAGATCGCATTTCCGTACGGAAGAAATACGAAGGACGGAGCGAAGACGAAACAGGGAACCGCGGAACAGATTTACAGCAATTAAGGAGGCGGCGATGGGAGAAAATATCCGATTTGCCATGAGGGGCATATGGTCGCATAAGATGCGGTCGTTTCTCACGATGCTCGGCGTGATCATCGGAATCGCATCAATCATCGCGATCGTATCGACGATCAAGGGGACGAATGATCAGATTATGAAGAATCTGATCGGCGCCGGAAACAACGCGGTCACGGTGTCCCTGTGTCAGGGAGGCGACGCCTATGATATGAGTATGGGGACGCCGCAGGGCGTGTCGCCGCTTTCGGATGATCAGAAAGAACAGATCCGCTCCATCAGCGGAGCGGAGGATGCATCCTTTTATTATTCAAGAAGTTATCTGGACTCGGTCCGCTGCGGCACGCAGTCACTCGATATGGCCAGTGCACGCGGCATCGATTCCCACTATCTGTCGTCATCCGGGTACGAGGCGTATCAGGGGCGTCCCTTCGCGGAGAGCGACTTTACATCCGCACGCAAGATCGTGCTTCTGGACCAGACCGCCGCGGAATCGCTCTGCCCGGGCGAATCCGCGGTCGGCAAAGTGATCGAGGTATCCGGCGAACCGTTTACGGTCGTCGGTGTGATCCGGCGTGCGGACGCGTTCCGGCCGGTGATCAATTCCTATCAGGATTATTATCTGTATAATCAGCAGAATTACGGGACGATCTTCTTTCCTGATTCGGTATGGCCTGTGCTGTTTCAGTTTGACGAGCCGGAGAACTGCATGATCCGCGCGGAAGAGACGAAGAAGATGAGCCGTGTCGGAAAAGAAGCGGCGGAAATCATGAATCAGTCGGTACAGAGCGGAAATGATGCGTTTTCGTATCAGGCGGAGGATCTCGTCGAGAAAGCGCGGGATCAGCAGAACCTCTCGAAGAGCACGAATAATCTTCTGATCTGGATCGCGAGCATCGCGCTGCTCGTCGGCGGCATCGGGGTCATGAATATCATGCTTGTCTCGGTGACGGAGCGGACTTCCGAGATCGGTCTGAAAAAGGCGCTCGGAGCGAAAAAGAAAACCATTTTGATGCAGTTTCTGACCGAATCCGCCATGCTCACGAGCATCGGAGGTGTTCTGGGTGTCATCGCGGGCATCGTTCTGGCGAAGGTAATTTCCGTCATGAGCGGTACGCCGGCGGCGATCAGTGTGCCGGCGATCATCATCGGAGTCGCATTTTCGATGCTGATCGGCATCGTGTTCGGGCTGCTGCCGTCGCTGAAGGCGGCAAACCTCAATCCGATCGACGCGCTCAGAAGGGAATAACGCAGCTTCTTGTAATGTCCTCCTGTTTATCCTATAATCAGGGAATAAACAGGAGGATTTTTTATGGCAGACGAGAACGATATCTTGACGACACCGGATGAGGATCCGGATGGCAGCTCCGGCGATGATTCCCGTGACAAAAAGGAGCGGGCGTGCAGCATCTGCCGCAGGCCGGAGAGCAAGGCCGGACCGCTGACCGCGCTGCCGGGCGGAATGTTCGTCTGCAGGGACTGCATGCAGCGATCGTTTGACGCCTTTCAGAACAACCTGAATCATACGGATATGAACACGCTGATGGAGAATCTGACGAAGGAGATCGGTTCGATCGATCTCTCGCAGTTCGGGATCGGCGGCCGGACGAATCCGCAGAAAAAAGAGAAGAAGAAACAGGAAAAACCGAAAAAGAAAATGACGATGGATGATGTTCTTCCGCCTCACAAGATCAAAGCGGCGCTCGATGAATATGTGATCGGGCAGGATCGCGCGAAAAAGATCATGTCCGTCGGCGTCTATAACCATTACAAGAGAATCCTGTCGGATTCGAAGGACGGTGTAGAGATCCGCAAGTCGAATATGCTGATGATCGGTCCGACCGGATCGGGCAAAACGTATATGGTTCAGACCCTCGCGAAGCTGCTCAATGTTCCGCTGGCGATGACGGACGCGACCTCACTTACGGAAGCCGGCTACATCGGCGACGACGTGGAGAGCGTCGTATCGAAGCTTCTGGCCGCGGCGGACAACGATGTGGAGCGGGCGGAGCACGGAATCGTCTTCATCGACGAGATCGACAAACTGGCGAAGAAAAAGAATCTGAACCAGCGGGATGTCAGCGGTGAGGCAGTCCAGCAGGGACTCCTGAAGCTGCTTGAAGGAAGCGAGATCGAAGTTCCGGTCGGAGCATCCAGCAAGAACATGATGGTTCCGATGGAAACGGTGGATACGAGCAATATTTTATTTATCTGCGGCGGCGCGTTCCCCGGTCTTGAAGAGATCATAAAGAACCGTCTGAATCAGAGCGCCGGGATCGGATTTCAGTCCGACCTCCGGGACAAATATGACAGCGATCCGGACATTCTCCAGAAGGTGACGGTTGAGGATCTCAGGACCTTCGGCATGATTCCGGAATTTCTGGGACGCCTTCCGGTGATGTTTTCACTTCAGAAGCTGACGGAGGAGATGCTTGTATCGATCCTGAAGGAACCGAGAAATGCGATTCTGAAGCAGTATGAGCGGCTGCTTGAACTGGACGGCGTCAGGCTTGTATTTGAAGAAGATGCGCTGCACTCGATCGCGAGAACGGCGATGGAGCGCGATACGGGCGCGAGGGCCCTGCGTGCGATCATCGAAGAGTTTATGCTGGACATCATGTACGAGGTCCCGAAGGACAAGAACATCGGCGAAGTTGTAATCACGAAGGATTACATCGAACACAGAGGAGGACCGGGGATTCTTCTGAAATCCCAGATGATCGGAGTACAGGAGGAAACGGTATGATTTTTGTGCTGATCGCTGTTCTTATTTTTCTTTTCGATCTGATGGCAAAGAAGTATGTGGAAGCAAACGTCGGCGACGGTGAGGAAAAGGAACTGTTTGACGGCCGGCTGAAGGTCCGGAAGGTACATAACCGGGGGCTGGCGATGGGTCTGATGAAGAAATGGCCGGAACTGGCGGAGCGGATGACCTTTGCGGCGCTGGCGGTGACCCTTGCGGGCGCGTTGTCCGGCAGAAAGAAAGGTGCCGGGAAGGCCGGATATGCGATCCTGATCGGCGGTGCCCTGTCGAACTGGTACGACCGGTTTCACCAGGGGTATGTGACGGACTATCTTCATGTTCCGACGAAAATCAGGCCCCTTCAGAAAATCTTTTTCAATCTGGGAGATGTGGCGGTTTTTGCCGGCGGTCTTCTTGCTCTGCTTCCGAAATTAAAAAACAAAGAAATGGATGGTGATACCGATGCAGAATAAAAGAAGAAAGGCCGGCGCTGTCGCCGCGATCGCACTGGCCCTCATGTTTATCCTTCCGGCCTGTGCGTTCGGTCCGGAGAGCAGCAGAAACCTTGTGTCGTCGAGTGCGGGAGAGGCGGCGACGCAGGACTCGCAGGAAGAGGCGGTCCGTTCGGATTCCTCCGGTTCGGAACGTGTCGCTGCGCAGGAAGGCGTCTCGTCAGTCAGCGGAAGCAGCCGGGACGTACTCGTTCCGGAACCCGTGTCCGCGTCTGCGGACGAGAACAAAGATGCAGTATACAAGACGAATGCCGAGGTCCGGGTGCGGACGGCGCCGTCGACGGACAGTGAGATTTACAAGAGCCTTCCGGAGAATACCGAGGTTGAGGTGAAAGGCGAGGAAGACGGATGGTATCAGATCCGGCTCGACGGAGCGATCTATTACATCCGGAAAGATCTGGTTACAAAGACGGACGGGTCGTCGGAGACGGCGGCCGCGTCCGGGGGCGGAAAGACCGTTGTCATCGACCCGGGTCATCAGGCAAAGGCGGATCAGAGCCAGGAGCCGGTCGGACCGGGATCTTCGGAGATGAAGGCGAAGGTGACCGGAGGGGCGACGGGAAAGACGACCGGACTTACAGAATACGATCTGAATCTTCAGATCGGACTGAAGCTTCAGACTATATTGACGGAGCGCGGCTACGATGTTGTGATGACCCGCACGTCAAACGATGTGAATATCAGCAATTCTGAACGGGCCGGGATCGCGAATGATGCGAACGCGGCCGCTTTTATTCGTATCCACGCCAACGGATCGGAGAATTCCGGCGTGAGCGGCGCCATGACGATCTGTCAGACGTCGTCCAATCCATACAACGGGAATCTTTACGCAAAGAGCCATGCGCTCGCGGAAGATGTGCTGGACAATCTTGCGGCGTCGGCGCAGTGCAGAAAACAGTCCGTCTGGGAGACGGATACGATGAGCGGGATCAACTGGTGTAAAGTCCCGGCTACGATCGTGGAGGTCGGATACCTGTCGAATCCGGAGGAGGAGAAGAAGCTCGCGGCGGATGACTATCAGCAGAAGCTCGCGGAGGGTATCGCCAACGGCGTCGATCAGTTTTTCGCCTCCTGACGGTGCAGAAAAATGGGATAGAAGAATGCAGACAAAAACGGCTGAAAGTCCGGGGACGAATCCACCGGAGCTTTCAGCCGTTTTTTGGAGCCCGCTGACGCAGAGAAATGATCCGGAAACGGATCAGGCGTTTTTCACATCATCCTCAAGAACCGAGGTGCAGTGCGGGCAGCGCGTCGCGTCGATGTCAATCTCGGATTTGCAGTACGGGCAGATTTTCGTGGTCGGCGCGGCCTCTTTCTTCGGACCTGCAGCGAGATCGTGAAGGCGGTTGATCGCTTTCACCATAAGGAAAATCACAAATGCGACGATGATGAAGTTGATCACGGCCGCCAGGAACGACCCGAGCCGGACCATGCCGCCTCCGGCCAGTTTGAAGCCCCATTCGTTGAAATCGATGCCGCCGGTAAAAAGAGAAATGACCGGCATCAGAACGTCATCGACGAGCGAAGAGACGATCGCCGTGAACGCAGAGCCGATGATCATGCCGACTGCAAGATCCATCACGTTGCCGCGGGAAATAAAGGCCTTGAATTCTTCCAGAAATTTTTTCAATGTTTTCTCCTCCAGAATATCTGAATTGCTGTTACTTCTGCCGTTCTTACGGGTACTTCCTTCATCATAAACAATTTCAGCCTGCAGGACAATTGTTTTTTCGGAAAAAGTATGCGGTTTGCTTTTCCTCACAGGATCTCTTATAATAGCTTCCAAACAGCGGGGCGCAGGAGACTCTGCGTTTCGGATGATCAACAGGGGAGAATCGATATGAGTTATGCAGACCGCGTATTTATCAATATGTGCAGAGATATTATTGACAACGGATGCGACACGAGAGGTGAGAAGGTCCGCCCGCACTGGGAGGACGGGACACCGGCCTATACGATTAAGAAATTCGGCGTCGTGAACCGGTACGACCTGTCGAAGGAGTTCCCGGCGATCACGCTTCGCCGGACCGCTCTCAAAAGCTGCATGGATGAAGTTCTCTGGATCTGGCAGAAAAAGTCGAATAATGTACACGACCTGAAGACCCATATCTGGGACGCCTGGGCGGATGAGAACGGCTCCATCGGAAAAGCATACGGCTATCAGCTGGGCGTGAAGCATCATTACAAAGAAGGCGATATGGACCAGGTGGACCGGGTGCTCTATGATTTGAAGAACAATCCGTACAGCCGCCGGATCATGACGAATATGTACGTACATCAGGATCTGCATGAGATGGCACTGTATCCCTGTGCGTACTCGATGACCTTCAACGTCACCCAGAAGAAGGGATGTGACAGGCTGATCCTGAACGCGGTGCTGAATCAGCGCTCCCAGGATGTGCTGACCGCGAACAACTGGAACGTCTGCCAGTATGCGATTCTGCTGATGATGTTTGCACAGGTGAACGATATGATTCCGGGCGAGCTGGTTCATATGATCGCGGACGCGCATATTTATGACCGGCATGTCTCTCTCATCGAGGAACTGATCGGGAGAGAGACGCATGACGCGCCGAAGGTGCGTCTGAATCCGGAGATCCGGAATTTTTACGATTTCACGACGGACGATCTGATCGTTGAGGATTACGTGACAGGGCCGCAGATCCCGGATATCCCGGTGGCAGTGTGACGGAAGAAAACGGACGATGGAAGGAGACAGGGACAGAGATGAAGGCAATATTAGCCGCGGACAGAAACTGGGCGATCGGGAATAAAGGGAAGCTTCTCGTGAGTATCCCCGCGGATATGCGTTTTTTCCGGGAGATGACATCGGGCAATATCGTGGTTATGGGACGAAAGACGCTCGAGAGTATGCCGATGGGCCGGCCGCTCAAAAACCGGACCAATCTTATTCTCACGCGAAATGCGGAACTCGAAGTGCCGGGTGCGGAGACGGCGCATAATATAGATGAACTCGCAAAGATTCTGGAAAAATACCGTGACCGGGAGTGTTTTGTCATCGGAGGCGAGCAGATCTACCGTCTCCTTCTCCCGCAGTGCGATACGGTCTATGTTACAAAAATCAATTATGCTTATGAGGCGGATACGTACTTTCCGGATCTCGACCGGGATCCGCAGTGGGTGCTTGCGGATGAGAGTGAGGAACAGACGTACTTTGAACTGACGTATACATTCCGGACGTACCGGCGCATCTGACGGGACGGTCCTCGCGGGGGGAAGTTTTATGCACGCAAGAAGAATGACGAAAGAGGTAGCGATCGGCGGGAAGGTGATCGGGGGCGGAAACCCGATTCTGATTCAGTCGATGACGAATACGAAGACGGAAGATGTGGATGCGACCGTGATGCAGATCATGGAACTTGAGAACGCGGGGTGCGACATCATCCGGTGCGCGGTTCCGACGATGGAGGCCGCAAAGTCCCTTGGCATGATCAAGGAACGGATCCGCATTCCGATCGTCGCCGACATCCATTTTGATTACCGCCTTGCGATCGCGGCGATGGAAAACGGAGCGGACAAGATCCGCATCAACCCGGGAAACATCGGTTCCGAGGATCGTGTGCGCGCCGTCGTCCGTGAGGCGAAGGACCGGAATATCCCGATCCGCGTCGGCGTAAACAGCGGGTCGCTGGAGAAAAGTCTTCTGGAAAAATACGGGGGCGTCACGGCGGAGGCTCTTGTAGAGAGTGCTCTTCATGAGGCTGCGGTGATCGAGGATATGGGATACGGCAACCTCGTGATCAGCATCAAATCATCGGACGTTCTGACGTGCGCGCGGGCTCATGAGCTGATCGCGGACCGGACGGACCATCCGCTCCATGTGGGCATCACAGAGGCGGGGACGCTGTATTCCGGAAATATCAAATCTGCGGTCGGCCTGGGCATTATCCTCTATCAGGGAATCGGAGATACGATCCGGGTCTCGCTGACCGGCGCGCCTCTTGAGGAGGTCCGCTCGGCGAAACGGATTCTGAAGACTCTGGGACTCAGAAAGGGAGGCGTCGAAGTCGTCTCCTGTCCGACCTGCGGCCGGACAAAGATCGATCTCGTTTCCCTCGCGAACAGCGTCGAGGAGATGGTGCAGACGCTTCCGCTGGACGGACTGAAGATCGCGGTTATGGGATGTGTCGTGAACGGACCGGGAGAAGCGGGAGAGGCGGATCTGGGTATCGCGGGCGGCGACGGGGTCGGCCTGCTGATCCGGAAGGGAAGAATCATCCGGAAGGTTCCCGAGCCGGAGCTTCTCTCCGCCCTCCGGGAGGAACTGGATAAACTCGTATAAATCATGTGCGGATTGCGGAGATGGTGGTATCTATGGAAATGACGGCAAGATCTTTTGCGGATGTATTCCCGGCTTTTGTCCCGGGAAAACGCCTTGAGGGGATTCTATCGGGCGTGTGTGTGGACCGCGTCACCCTCAATCGCAGAAAGGATCATCTCCGCATTTATATATCCGGAGAATCCTGTATCGGGAAGCAGTATATTTATGAGCTGGAAGAGGCGATCCGGGAGCAGCTCTTTGCGGAAGTTCCGATCGAGGTGACGGTGATCGAGCATTTCCATCTCTCGAGTCTGTATACGCCGGAGTCGTTGATGGAGCTGTACCGGGACAGTATCGAGCTGGAACTGTCCCACCACAGTCACATACTGGCGTACCTTTTTCATACTGCGGAGCTCTCGTACCCGTCGGACCGGGAAATGGTGATTTCCATCGAGGATTCGGCGGTGGCCCGCAGCGGGGAGGAGGATCTCTACCGGGCGGTCGAGCAGATCATCAATGAAAGGTGCGGCATGCGCGTCGGGATCGAGATCTGCTATCACGAGGCGCATCGGTCGGAACGTCGGAAAAAGAGCGATCATCTGATGCGCGCGGCTGCAAATCATGTCGTCGCGCGCACTCCCCTCGGCAGGAGACCGGCACGGGAGGGAGATGTCCCGACATCCGATCCGGGATCTGTGCCGTCATCCGGTCCGGATCATAAGGTTTCCGGTGAAAAGAGGATAGCCGGATCAGGGGAAAAAGCAAATCCGGACGGCCAGAAGCGGGGGAGAAGCTTTGTCCAGACGGATCCGAAGGATCCGGACCAGCTGTTCGGCAGGAATATCGAGGGCGACAGCATCCCCATCGCGGATCTCGATGAATTTTCCGGAACGGTCATCATCCGCGGACAGATCATCGCACAGGAGAGCCGTCCGCTTCGGAATGACCGCGGACTTGTGATCCTCACGGTCACGGATGATACGGATACGATCCGCGTCAAATGCTTCGTCGCGCAGGATGAGATTCCTCAGATGGAAGCAAGACTGAAAAAGGGTACATTTATCCGCGTTCAGGGCAAGGCGGTTGTTGATTCCTTTGAGCATGAACTCGCGATCCTTTCGGTTACAGGGATCCGGAGATCCGCGGATTTCCGTCTGAAACGCTTCGACAATTATCCGGAGAAGCGGGTCGAGCTGCACTGCCACACGAAGATGAGCGATATGGACGGGATCACGGATGCCGGTGTTCTTGTAAAACGGGCGTACGCATGGGGACATCCCGCGATCGCGATCACCGATCACGGCGTCGTCCAGGCATTTCCGGACGCGAATCATGCGATGGAGGACATAGACGGCGCGTACCGGAAGCAGTATGAGAAGAATCATCCCGATGCCTCAAAGGAGGAGCTGAAAAATGTCTCCGCACCCTTCAAGGTGATCTACGGGATGGAAGCGTATCTCGTCGATGATCTGAAGGGAATCGCAGAGAACAGCAAAGGTCAGAAACTTTCCGACACCTATGTCGTATTTGATCTCGAGACGACAGGACTCTCAAACCTGACGTGCAAAATCATCGAAATCGGAGCGGTGAAGGTGGAGGGCGGAAAGATCACGGACCGGTTTTCGACTTTTGTGAATCCGAAGACGCCGATTCCGATGCGGATCGAGCAGCTCACAAGCATCACGGATCACGATGTCGAGGACGCTCCGGATATCGAGACGATTCTCCCGGAGTTTCTGGAGTTTTGCGGCGATGCCGTGATGGTCGCGCATAACGCGGAGTTTGATATCGGTTTCATCCGGCGTGAGTGCGGACGTCAGCACATAGAAAAGGACTTCACTGTCGTCGATACGGTGGCGATGGCGCGGGTTCTGCTGCCGGGACTTGCGTCGTTTAAACTGGACCGGGTCGCGAAGGCGGCCGGGGTTCCGCTCGGGCGTCATCACAGGGCGGTAGATGACGCGGCCTGCACGGCGGATATATTCGTCAGGTTTGTGGAGATGCTTGCGGAGCGGGACGTGTTTGATCTCGACGCGCTGAATGAATTCGGCTCGATGGATGAGGAGGCGAAGCGGAAACTTCCGAGCCATCACGCGATTATTCTTGCGACGGGAGAGACCGGGCGGGTCAATCTTTACCGTCTCGTGTCGGAGTCGCACCTTCATTATGTTCATAAGATGAGGGCGCGTCTTCCGAAGAGTGTCGTGATGAAACACAGGGAAGGTCTGCTTTTGGGAAGCGCCTGCGTGCAGGGAGAACTTTTTGACGCGCTGCTGCGGGGGGCGGATGACCGGGAGATCGCCAGAATCGTCGATTTTTACGATTATCTGGAGATTCAGCCGATCGGAAATAACGCATTCCTGATCGACGACGAAAAGCAGGATTCGGTGAAGAATGAAGAGGATCTGCGCGATCTGAACCGCCGCATCGTCCGGCTTGGCGAACAGTTTCACAAAAAGGTCGTCGCGACGTGTGACGTGCACTTCATCGATCCGGAGGATGAGATCTACCGGCGGATCATCATGTCCGGGAAAAAATTCCGGGGCGCGGATGATCAGGCGCCGCTCTATCTGCACACGACGGAGGAGATGCTGAAGGAGTTTTCTTATCTCGGGAGCGAAAAGGCCCATGAGGTCGTCATCGACAATCCCCGGGCGATCGCGGATCAAATCGATAAAATCTCGCCGATCCGCGCGGGAAAGTTCCCGCCGGTCATTCAGGATTCGGACAAGACGCTCCGCGAGATCTGCTACCGCAGGGCGCATGAAATATACGGCGGGGATCTCCCGGAAATTGTGCAGGCAAGACTCGAGCGCGAGCTGACCTCGATCATTTCAAACGGGTATGCGGTCATGTATATCATCGCCCAGAAGCTCGTGTGGAAATCGAATGAGGACGGATACCTTGTCGGATCAAGAGGATCGGTCGGCTCATCCTTTGTCGCGACGATGGCCGGCATCACGGAGGTAAATCCGCTTCCTCCCCATTATCTGTGTGATGAATGCAAGTACGTCGATTTTGATTCCGAACAGGTACAGAAGTACAAGGCCATGGGAAAGGCCGGATGCGATATGCCCGACGCGTACTGTCCGAACTGCGGGAAGAAGCTGACGAAAATGGGATTTAATATCCCCTTCGAGACGTTCCTGGGGTTCAAGGGAAACAAGGAGCCGGATATCGATCTGAACTTTTCGGGCGAGTATCAGAGTAAGGCTCACAAGTATACGGAGGTGATTTTCGGCGCAGGTCAGACGTTCCGCGCGGGAACGATCGGCACGCTCGCCGACAAGACGGCCTTCGGCTACGTAAAGAATTACTATGAGGAGCGGGGCGTCCACAAGCGGACCTGTGAGATCGACCGGATCGTTCAGGGGTGTGTCGGCATCCGCAGGACGACGGGACAGCATCCCGGGGGCATCATCGTCCTGCCCTTCGGCGAGGACATCAACTCCTTCACGCCGGTGCAGCATCCGGCGGATGACATGAACACCGACATTGTGACGACGCACTTTGATTATCACTCGATTGATTCCAACCTGCTGAAGCTGGACATTCTCGGACACGATGATCCGACGATGATCCGGATGCTGGAGGATCTGACCGGTACGGACGCCACGGCGGTTCCGCTCGATGAGCCGAAGGTCATGAGCCTGTTCAAGAGCACGGAAGCGCTGGGAATCACGCCGGAGGATATCGGCGGCACGAAGCTGGGATGTCTGGGCGTTCCGGAGTTTGGAACGGATTTTGTTATTCAGATGCTGCTCGATACGAAACCGGAATGCTTTTCGGACCTGATCCGGATCTCGGGTCTGTCCCACGGAACCGACGTCTGGCTCGGCAACGCGCAGACACTGATCGAGGAGGGAAAAGCCACGATTTCCACGGCGATCTGTACGCGGGACGATATCATGACCTATCTGATCGAAAAGGGGCTGGAGAGTGAGGAGTCCTTCACGATCATGGAGCGTGTCCGGAAAGGAAAAGTGGCGGGAGGCAAGGTGAAGGAATGGCCGCAGTGGACGAAAGACATGAGGGATCACGGTGTGCCGGACTGGTATATCGAATCCTGTGAAAAGATTAAATATATGTTCCCGAAGGCGCACGCGGTGGCGTATGTTATGATGGCCTACCGCATCGCGTGGTACAAGATTTATTATCCGCTCGCCTACTATGCTGCGTATTTCTCGATCCGCGCGTCGGCGTTTTCGTATGAGAAGATGTGCATGGGAAGAGAACGCCTGGAAGAGTATATGGCGGATTATCTCGCCCACAAGGACAGTGCGACGAACCAGGAGCAGGATATGTACAAGGATATGCGGATCGTGCAGGAAATGTACGCCAGGGGTTACGCATTCACGCCGATCGACCTTTACGCTGCGAAAGCGCACCGCTTCCAGATCGTCGACGGGAAACTGATGCCCTCCCTTGATTCGATCGAGGGTCTGGGAGAAAAAGCGGCGGACAGCATCGTCCTCGCAGCGCGGGGCGGCGCTTTCCTGTCCAAGGATGATTTCCGGAAACGCGCGAAGGTCGGGAAAACCGTGTCCGACACACTCGACCGTCTCGGGATTCTGAAGGATCTGCCGGAGACGAATCAGATCTCGCTGTTCGATTTCGGAAATTGACAGGAAAAGCGGCCCCGCGGTTTCTGCGGGGATCATCCGATCTGCGGAGGAAGGATCTCTGTGATCGTACGGATGAGTTTATCGTTGTCTTCCGGCTTCATGAAGCAGAACCGGAAAAACCGGTTCGTCAGGAACGGGAAGGTCGAGCAGTTTCTGATCATCAGTCCCTTCCGGATGCAGTGATCGAACAGCAGATCGGCGTTGACGTCTTCCTTGAGAATCTTTACGAGCATGAAATTTGCCTTCGGCTCATATACGGCGACGGTATCCCAGGAGGAGAGTTCCCCGTAGAGGCGGCTGCGCTCCGAGGCGATCAGATCGTGTGTTTTTCTGATGTACTCCCGGTCCCGGAACATCAGCCTTCCGGCGATTTCCGCGAGGGAACTGATGGTCCAGGGATCCTGACGTTCGCTGATATGGCGCCGCAGGTCGCGGCTTCCGGTGACGGCATAGCCGAGACGGAGTCCCGGCGCCGCGAAAAATTTTGAAGTTCCGCGGAGAACAGCGAGATTTGTGTAGTAGCCGGCCAGCGGAACGGAAGAGATCCGGTCCGCCGCGTCGGTGAACTCGACGTACGTCTCGTCGATCATCACGAAGATGCCGTGCTGAAGGCCGGCGTCCAGGATGCGGCGCATATCATCCTCGTTTACCGCGGTTGAGGTCGGATTGTTCGGGTTGCACAGGACGATCATATCAGGATCATCGGTCAGATGAGCGCAGAAATCTTCCACATCCATCCGGAAATTTTCGGATTCCTTCAGCGGATAGTACAGGGTGTGTCCACCGTTCATCGTGATCTCACGCTCGTATTCGGAGTAGGAAGGTCCGAGAATCAGCGCTTTTTTCGGATGGATCGCGGAGATTACAAGAGAGATGAGTTCCGTCGATCCGTTTCCGACGATAATCTGCTCGGGCGATGCGCCGCAGTAGGATGCGATGCAGGATCGAAGTTCCCGGTACTCGCGATCCGGATACGTCTGGATCACATCCAGATGACGGGCAAGCGAGTTTTTCAGCGTTTCCGATATTCCGAGCGGGTTGATGTTCGCCGAAAAACTTGTGATGTCTTCTTTTTTTATATGGTAGATTTCTTCGATCTTTTCAAGATCACTGCCGTGAAAATGGTCTTTATGATTGAGCATGGCTTCCTCCCTCTTTAATTGCGAACCCCCTGATGCTGATGTATAATAAATCTGAATGTAATATTGCAAAATTTTGGCGCAATTTATCGGTTATTATGATAAATCGTGACAGATATTCAGTCAAGACAAGGCGGTATGTGAATGGAAAGCACAATGCAGAATGAGTACAGTCCGATTCCGGGCGTGATCTGTACGGAAAAATCGATCGAGATGAAACTCCAGCCCGGTGAGCAGCGCCAGGGATCGATCGAAATCCGGATGGAAGACGGGAAAAAAATCCAGGGCGTCGTGACGTCAGATAACCGGCGGATTATGCTTGCTGCGAATTCTTTTCGGGGTGAGAACTGCAGGCTGGTCTACGGGATTGACACGAAGGGACTTCCTTTCGGATCGAAGATCGAGGGCAATCTGGTTTTGATCAGCAGCGCCGGTGAGATGAAAATTCCGGTCCGGGTGAGCATCGCTTTGAATACGGAGAAAAATGTGCCGGAGGTGGAAAATCTGGATGTGTTCGCTGCGCACTGCCAGAAAAGTCTGCGGAACGGATTCCGGATCTTCACCGATCCTTCCTTTGAAGAACTGCTCAGGGGAAATGACGCGCGCTTCCGGACATTGTACCGCGGGATGACCACGGGGCCTGTGACGTATCAGCGCATGGAAGAGTTTCTTGTCGCGACTGGCCGCAAGGAGATGCTCACGTTTACCGCGGATCAGACGGAAAAAGCGTTTTTTGGCGTCAGTAAACAGGTGCAGGACACGATCTACCTGTATAAGAACACATGGGGATATGAGCAGCTTGACGTGAGAGCAGAGGGCAGCTTCCTCCTCCTTTCAAAGAAGCGGATTCTCACCGAGGATTTTGTCGGCCGTGTTTTTGCACTTGATTTCCGAATTGATCCTACCCTTCTCGGATCGGGCATCCGGCGTGGTGTGATCCGCATCAGCGGCGCCCACACAATGATTGAGATCGCAGTGACGGCTTCCGCAAAGACCGAAGCATCACTCGTTCCGGATCTCTTTGAGGAGCAGCAGAGGGTCCGGCTGTACCGTTGTTTTCTGGACCGTATGGAAGGGCGGATCGATGAGACGGCATGGCAGGATCTTTCCGGTACGTATCTTCGCGAGTTGCGCCTCTCGGACACAAGGTCGGCGGAGTATTTGCTGTTTGAGGCCTTTCTCGCCTGGAAAAACAACGATGTGGCCCATGCGATGGAATTTCTGTGGCCGATCAAGGACGGAACGGTCACGGTGAAGCGGGATGAGGAACGCTGCATGTACCTCTATCTGGCAAAGGCGACGACGCTGCTCCCGGATGAACAGCGGGAGATTCTTCCGGAAATCGCTGCAGCGCGGGAAAAACATCCGGACAGCTGCCTTCTGCTGGAGCTTTATCTTCAGGAGACAAAAAGCGATCCGTCGGCAGAACACCGTTTCGAGCTTTTGGATGAATGCTTTCGCGCCGGATGCTGCAGTCCGTTCCTGTACCATGACGCTCTGAGCCTGATGAAGAAAAACAGCGCGATTTTCCGAAAGTTGTCCGCATTTGAACTCTGCGTGCTCCGATATGCAAAGCGGCGGGACATGATGACGGAAGAGCTCGCAGCGCGTCTGGCCTTCCTTTCCCATAATCTGAAAGGGTTCTCAAGAAGCGCGTATCTGCTTCTGTCGGAGTGTTACGATCAGTACAAGACAGAGGATCTCCTCGACGCGGTCTGCCGTCTGATCGTCAGGGGGCAGCCGATCCGGCGAGAGTACAACCGGTGGTATCGCCTCGCGATCGGGCATAATCTCCGCATCACGCAGGTCTATGAATATTTCATGGAGACGGCCGGAGATGATGCCACGCAGATCTTTCCTATGCAGGTGCTCATGTATTTTTCGGCGAACGACACGCTCGGTGCGGGGCGGAAAGCACTCCTGTACGCGAGTATCCTTCTGCACCGGGACGACGCTCCGGATATCTGTGAACTCTACCGGATGAAGATGCGTTCGTTTGCGGTCGAAATGCTGGAAGCCGGGAAGAACAGTGAAAATCTCGCGGTTCTTTACCGTACTTTCTTTCTGCATCCGCAGGACGGCCGGAGTGCCGCGCTGCTCGCACGTGTGTTGTTTCAGTGCAGACTGAAGGTGCAGGCACCCGGATTCCGGCGGGTAATTGTGTGCAGCGGCGGGATTGAGAAGGAGGAGAGCTATGCCATCCTGGATGGTACGGCTTATATCAATTTTTATTCAGAGGAATCCTGTGTGATCTTCGAGGATATGCGGAGAAGACGGATCTGTACGGCTGTTGATTATGAGGTCACGCCGCTGCTCGACGCGCGGGAATCGATCCGCTTTTGTACGGAGCAGAATGTAAAAAATGCGGGACTTCTTCTCGCTGCCTGCGGAGAGCATTCCCATCAGATGAAGATCGATTCTTCCAATGTCGGGATGTACCGTCTTGCGGAATCGGTCGGGGAGTTTACGGAATCGTACCGGAGGATGATACGCAGGAATCTTTTGGAATACTATCTGTCGAGACCGGATGATTTTTCGCGGGTCGAGTTTGTACAGTCGATGAGTCCGGATGTCTACGCGGAGGCCGACAAGGCGGGAACCGTTGCGCTTCTGGTGGAAGAGGGGCGCTATGAGGAAGCCTTTCGGATCCTGTCTGAGTACGGGTATGAGAACATCGCGGCGGGCCTGCTGCTGCAGCTGGCAAGTCGCATGATCCTCAGGCGGGACGCTGCCTACGACGAGGAACTGCTTTATATGACTGCGTACGTCTGTCACGAGGGCAAATACAATGACGATATGCTCTGTTATCTTCGGAATTATTACGACGGACCGGTGAAGGAGCTCTGTGAACTCTGGGAAAAATTGAAAGGATTTCAGCTTGATACATTCCGGCTTGAGGAGAAGATCATGAAGCAGGCTGTGTTCGCTCATGCGTTTCCGGAAAATCCGGATGGCATTCTCTGCGATTATCTCAAGGAGCAGGGAAACAGGGCGGTAGCCGGCGCGTTTCTTGCGTTCCTTGCAAAGGCGAAATTGATGGAGGAATACGAGCTGCCGGAGAATCTGCTGCTGGTTATGGAACGTCTGTACGACGGAGGATGTACGTTTTCGACCGGAATGAAGATCTGTCTGCTCGAATACTATTCCGGAAAAACCGCTCTGTCCGGCGATCAGATGAAGAAAGCTTCAAAATTGCTGGCGGATCTCGATTCGGAGAATATCCGGTTCGGATTTTTCAGGAATTTGCCGCACAGTCTGATCGAAAAATACCAGATCGAGGATAAGGCGTTTATCGAAAATCGTCTGCCGCCGGGAAGGCGGGTGACGATTCATTACCGGGTGCAGCAGGGAAGTCACGGAGGTGACGACTGGCGGTCTGAGCCGATGAAGGATGTTTACCACGGCATTTACGTGAAGGAGCTTCTGCTGTTTTACGGGGAGACAGTTTTCTGGTATCTGACAGAGACAGAGGGAAAGAACGAGCGGAAGCTGGAGGAGAACTCGATCCGTGTCACGGAAATGGACACCAGAGGGGAAAGCCGTTACAAACTTCTGAACCGCATGATCAAAGAGAGAAGCGAGGGAAAGAATCAGGACGCGGAGAAGACGACGGAGTGTTATCTCGCACGGGACGAATATGCCGCCGCATTTTTCACACTGATGTAAATGGAGGCAGTTATGACAAAGCACAGACTGATCATCGGGGCGGACCTCGCCGGAAGCCGCCCGGAGATCTGCTATTACGACAAAACGACGAAACAGTTGGCGGCGCTTCCGATGAAAATCGGTAATTATCATGTCACACTGACCGAACTGTTTGAGAAGGAGAGCGGAGATGATGAGGCGGCAGGCACGGTCGCGGATCTGTTTCGGGAAGTCTTCCGGACGTTCGGTATCGGTGACATACAGCGCGAAATCGTCGGGATGGTCGTAACGTTTCCTGATGTCGATGCGAAGATGCTGCGTATGATACGCAAAGCATTCGAACTCCTTGAAATCCCGCGCTCGAAGACGTACGTCCAGGATTACTGTGAAGATTATTACTTCTATATGACTTATCAGAAGCAGGAACTCTGGAACCGGGGCACCGCGCTGTTTTCCTTCGAGGATAACCGGGTGCGGTACTATCGCTTTGCACCGGGCGCGGCGCGCAATTCGCTTCTGGTTCGTGTCGGAAGCGCGGATACATGTGCACTTCCGCAGGATCCGGAGAAGAAAGATCACGTGTTCGCGGAATATGTCCGTAAATGTATCGGCGATGAAATCTGCTCCAGTGTATTTATCACAGGGGACGGCTTCGATGAAGCCTGGGCGGATGAGTCCAAACGGATTCTCTGCGCAAGGGGACGGCGTGTGTTCACCGAGGATTCGATCTTCGTGAAGGGCGCCTGCAACGCTGCGAGGGA
The DNA here is from genome assembly GCA_902797025.1 of uncultured Lachnospiraceae bacterium. Taxonomy (GTDB): domain Bacteria; phylum Bacillota; class Clostridia; order Lachnospirales; family Lachnospiraceae; genus CADBRN01. Next base: position 80,657 of record CADBRN010000015.1, read on the forward strand.
GCGGTTTGATGAGAAGAGGCTGACCGGGATGAAATGTCTTTCTGACTCAATTGTCCCGTACAACATCGGGATGGAGATGGTGGTTGGAGGAAAGCTGTCCTATTATCCGCTGATCACGGGCGGGTCACATTGGTATAACACGGTGTGCGACTGTGAATTTCTGCTCGGATCGGACGATGAACTGAATTTTCTGGTGAGTGGGGTCGAGACCGGAGGACGTCACAGCGTGGTTATGAAACTGGACGGGATGCCGGAACGCCCGGAACGAACGACACGGCTTCATCTGCACATGGAATTCACCGGGAAAAATGTCTGTACGGCAGAAGTCACGGATCTCGGATTCGGCGAATTGTTTCCTTCAGGCGGGAAAACCTGGAAGGAAGAACTGGGGGAGATCAAATGAGTGAATGTATGCTTTGCCAGGTGAGAAGAGCGGAACATCCCTATTTAATCGAGAGCATCGGTCTCAACGTGTATTCGGTTGAAGAACTTCTTTATTTTATGGAGCGGAACATTCCGCTTCTCGACGGGACGATTCTGAATGAAGACCTCGTCCGCTGGCTGAAAGATGAGCTTCATATGAGAAGACTGTCGGTCAATCTGTCGATGGTTCTTCAGAGAAATTTTTCCGTCCGGGATTTTGTGATGCCGGTATTCCGGGAGGTTCACTATCCGGATGAAAAAACAATCCGGAGAGTCGATGAGGAATTAAAGAAAGAGGAGGATAAGCCTTCTCCGGTGCGGATGAAAGAGTGCGGAGACTGTCTTTTCGGATATGGCCGGTATCTTCGCGCGATCGATACGTACCGTGCTGCGATTGAAGAAGCAGAGAGAAACGAAGAATCCGGAGATTCCCTTGCCGGGATTCTGTGGCATAACATCGGATGCGCGCATGCCCGCCTCTTCCAGATGGAGGAGCTCGTTTCGTGTATGGAGAAGAGCTTCCGGCTGCTGAAGACCGGTGAGGCGAGGGATGCATGGCTTTTCGCTGTGCTGATGCGGGACGGAAGTGACGGACTTGCGAAGGCAGCTCTCGCTGCCGGAATCGACGGGAGCGTGACGCGGGAAATCGAAAAAAAAGCGCGTGAGCTTCCCCGCCCGGAGCAGCCGGCTGATCCCGAGCAGTTCCTGGTCGATGAGGTGCGGGCATACCATAGAAACACGGGGTTGTGACAATGGATTTACTGACAATGATCGACAGCGCGCGGGCGGTGATCGACAAGCTTTCGCTTATTTTTACGGTTATCACCGTGGCTGTCGCTTTGCTGCAGTGCTATGCCGGATATCGGATGCTCCGTTTCTGGATTAGTCTCGCCGGAGGACTGATCGGATTTGCCGCCGGCTTCGGGATATCTTATGTGAACTTAAAAAACACACCGGTATTCATCCCGGTCCTAATCGGCGTTGCCGCCGCGGCACTGCTCGGTTTTCTCGCGTTCCGGCTGTATCTGGCCGGTGTGTTCGTGTTCTGCGGACTGATCGCGGGATCCGCAGCGACGCTCATACCGTTTCCCAAGCAGAGTACATGGCAGATCGTCGAAGCGGTCGTCGTGGCTTTGGTCTTTTTATTCGCCGGGATTTTGTCGGTGAAGTTCAACCGGCAGGTTGTCATCCTGATCACAGCGATCTCCGGAGGAATCCGGGCCGCCCACAGTCTCGCCAAACTGGTTCCGATCCTCCGTGATAATACTTCATACGGACCGTTTCTTTGCGCCCTGCTCGTGATCACCGGCATTATGATCCAGTTTCTGACGACAAGAAACTATGCGAAAAAACGGTGATCCATCCGGGATTCGGGGAATATTTGGGTTGCCAACCGTAAAAATATTGCTATACTTGTACTTGCGGGCAAAAATTAACAGCAATATGCCCAATGGGAGAAAACAATATGGATCGGGTTGATTATAAAATTTTAAAACTGCTTCAGGCGAACGCGAGGGAAACGGCCTCGAGTATCAGCAAGAAAATCCATCTGTCGGTGTCCGCAGTCATCGAGCGGATCAGAAAGCTGGAGGAAGGCGGAGTGATCCGGGAGTATACGATCATCGTGGATGATGCACATACCGGAAACGCACTCACCGCACTGATGGAAGTAAGTCTCGAAAATCCGCGGTACTATGAGGAGTTTGCGGGGATGATGCAGCAGATGGAATGCATCGTCTCGTGCTATTATCAGACGGGGGATTTTGACCTTCTCCTGAAGATATCCTGTTCTTCTGCGGATGAGCTCGAGCAGATCCACCGTCAGATCATGAGTCTCGACGGGGTCAAGGATACGAGAACGCATGTGGTTCTCAAGACCGTGAAGAACATCTACTCGGCGATCCGCCAGCCTGAAAACAAGTAATGGTTGTCAAAAAGATAAAATCTGGAGGAAATTATGTCGGATTATTTACGCTGTTTTGCGGAAATCTCGCTGAATAATATCCGCCACAATATTGATCAGGTAAAAAGCTGTATTCCGGAAGGGGTCCGGCTTTTGGTCGTTATCAAGGCGAATGCATACGGGCACGGAGCGACTGAGGTGGCGAAATACCTCGAGGGTGAGGTGGACTACTACGCGGTCGCTACGGTTGAAGAAGCCGTGGAGCTTCGAAAAGAGGGGGTTCGGACGCCGATGCTTGTTCTCGGCTACACATCGCCGTCCCAGTTTGCGGAATCGGTCCGGAACGATGTGACGATGGCCATCTACAATCTGGATGAGGCGCGCGAGCTGAACCGCGTGGCAGGTGAGATCGGAAAAAAAGCGATCGTACATGCCGCTGTCGATACAGGAATGACGAGGATCGGATTCCATCCGGACGAGTCGGGTGCGGATGCGATCAGTGAGATCAGCAGGATGGAGCATATTGATCTTGAGGGAATGTTCACGCACTTTTCCTGTGCCGATCAGTATAATCAGGATTATACGATGATGCAGATCCACGCATTTGATCAAATCAGCAGTCTTCTGGAGAAGCGGGGCGTCAAGATTCCGATTCGCCACTGCTGCAACAGTGCGGCGATTATGGAGCTGGATGATCATCGCTATGATATGGTCCGTTCCGGCATTGTAACTTACGGAATCTATCCGTCTGCAGAGGTACATACAGACCGGCTTGACCTTCGGCCGGCTCTTGCGTGGAAGGCTCATGTGATCCATTTGCAGGATGTTCCCATGGGAACGGGTGTCGGCTACGGCGCGACATTTGTGACGGAACGTCCTGTGACCAGGGTCGCGACGGTATCGGTCGGTTACGCCGACGGCTATCCGAGAGCGCTCTCCTCAAAGGGATGTGTTCTGATCCGCGGGAAGCGTGCCCCGATTCTCGGACGTATCTGCATGGATCAGATGATGGTCGACGTTACGGACATACCGGGCGTGGCGATCGAGGACATTGTCACATTGATCGGAAAAGACGGAGATGATGAGATTCCGGTGGAGGAAGTTGCGGATCCGGCCGACAGCTTCAACTATGAGATGGTCTGCCGCATCTCCCCGCGTGTCACGCGCCGTTATATCTGAAAAAAGCCGGCACTCCCAAAACAAAGGTTTGCAAATGCAGAAAGGTTATGGTAGTATTTCTGTGCTAATGTTTTAGCGTAGCACAGTGACTCATCACTGAATTGCAGCCTGGAAGGAGAACAAACGATTATGAAAAAGAAAATGCTTGCCTGCGTACTGGCGTCTATGATGGCGCTCACACTCGGTGCCTGCGGATCCGCTTCCGCTTCGAAATCCTCGACGAGCGGCAGCAGCGCAGTGTCCGGATCTTCTGTGAGCGGAGCGTCTGCTTCGTCCGTATCATCCGCGCCGGCTTCCGATGATACCGTCAAAGATGTCGATGCGATCAAACAGAAGGGCAAACTTGTCGTCGGAATCACCGATTTCGAGCCGATGGATTACAAGGATGACAGTGGCAATTGGATCGGATTTGATGCGGATCTGGCGAAAAAAGTCGGAGAGGATCTCGGAGTTGATGTCGAATTCGAAGAAATTGACTGGGATAATAAGATCCTTGAGCTGGACAACGGCAGTGTCGACTGTGTCTGGAACGGAATGACGCTGACGAATGAGGTCACAAAATCCATGTCCTGCACGAATCCCTACTGCACCAACGCACAGGTTGTCGTCGTTCCGAAGGACAAGGCGGATCAGTATCAGGATGTCGACAGCCTGAAGGATCTGACCTTCGCAGTCGAGTCTGGTTCTGCCGGCGAAGAAGCGGCCGTTGAGAACAATCTCAATTACACAGCCGTCACCGCCCAGTCCGACACGCTGCTTGAGGTGAAGAGCGGCTCCAGTGACGCGGCGATCATTGATCTTCTGATGGCCAGCGCGATGACCGGGGAGGGAAGCAGCTACAGCAACCTGACCCACACCGTGGAGCTCACGAAGGAGGAGTACGGTGTCGGATGCCGGAAGGGGTCGGATCTGTGCACTTACCTCAATGAAGAGTTTGCAAAATTCTATAAGGACGGAACGATGAAGAAGATCGCCGATCAGTACAGTCTCGCCGATGTGCTGATCGACCAGCAGTAAAGGACCGGTTATGTTTCTTGAAGTTACGCTAGCCCTGCTCGGGGGGTTTCTTTCAACTCTTAAATTGTTTGCGCTGACACTGGTGATCGCCCTTCCTCTGGGGCTGATCATCAGTTTCGGATCGATGAGCAGAATTCCGGTGATCCGTAAGCCGGTCAAATTTATTATCTGGGTCATCCGGGGAACACCGCTTATGCTCCAGCTGATCCTTATTTTCTTCGGACCGGGGGTGATTTTCGGGCATCAGCTCTGGGGCGGCGATGCAGGCGGCCGATTTATCGCCGCTCTCGTGGCTTTCTCGATCAACTATGCATGCTACTTCTCAGAGATTTACCGCGGCGGCATCCAGTCCGTTCCGGTCGGTCAGTATGAGGCCGGCAAGGTGCTTGGCATGAAGAACGGCGAGATCTTCCGCAAGATTGTCCTTCTGCAGGTCATCAAGCGGATCGTTCCACCGATGTCAAACGAGATCATTACACTCGTAAAGGATACATCGCTGGCGCGCGTCATCGCGGTTTATGAGATTATCTGGGACAGTCAGAAATTCATCAAGACGGACGGAATCATCTGGCCGCTTTTCTATACCGGCGTGTATTACCTGGTGTTTAACGGAATTCTGACGCTGCTATTCAATTACATCGAGAAGAAACTATCTTATTTTGAATGATCGGAGAATCGATATGGCATTACTGGAAGTAAATAACATCCGGAAAAATTTCGGGAAGACGAAGGTCCTCTCGGATATCAGCTTCTCCCTTGAGGAGGGTGAGGCGATCTCCATCATCGGTTCATCCGGAAGCGGAAAGACGACACTGCTCCGGTGCCTGAATTTTCTGGAACATCCGGACGGAGGAATGATCCGTGTCCGGGATGAGATCCTTTTTGATGGCGACGATTCGCGGCGTCTCTCGGACGAGGAAATCCGGAAGAGACGTCTCCACTTCGGACTCGTGTTTCAGAATTTTAATTTGTTTCCGCAGTACACAGCGATCGACAATGTGATGCTCGCCCCCCGTCTTGCGGCGAAAAATAGCGGGCAGAACCGTGACGGAGAGATACGGAAACAGGCGGAAGAACTGCTTGTGGAGATGGGACTGGAGGACCGGATGAACAATTATCCCGGACAGCTGTCGGGCGGGCAGCAGCAGCGTGTCGCGATCGCGCGGGCACTCGCACTGCATCCGGATATCCTCTGCTTCGATGAACCGACCTCGGCGCTTGATCCGGAGCTGACCGGAGAGGTTCTCCGCGTGATCCGGGAACTCGCGGAAAATCATACGACGATGATCATTGTGACACATGAGATGACATTTGCCAGAGATGTTGCGGATCGCGTTATTTTCATGGATGACGGCGTCATCGTCGAACAGGGAGACGCAAAACAGGTGATCGATCATCCCAGAGAGGAAAGGACGAAACAGTTCCTGGCGTCCTATCAGACGAATGGATAAGACAAAAAAGGTTCGCAGTGTCGGACCTTTTTTGATTTCGCAGGAAAGCTTCTCCGCTGCTTTTTTTCGTGGGATCTTGTCCGCATCACTTGATTATGGATATCAACCTATAGTAAACTGAACGCGAAGAATTGTCGATTGCGCACATTCAAAGGAGTCTATCATTCATGAGTACGACAACAGACCGGTACATCAGTCCGCTTCAGGAGCGGTACGCAAGTAAAGAAATGCAGCATATCTTTTCGGAAGATATGAAGTTCAGCACCTGGAGAAAGCTCTGGATCGCGCTGGCTGAGACGGAGAAGGAGCTCGGTCTCGACATCACGGACGAGCAGATCGAAGAGATGAAGGCACACGTATATGACATCAATTATGACGTGGCGCGCGCAAGGGAGAAGGAAGTCCGTCACGACGTGATGAGCCACGTTTATGCGTTCGGCGTGCAGTGCCCGAAGGCAAAGGGAATCATTCATCTCGGCGCGACGAGCTGTTACGTTGGCGATAATACGGATCTGATTATCATGAATGAGGCGCTGAAGCTGGTCCGGAAGAAGCTGATCAACGCGATCGCGAAGCTGGCGAAATTTGCGGATGAGTACAAGGATCAGCCGACGCTGGCGTTCACGCATTTCCAACCGGCGCAGCCGACGACGGTCGGCAAGAGAGCGACGCTCTGGATGAACGAATATGTGATGGATCTTCAGGATCTGGAATACATACAGGGAAGCCTGCGTCTGCTCGGTTCGAAGGGAACGACCGGCACGCAGGCCAGCTTCCTGGAGCTGTTTAATGGCGATCAGAGCAGAGTCGATCAGATTGATCCGCTGATCGCGCAGAAGATGGGATTTCCGGGCTGCTACCCGGTTTCCGGTCAGACCTATTCCCGTAAGGTCGACACCCGCGTGATGAACGTGATCGCGGGGATCGCGGCAAGTTCACACAAGTTCTCAAATGATATCCGCCTTCTCCAGCACCTCAAGGAAGTGGAGGAGCCGTTTGAAAAGAGCCAGATCGGTTCGTCCGCGATGGCGTACAAGAGAAATCCGATGCGTTCCGAGCGGATCGCCTCCCTCTCCAGATACGTTATGGTGAATTCGCTGAATCCGGCGCTCACATCCAGCGAGCAGTGGTTTGAGCGCACGCTGGATGATTCTGCGAATAAGCGGCTCTCGATCGCTGAGGGATTCCTCGCGATTGACGGAATCCTTGATCTGGTGAATAATGTAGTAGACGGTCTTGTCGTCTATCCGAAGGTGATCCGGAAGCATATGATGGCGGAGCTTCCCTTCATGGCGACCGAAAATATCATGATGGATGCGGTGAAGGCCGGCGGAGACCGTCAGGAGCTTCATGAGAAAATCCGTCAGCTCTCCATGCTGGCGGGTACGACAGTCAAGCAGGAAGGAAAGGACAACGACCTGCTCGAGCGCATCGCGGCGGATCCGGCGTTCAACCTGACGAAAGAGGAACTGGAGAAATCCATGGATCCGGCGAAGTACACCGGCTGTGCGTCCTATCAGACAGAGCGATATCTGAGGGAAGTCATTCATCCGCTTCTCGATGAGCGGAAGGACCTCATCGGATTCGACGCGGAAATTAACGTCTGAGTTCACACGGAGCGATACAGGATTACAGTTCCAGAAGATTATGGAGGATAATATGGTTAAGGCAGTTGTTGGTGCAAACTGGGGCGATGAGGGAAAGGGCAAGATCACAGATATGCTCGCCGCGAAGGCGGATATCGTCGTCCGTTTTCAGGGCGGAGCGAACGCGGGTCACACGATCGTGAATAATTATGGTAAGTTCGCGCTGCACACGCTTCCATCCGGCGTCTTTTACAGCCATGTGACGAGCGTGATCGGAAACGGTGTGGCTCTGAACATTCCGATTCTGGCGAAGGAAATCAAATCGATCACGGACCGGAACGTCCCGGCTCCGAAGATCAGGGTATCGAACCGCGCGCAGATGGTCATGCCGTATCACATTCTGTTTGATCAGTATGAGGAGGAGCGGCTCGGCGGTCATTCATTCGGCTCGACAAAATCCGGTATTGCGCCGTTCTACTCCGACAAATACGCAAAGATCGGTTTTCAGGTCAATGAGCTTTACGATGAGGAAGCATTGAAAGACAAGCTGCATCGTGTCTGTGAGGTGAAAAACATACTGCTTGAGCATCTGTATCATAAACCGCTGATCAATCCGGACGAACTGTTCGAAGAGATGATGCAGTGGCGGGAGATGATCGATCCGTATGTCTGCGATACGGCCGCATTCCTGAATCAGGCGCTTGCTGAGGGAAAAGAAATTCTGCTCGAGGGGCAGCTCGGATCGATGAAGGATCCGGATCACGGTATTTATCCGATGGTTACGTCCTCTCCGACGCTCGCCGGATACGGCGCGGTCGGCGCAGGCGTTCCGCCGTATGAGATCAAAACGATCGTCACCGTATCCAAAGCGTATTCGAGCGCGGTCGGCGCGGGCGCATTCGTATCCGAAATTTTCGGGGATGAGGCGGAGGAGCTTCGCCGCAGAGGCGGAGACGGCGGAGAATACGGCGCGACGACCGGACGTCCCAGAAGAGTCGGCTGGTACGACTGCGTCGCGTCCCGTTACGGCTGCCGCGTGCAGGGAACGACCGATGTAGCCTTCACGGTGCTCGATGTTCTCGGCTACCTTGATGAAATTCCGGTCTGCGTAGCGTATGACATTGACGGAGAGATCACGGAGGAGTTCCCGACGACGGGACTTCTTGAGAAGGCGAAGCCGGTGATCGAGAAACTTCCGGGATGGAAGTGCGACATCCGGGGAATCCGCAAATATGAGGATCTTCCGGAAAACTGCCGCAATTATATTGAATTTATCGAGAAAAAGATCGGTTATCCGATCACAATGATTTCCAACGGTCCGGGAAGAGACGACATCATCTACCGTGACTGACGGATCATAAAAGGGGAGTGAACCATGAGAAATATCCGGGGCAGACGGATCGCGGCTCTCGCGTTATCACTTGTGCTTGCGTGCTCTCTGTCCGCGTGCGGACTGTCGAATCAGTCGGATGTGACGACGCTTGCCGCCGATGAAAATGGAAAACTCACACATACGATCGTGGAATCGGTCGGGAATGACGGGACGGAACAGGAGCTGACCGCATATATAAAGGAACAGATCAAGGGCACAGGGGACGCTGATTCTTCCTCTGCCTCCGGCGGCAGTATCAGCCTTGAGTCCTGCAAGGTCCGCGGCGGCAGGGCGACGATTGTGATGGAGTACAGTTCCTACCGCGAATATGAGGATTTCAATCGGACCGGGTGCTTTCTCGGAACAATCAGTCAGGCGGAGACAGCGGGGTATGACGTCACCGGTCAGACCTTTTACGATGAAAAAGGGAATCCTGCGGAAAATCAGGAGGAAATCAGGCAGCGTGCAAATGATTGGAAAGTTCTGATTTTTGAGGAACCCATGAATGTGCGGCTTCCGGATAAGATTCTGTATACGACCTCCGCCCTGGAGGTGACGGGACGTCTCACTGCATCCTGGAAGAAGGAGGCGGAAAATGCTGCGTCCGCGTCGGTTTCCGTTTCGGGGACATCGGTTTCGGATTCGTCTTCCGGTACCGGGGGCGCAGAGAATGTCTCAGGGAAATTTGAGCCGGAAACCGGCACGCTCACCTACGTCATTTTTAAATAACAGAAGGTAATAGGATACAGGAAGGAACGTAAAAAATGGAAAAGACAATGGACAAGATCATTGCGCTGGCGAAATCGAGAGGGTTTATTTTCCCCGGCTCCGAGATCTACGGCGGTCTCGCGAACACATGGGATTACGGCCCCCTGGGCGTCGAGCTCAAAAACAATGTCAAGAAAGCCTGGTGGAAGAAATTCGTTCAGTCAAATCCGTACAATGTCGGCGTCGACTGTGCGATTCTGATGAACCCGCAGACCTGGGTCGCGTCCGGGCATCTCGGCAGTTTTTCAGATCCTCTGATGGACTGCAAGGAATGCCATGAGCGGTTCCGGGCGGACAATCTGATCGAGGATTACTGCAGGGAAAACAACATTGAGATCGAGGGCGGCAGCGTAGACGGATGGTCCAACGAGAAGATGATGGACTTCATCGAGAAGCACCAGATTCCGTGTCCTTCCTGCGGAAAACATAATTTCACCGACATCCGCCAATTCAATCTGATGTTCAAGACGTTTCAGGGAGTTACAGAGGATGCAAAGAACACGGTCTATCTCCGCCCGGAGACCGCGCAGGGCATCTTCGTGAACTTCAAAAATGTCCAGAGAACGACGAGAAAGAAAATCCCGTTCGGAATCGGACAGATCGGAAAATCCTTCCGGAACGAGATCACGCCGGGCAACTTCACCTTCCGCACGCGCGAGTTCGAGCAGATGGAACTGGAGTTCTTCTGCGAGCCGGGAAGCGATCTGGAGTGGTTCGGATACTGGAGAGAGTTCTGCATCAACTGGCTGAAAAATCTCGGCCTGAAAGATGAGGAACTCCGTGCGAGAGATCATGAGAAAGAGGAGCTTTCCTTCTACAGCAAGGCGACGACGGATCTGGAGTTCCTGTTCCCGTTCGGATGGGGAGAACTCTGGGGAATCGCGGACCGTACGGATTATGATCTGTCCTGCCATCAGAAGGTATCCGGACAGGATCTGACGTATTTTGACGATCAGAAGAACGAAAAGTACATCCCGTACGTCATCGAGCCGTCACTCGGCGCGGACCGCGTCGTCCTCGCGTTCCTCTGCGCGGCATATGACGAGGAGGTGCTGGATGCGGAGCGGAACGATGTGCGTACGGTAATGCACTTCCATCCTGCGCTTGCCCCGGTCAAGATCGCGGTACTTCCGCTTTCCAAGAAGCTCAATGAAGGCGCAGGACGGGTATTTGAGACGCTGTCTTCGATGTACAACTGCGAATACGACGACCGCGGAAATATCGGGAAACGGTATCGCCGTCAGGATGAGATCGGGACGCCGTTCTGTGTCACCTACGATTTTGACAGCGAAGAGGATGGTTCGGTTACCGTCCGGGACCGGGATTCTATGGAGCAGGTTCGTGTGAAGATCGAAGAGCTCCCGGCCTATTTCGCGGACAAGTTCGTTTTTTGACCGGATCGGATCACAGACGTCGGAGGTGTCTATGAAGAAAAAAATTGTAGTAACACTCGGACATAAGGCACTCGGAAGAACGCTTCCGGAGCAGCGCACCGCAGTGCGCGGCGCGGTCAGTTCCGTCGCAGATCTGATCGCGGAGGGTGTAAATATCGCAATCACCCACAGCAACGGGACACAGGTCGGTATGATTCATACCGCGATGAATGAGTTCGCCCTGAAGCATTCGGATTACACCGGGGCGCCGATGTCGGTCTGCTCGGCGATGAGTCAGGGATACATCGGCTATGATCTCCAGAACGCGCTGCGCACCGAACTGCTGCGCCGGGGGATCTACCGCCCGGTCGTGACGATGATCACCCAGGTTACCGTGGACCCGTACGATGAGGCACTCTATAAACCGACGAAGGTAATCGGCCGGGTTATGACGAAGGAAGAGGCCGAGGCGGAGGAGCAGAAGGGAAACTATGTCACGGAGGTCGAGGGCGGATACCGCAGAATCATCGCGGCTCCAAAACCGAAGGATATCATCGAGATGGAGTCGATACAGCTTCTGGTTGACGCCGGTCAGATCGTGATCGCCGGAGGCGGGGGCGGAATTCCGGTCATGGAGCAGGGCGAGGTTCTGCGCGGCGCCGGCGCCGTCATCGAGAAGGATCTGATCGGAGAGCGCATGGCGGAGCTGCTTCATGCGGATGAGCTTTATATGCTGACTTCAGTAGAACAGGCAGTGATCGGGTACAACACGGCGGATCCGAAACCGCTCGGGAAGATCACCATCGATGAGGCAAAGCGGTACATCGACGAGGGGCAGTTTGAGCCCGGCACGATGCTTCCGAAGATCGAAGCGGCTGTGAATTTTATCGAAAAAGGCGGGAAACGCGCGGTCATCACTTCGATCGAAAAGGCGAGGGAAGGATACCTCGGACGGTGCGGGACGATCATCACCGCGCCGGATTATGAAGAGAATTGATTGTTCAGGACAGGGTGCCGTATTGACCGGATGGCGATGCGGCACCCTGTTTTTCGGATGAAGACAGCACGAAGGCTCCTCACAATGAGGAGCCTTCGTACTTTCGATAATAAAATGAGGGGGAGATAGTGAGTGGTTCATCAACTATCTGATCGTTATTATAGGAAGAAGTTGTGTTCAAACTATGTCCGGATTCTAAATTAATCATGAAAAGGGGCTCCGGTTTATAAAATCATTACGCGATTGCTGGCGTTGAATTCGGATTTAGGCTATGGTATCCTATAGTAAGTTTTATTTCAGATCACCGTACAGGGGGGTTCTCATGAAATTAAGTGAATTACTTGAGGATATCGATTATGAACTGTTGAAGGGCGGGTCGGATCCCGAGATAACAGGAGTCGTTTATGATTCGAGAAAAGCGGAGCCCGGATCGTTGTTTGTCTGCATCCGTGGCGCGGTGAGCGACGGGCACAGATATATACCGGATGTGATCCGGAAGGGTGCCGCCGCCGTACTGGTGGAGAATTATTCGGAAGATGCGGATCATCTTCCGGATGAGATAAAAAATTCTGAAGCCGTCGTGATTCAGACAAAAAACAACCGGGCGGCTCTTGCTCTCATATCAGCGGTGTGGTTCGGCCATCCGGCCAGGCGCCTCACGACGATCGGCATCACCGGGACGAAAGGGAAAACGACGACGACCTACATGATCCATTCGATTCTGGAGCGGACAGGAAGACGCACGGGGCTGATCGGAACGATCGAGAGCATCACGGGAAAACGCAGGATTCCGTCCGAGAACACAACTCCGGAATCCTATCTGATTCAGGAGTATTTTCGCGAGATGGTTGACTCGGGATGTGAATGTGTCGTGATGGAGGTTTCCTCACAGGCACTGATGTTGGACCGGGTGGCCGGCATCGTGTTTGATTACGGTATTTTCACGAATATTGAGCCGGATCACATAGGGCCAAACGAGCACAAGGACTTCGATGATTATCTGAACTGCAAGAAAAAGCTTCTGATGAACTGCAAAACCGGTTTTGTGAACCGCGATGATGAGCATTTTGAAAAGATCGTGGAGGGCGTGTCCTGTGACATCGAGACGTACGGTTTTTCGAAAGATGCGGATTACCGCGCGGAGCGTGCGGATCTGACGAGGGGAAACGGGTATCTTGGCATCTCGTACCATGCGGCAGGAGCCGTCGATATGGATGTTGAGGTTGACATTCCGGGTAAATTCTCGATCTACAATTCACTCGCGGCGATCGCGGTCTGCCATCACCTCGGCGCGTCACAGGAGAGTATTCTGGAGGCACTGAAAGGCGCGAAGGTCAAAGGCCGCGTCGAGCTTGTGAAGGTCTCGGATGATTTTACGCTGATGATCGATTATGCGCACAATGCGATGGCGCTGGAAAGCCTTCTTTCCACCCTGCGCGAATACCATCCACACCGTCTCGTATGCCTCTTCGGCTGCGGCGGGAACCGGGACCGGAACCGGCGATTCGAGATGGGAGAGATCTCCGGAAAGATGGCGGATCTGACCATTATCACCTCGGATAACCCAAGGGATGAGGAACCTCAGGCGATCATCGATGACATCAAAACCGGGATGGCAAAGACGGACGGGAAATATATCGAAATCATCGACCGGAAAGATGCGATCCGTTACGCAATCCGTCACGGTGAGCCCGGCGACATTATCGTTCTTGCGGGAAAGGGCCATGAGGATTATCAGATCATCAGGGGAAAGAAATATCCGATGGATGAACGCGTGCTGATTCGGGAAATATTAAATGAGTGAACGATACGCGGATGTGATTGTTGATCTCACGGCGATGCCGGACCGCGTGTTCCGGTATCGGATTCCGGAGAAACTTGCGGATCAGATTTGCCGGGGTACGTGTGTGGAAATTCCATTTGGCCGCGGTGACAAAATGACGCGGGGATATGTGATCGGTTTTGGCGATGAGCCCGGAATTGATCCCGCGAAGATCAAGGAGATCGCCGCCGTGTCGGATCGGGGAATCGCCGCGGAATCCGGACTGATCCGCCTCGCGGCGTGGATGAAAAAAACGTATGGTTCTTCGATGATTCAGGCACTGAAGACGACGCTGCCCGTGAGGGAGAGGGAAAACCGGAAAACGGAAGATGAGATCATGCTCGCGGTCAATGACACGATGGCGGGTGAAATTTTATCAGGGTACCAGAAAAAGCATTTCACAGCGAAGGAGCGGCTTCTTGCTGCTCTGATGCGGGAAAAGCGCATAAATCGCGGGGAGGCGCAAAAAAGGCTGAAAATCACGCTCCAGACGATCCGTTCGATGGAAGGGGAAGGGGTGATTTCCGTCACTTCGTCAGAAATCGACCGCCTGCCGTCTGTACTGCTTTCGCCGGAAGGGGAACAGAGCGGACCGGCCGTTCTTTCCGATGAGCAGGAGCGGGCGCGCGACGGCATAATTCAGTCATTTCGCAGGGAACCGGATAAACCCTGCCTTCTCGCCGGGGTGACAGGGAGCGGGAAGACGCTCGTCTATATGGATCTTTCGGAGCGGATGCTCGCGGAGGGCCGGGAGGTGATCGTGCTGATCCCGGAGATCGCGCTCTCCTGGCAGATTGTACGGCGTTTCGCAGCGCGCTTCGGAAAGAAGATCGCGGTGATCCATTCCCGCATGGGAAAGGCGGAACGGTACGATGAGTTTGAACGTGTCAGGCGCGGCGAGGCAAAAATCGTGATCGGGCCGAGATCCGCGCTGTTCACACCGTTTTCAAACCTCGGACTTATTATTGTGGATGAAGAACAGGAGGGTGCGTATCAAAGCGACGAGACGCCGCGTTATGATGCCCGGGAGGTAGCGATCAAGCGTGGACAGATCGAAAATGCGAGAGTTCTTTTTGGATCTGCGACTCCGTCATTTGACTCCGTTCATCGTGCAGAGTCCGGCATCTACCGGCTGTTCGTGATGAGGGAGCGGTACGGGGACGCCGTACTTCCGGATGTCTCAATCGTCGATATGAGAAAAGAGCTGCGTGCGGGAAATACTTCGATGCTGAGCGGGGCGTTGAAGAGTGCGATCGCAGAGCGTCTGGAACGCCATGAACAGACGATCCTTTTTTTAAATAAACGGGGGTATACGAGTTTTATCTCCTGTCGCTCCTGCGGCCATGTCATCAAATGTCCGCACTGTGATGTTTCCCTGACCGCTCACCGGGGCGGCCGGCTGATCTGTCATTACTGCGGGTATGAGCAGCCGATGGTCCGGAGATGTCCTTCCTGCGGATCGCCGCATATCAGCGGGTTCCGTGCGGGAACAGAGATGGCGGAGGGCATCGTGAAAAAGGAATTTCCGGAAGCGGAAATACTTCGCATGGATTCGGATACGACACACGGGAAAGAAGGCCATGAAAAAATCGTGAAAGCCTTCGCGCAGCATCAGGCGGACATTCTCATCGGTACCCAGATGATCGTGAAAGGTCATGATTTTCCGGATGTGACACTCGTCGGCGTTCTGCTGGCGGATCTTTCTCTTTTTGAGAGCGATTACCGTTCCGGTGAGCATACATATCAGCTGCTTGTACAGGCGATCGGGAGAGCCGGCCGCGGAGAAAAAAAAGGACTTGCCCTGATTCAGACGTATCGTCCCGATGAACCGTGTATTCAGGCAGCTGCCCGCCAGGATTACCGGGCGTTCTATAATCAGGAAATGGGTGTGCGGAGAATTCTCGGATATCCGCCGTGCGGCAATCTGCTTGCGGTCCACGCGAGCGGCCGGTCGGAGGAAAAGCTGGATCGGGCAATGGGATTCATCACGAAATATCTCACGCTCATCGATCGAAGGAAACAGACGCGGGTGATCGGACCGGCGCCGGAAACGGTGTCGAAGATCAAGGATTACTACAGACGCGTGCTGTATATAAAGACGGAGACGGAAGAAACGGCGGTGCGCATACGCACGCTGCTGGAAGCATATATTGACATTAACAGCGGGTTCAGAGATGTTCTGTTTTCATACGACCTGAACCGATAGATGGAGGAAATTATGGCGTTAAGAAAAATAAGAATTTTTGGAGATCCGGTGCTTGAGAAGACGGCGAAGCCGGTAAAGAGCATCACGCCGCGCATCAGGCTGCTTGTAAATGATATGTTCGACACGATGTATCACGATAACGGCGTCGGACTTGCGGCTCCGCAGGTCGGAATCCTCAAGCGGATTTTCGTCGTAGATGTGGATCGTGAGAACTCCTTCGTATTTATCAACCCCGAGATCCTCGAGACCTCAGGCGAACAGACCGGGGAGGAAGGCTGCCTGAGCCTCCCGGGAAAATGCGGGATCGTGACACGGCCGGATCATGTGAAGGTGCGGGCGAGTGATCTTGGCGGAAACGAATTTGAGATGGAGGCGGAAGGACTCCTCGCACGGGCGATCCTTCATGAGAACGATCACCTGAACGGCATCCTCTACACTTCCCACGTGGACGGGCAGGTATACGATGTCGGAGAGCTTGCGGAGTATGAAGAAGATGAGGAAGAGAACGGCGAAGCAGACGGCGGAGATGATCGGGCATGAGACTGGTATTTATGGGAACGCCGGATTTTGCGGCGGAGTGCCTGAAGGCACTGATTAAAAGCAGGATGGAGATCGCTGCTGTCTTCACGAAAGAGGATAAACCGGTCGGACGCGGCCACAGAATTGCCGCTTCACCGGTCAAGGAACTGGCATGTGCGGCCGGTATTCCGGTCTTTCAGCCGCACCGCGTGAAGGACGATGAGTCCTTCCGGATTCTTTCGGAGATCCGGCCGGATCTGATCATCGTCGCGGCCTACGGACAGATCATTCCGCAGCGGATACTGGATTTGCCGCAATACGGATGTATCAACGTTCACGCGTCGCTGCTTCCCGCCTACCGCGGCGCGGCGCCGATTCAGTGGGCGGTGATCAACGGTGAGAAAGAGTCCGGGGTGACGATCATGCAGATGGGAGCGGGGCTCGATACCGGCGATATGATCGCAAAGAGGACCGTAACGCTCACTCCGGAGGAGACGGGCGGATCGCTGTTCGAACGCCTGAGCAGGGAGGGAGCGGATCTTCTGGTCGAAACCATCCCGAAAATACCGGACGGAAGGATCAGGAGGGAAAAACAGCCGGAAGAGAGCACGACGATGTATGCGCGGATGATACGAAAGAGTGACGGCGCGATCGACTGGAACGCGGACGCGGTTACGATCGAGCGTCTGATCCGCGGACTGAACCCGTGGCCTTCCGCGTACTCTTCCCTTGACGGGAAGCAGGTGAAGTTCTGGGCTGCCTCCGTGTCGTCAGAAGAGAGCGGCAGGGTGCCCGGCTCGGTTTTCGCAGTTGATAAAAACGGATTTTCCGTTCAGACGGGAAACGGATCACTCCGGATACTGGAACTCCAGATGACCGGAAAAAAACGG
This sequence comes from uncultured Lachnospiraceae bacterium, assembly GCA_902797025.1. GTDB lineage: Bacteria > Bacillota > Clostridia > Lachnospirales > Lachnospiraceae > CADBRN01. The sequence continues at coordinate 98,163 of CADBRN010000015.1, forward strand.
ATGACGGCGGATGCATTTCTCCGCGGGCATGCGTTTTCCGGGGATGAGCGTTTTGTGACGGAATCGTGACGTTCCGGGATCGATTAAGGAGGAAACCGCTATGGGATCTTACGGATATTATTGGGGTGTAGACTGGACCTACCTGCTGATTCTCGCAGGCTTCGTTCTGTCTCTCGCCGTGCAGGGCGCGATGAAGAGTACGTTTGGAAAATACAGTCAGATCCGGAGCATGTCCGGTCTGACCGGCGCGATGGCTGCACAGAAAATTCTCGAGAGTGAGGGCATCTACAACGTCCGTGTCGAGCACATCGGAGGAAGCCTGACGGATCATTATGATCCGCGCACAAAGGTCGTCCGTCTGTCGGATTCGGTGTACGGATCGACCTCGCTGGCGGCGGTCGGAGTCGCGGCGCATGAGTGCGGTCATGCGATTCAGGACGCCCGGAATTATGCGCCGCTTTCGATCCGGTCGAGCCTCGTGCCGGTCGCGAATTTCGGTTCGCAGCTCGCATGGCCGCTGTTTCTGTTCGGCTTGATCCTTTCCTATCGGCCGCTTTTGTATCTTGGCATTATCCTGTTCTGCGGCGCGCTGCTGTTTCAGATCGTCACCCTGCCGGTCGAATTCAACGCGTCGCACAGAGCGATCATCAAACTGGAGGGATGCGGAATCATGCTTCCTGAGGAGGTTCGCGGATCACGCCGCGTGCTCCGCGCGGCAGCCATGACATACGTTGCCGCCGTATGCGCTTCACTTCTGCAGCTTCTGCGTCTGCTGATTCTGGCAGGAAGGCGGAACGACTGAAGACACAAGACGGCGTCGTCTGAACGAACGGCCGTAAAAAGGAGGAATTTCCGATGAAAGAGGATCCGCGCCTGATTGCCGTGGATATGCTGCTCGAAATCGACCGGGAAGAAGTTCCCTGCCATCTCGTGATCCGGCGGGTGCTTGATCACGAATCCGGGATGTCACTCCGCGACCGGAATTTCTGCAGGCATCTGACGGAGGGTACGATTGAGCGGTGTATTTATCTGGACTATATGATCAATCAGGTGGCGAAGACCGGAACGAGGAAGATGAAGCCGGTGATCCGCTGGATCATCCGGACGGCCGCGTACCAGATGTGGTTTATGTCTGTTCCGGACCGCGCCGCGGTCAGTGAAGCGCTAAGGATCACAGAACGGAAGGGCTGCGGACCGCTGAAGGGTTTTGTCAACGGTGTCCTCCGGAATCTGTCCCGCCGGAAAGATACGCTCTGCCTGCCGGACCGCGCCGCGGATCCGGCACGTTATCTTTCGATCCGCTACTCGCTTCCGCTCCCGATCGTGAACAGATGGATCATACGGTACGGAAAAGAGAAGACGGAGGCGGCGGCAGCATCATTTGAAAAAAAGCCGCCGCTCACGGTCCGGTTTCGGGAAAATGCGGCTGCTCTGACGGAAGAACTGGAAAGCGGAGGCATACGGGTGACTGACGCCCCGTACGTTCCGGACGCCCGCATTCTTTCCGGCGTCACCGGCCTTGAAGATTTGCCGGCTTTCCGTCGCGGCGCACTTGCGGTACAGGATGTAAGTTCGATGATCGCGGTCCGCGCCGCCGGGATCAGGAAGAGCAGCACGGTTCTGGATCTCTGTGCGGCGCCGGGCGGAAAGACGATGCTCGCGGCCGATCTTGCGCCGGAGGGCCGTGTGATTTCACGGGATCTTACGAACAAGCGCGCCGATCTGATCCGGAACGGAGCGGAGCGTCTCCAAATCCGGAACGTCACCGTTTCGTGCGCGGATGCCTCCGTGTTCGATCCGGAGATTGACGAAGCCGCAGATGTGGTTCTCGCAGATGTCCCCTGTTCGGGACTCGGCGTGATCGGGAGAAAACCGGATATCCGTTACCGGGTGTCGGATGCGAAGACAGAGAGCCTCGTGAAGCTGCAGAGAAAAATTCTCACGCAGGCGATCCGATACGTGAAGCCGGGAGGAACGCTCCTGTATTCAACCTGTACGATTGATGCGCGGGAAAATGAGGAGAATGCCCGATGGATTTGCGGGCAGTCCGGACTTGAACCGGTCGCTCTCGCGCCGGATCTTCCGGAGGAACTCAGGGAGGAAGCGGGCAGTTCCAACATGCTGCAGCTTCTGCCGGGAACGCACCGCTGCGACGGGTTCTTTCTCGCAAAATTCAGAAAGGGGACGGCCGATGAATTCAAATGAAGAGATCGGATCGATGACACCGGACGAGCTGTCTTTGTATATCACGGAAATCGGCGAAAAGCCCTTCCGGGCAAAGCAACTGTTTTCCTGGATTCATGCCCGCCAGGTTTCTTCTTATCATGAGATGACAAATCTTCCCCAAAAGCTCCGGGATTATCTCGCGGAGGAAAAACCGCTTCATGTGCCGGAGGCGGTTCGTGTAGTGGAGTCGGAACGCGGGGATACGAAGAAATATCTGTTTCGCCTCTTCGACGGCAATGTGATCGAGAGTGTCTGGATGAAGCACAGGCACGGTAATTCCGTGTGCATTTCTTCGCAGGTCGGCTGCAATATGGGATGCCGGTTCTGCGCGTCGACGCTGGACGGATGCGTAAGGAACCTGACGGCGTACGAGATGTTGAGTCAGGTGTACACGATTGCGCATATGACAGGAGAGCGTATTTCCAACATCGATGTGATGGGAAGCGGCGAACCGCTGGATAATTACGACAATCTGCTCCGTTTTCTCCATCTTGCGGGCGCAGAGCAGGGGATGAATCTGAGTCAGCGGAATGTGACGGTTTCTACCTGCGGTATCGTTCCGAAGATCCGGGCGCTGGCGGACGAGCATCTTCAGATCACGCTCGCGATCTCGCTCCATGCGTCGAATGATGAGAAAAGGCAGAAACTGATGCCTGTCGCGAAGCGATGGTCCATAGAAGAACTGCTGGATGCGTGCCGGTATTATTTTGATCAGACCGGCCGCAGGATCTCATTTGAGTACGCGCTGATTGCCGGCGAGAATGATACGGAACAGTGTGCTGAGGAACTTGCGGAACTTCTGCATGGCATGAATTGCCATGTGAATCTGATCCCGGTGAATCCGATCCGGGAGCGGAATTACAGGCGTTCGGGCCGCGCAGCGGTGGCGGAGTTTGACAAAAAACTTGAAAAATATGGAATTAATGTTACTATTAGAAGGGAAATGGGCGCTGATATAGACGGCGCCTGTGGCCAGTTACGAAGAAACTATCTTACCAGGAGTATAGAACATGAAGGTTTATTCTGCGACTGACGTCGGCCAGATTCGAAAAATGAATCAGGATTTCATCTTTACGTCGGCAGAGCCGATCGGAAACCTTCCGAACCTGTTTGTCGTAGCGGACGGAATGGGTGGTCACAATGCGGGAGACTACGCATCCAGATACGGGGTCTCCGTGCTGACCGAGACGGTGCGGAAGGATCCAGACAACAATCCGGTCGTGATTCTCCGGGCCGGCATCGAAGCTGCGAACAGGGCGGTGCTCGAGAAGTCAAAGAGTGACGAGAGCCTGTACGGAATGGGAAGCACAATGGTCGCGGCGACGGTCGTTGACGGCTGCCTTTATGTCGCAAATGTGGGAGATTCCCGCCTGTATCTTCTGGACGGAGATCTTCGCCAGGTTACACAGGATCATTCGCTGATCGCTGAAATGGTGCGTATGGGTGAGCTGACGCCGGAAGAGGGAGCCAATCATCCGGATAAAAACATCATTACCCGTGCCATCGGAACGAGCGAGGAGATTAAAATCGACTTTTTCGACGTGAAACTGGAGAAGAACAGCATCTTTATAATGTGTTCGGATGGTCTCTACAATATGGTCGAAAAGAAGATCATCAGTCAGGTGCTGAAGGATGATCAGATCGGAGATAAGGCCGGCAAACTGGTTCAGCTTGCGAACGCGGGCGGTGGACTGGACAACATTGCAGTGATCGTTGTTGAGCCTTTTACTGACGAGGTG